>NZ_JBQTCX010000002.1:0-345366 GCF_052663115.1 Niallia yueguangensis
TTATATGCTTGATTTTCACTATCTATATTTCATAGCATCCACTTTTTCAGTGACCTCAGCACAGCGACGAGGAGGCTCGGCACTCGTCCGCGGAAAGCAAAGTGTATTCATGCTGCGGGTTAAATAACAATTAGGCCTAGGGCTTGGTATTCTTACAATCCGTTAAAACAATATTCTTGTTCCAATGGTTGCTCATTCTCTATGGAATCTGCTTAACACCTTTTATTATTTCTAGTTTTTTCAACAAATAGTTGATAACGTTTTATAAGTAATTTATTCTCCAACTAAACCGGTGCTTTGCTTCCATCATGGAGCAAGACATTTTTTCAGTAAATAAAGTGTGAAGATCAAAGAATCACAATAAATAATTATTCAATATCCTTGAGATAAAGCAGATACATGTCAATTTAGATGCTTGTGAATGAAAGTGGGAGAGCATATAAAAAAGCGCTAAAGATGAAAAGAGTTTCCTTAGCGCTTTTTGTTCGTTATTGTTTAACAGCTTCTTTTAGTTCTTTCCCAGGTTTAAAAGCAGGAACTTTAGAAGCAGCAATCTGAATTTCTTCCCCTGTTTGAGGGTTGCGGCCTGTTCGGGCTGCGCGGTCACGTACTTCAAACGTACCAAATCCAATTAACTGGATCTTTTCTTCTTTAGCAAGAGTAGTAGAGATAGTTTCAAATAATGAATCTATCGTTTTTGAAACATCTTTTTTTGTTAATTCTGTTTGTGCAGCGACAGCATTGATCAATTCTGTTTTATTCATATTAACACACCTCAATTTTAAATTGTTTGTAGAAATGATAGCATAACACAACTAATAGCAGGATTTCCAATTTGATTGATTACTATACATTAATTTAAAAGAAATAGACCTAAACCCTTAAATTTAAATTGCTGCATGTATTGCATGGAAGGATTGAGAAGAAGGGTGATTGTATAGACAAGTTTGATAGATAACTATCACCTATTTTTCCACAGGTTTCTTCCCGCTAATATCACAAAAGATGGTTGGAAATTAGCGAATCTTAAGCAGAATAACGATTAAAATTTAAATTTAAGATTAATAAACCTAACATAAGGAAAGCGCATAAGATATAACTTGGATGGGTATTAAATAGTTAAACAACAAGATGGAACATCATGCAAGCCCCTTACTTTTAAGAAAGAAAGGGGCTATGTTCTTAATCAAATTGGAAATCAAATCACTTGGAGAGATATATTTAATGGGAAATAGAACCAGTAGGAGTACTAAAAGTATCATTCATTTTTATATAGGAATTAGTTAAATTAACGATATTTTAATAAGATGTTAGCCAACATTTTGATGAATAAAACAGCAGCTTCAATATAACAATAACTGAACGAACAAACGTTGTTTTCTTCTTTTGTTTTTTAAATACTTCATCTTTCCGGATTTCTTTAATTTATTTATAGTATGTTATAAATAAAAGTAACATAATCATTAAAGGGAAAACAAAGGAGGACATATGCAAGATTTTGACCAAAGGAGGGAGTACAATGAAGAATTCTTATAAGATTTACAACACTGGAGTGGAGGCTACTTTGGAAGTAATCGGGGGAAAGTGGAAACCTGTGATTCTCTTTCATTTAACATTTGGAAAGAAAAGAAACAGTGAATTGAAAAGCTTGATACCAGCAATAACTCAAAAAATGTTAACACAGCACCTGCGTGAGCTTGAAGATGAAGGGGTCATTTTGCGCATTTCTTATAATCAAGTTCCACCAAAAGTGGAGTATGAGTTGACAGAATACGGATGGAGCTTAAAGGAGGTTCTGCATCTAATGTGTAGATGGGGAGATACGCATATAGAGAGGAAGTATGAGGGGAGAGCTACCATTTTGGCGAATTCACATCTTAAAGACGTAGAAAACATATAAGAAGCCGACCAATTGTATACGAAGGTCGGCTTTTTAATTTTAGGGGATGACTTTGCGTTTGCGGAAATCGTTGAAGATATTAATAAACATTGCTTCGGTATCAACGTATTCGTGAAAACCAAAGCGGCGGGCCTTTGTTCCGTCTGCAAAGAAATCATAATCCCAAGAGAAAACAAAATCACCGAATTGCCAGGAAGATACTTCTTTATACGAATGCCTGGTAAGCCCATGATTCTCGATCATTTTGTTCCAAAGTTGATCTTTGTCGGCCATAACTACATCAAGTGACATCTGTAATGGAGGAGCTATTTCCAATCCAAAGTAGTGAGCGATCTTCGGCCATAATTCATCCCAGCGAAATAAATCACCGTTTGTGATATTGAATGCCTGATTGGCACACCGTTCTTCAGTCGCTGCCCAAACTGTTGCCTTTGCGAGAAGCCCCGCATCCGTCATTTCCAAGAGGCTGGTATATGCACCCGGCTTGCCTGGAAACCGCAGTGGAAGTCCAAGCTCCTTCGAAATGGAGGCATAGATTGCAATAACCATGGCGAGGTTCATAGGGTTACCTAGTGAGAAGCCGCAAACTACAGAAGGACGGATTGCTGACCAAGTCCAAGACTTGCCTTTTTGCCTTTCTTCTAAGAAAACCTGCTGATCAACATTAAATTCGGGCGGCATATGGTTAGCGTCTGTTTCACGGGCTGGTGTCTTGAAAGGACCGAGATGTGCTCCGTATACTTTGTATCCCTGCATCAAGCTGATATGTTTTAACCCCAACGCAATTGGTTCGATTGCATCTACAGTATTCACTAGCATGCTTAGGTTAGGTGGAACAAGTTCTGCCCAAGTTGGTCGGTCCTGATAGGCGGCATAGAAGATGTGTGTTACCTCAGTTAAACCGCTTAGCTTCTTACGTGTGTCTTCTATGTCGAGTAAATCCGCTGCCACATATCGAACACGGCCAACAGATTCTCCACCTCGACGTGATACGCCAATGACGTCCCAATTAGGGAGTGTAACGAGATGATCAATAAGGTTTCGGCCAATGACTCCATTTGCGCCTATCACTAGTGCTACATTGCGTTTGATTTGAGGTATATGATTCATAGTTTTGCAGCTCCTTCTCTAATGTGATTTGTTCCCTGTTATTTTGTATGAAGGAACCAAATTTGAGAAGTACGCACTTTGAAGTGGTATAAGCACTTTTTTGTAATCCAGCAGTGTTTATAAGCAGTTTCCTTTTAATCAAACATTAAAAAACTTAATTCATACCTTGTTTTAAGAGGCGTTAAAAATTTATTATTATGTATTGCTAGTTTTTATAAGTGTACTCAATGAAATGACGGAATTTTTAATAAAATCCCAATCTTTCAGTAACGTAAATGACAGATTGGGATTTTTTATACGGGAGTATCCTTCATTTTATAAATTGCGTTTTGCTAGTGATACCCCTATAAGCTCTTCTTTTTTATATTTTAAATCTTTATTATTTCGAAAACTTTTATCAATCGAAGAATTGAGTGAAAACAGCATCACTTTGACCAGGTGCCTTTTCTTGAAATCCACGCATGATACACATTGGTGCTTCTGCAATGAAATATGTGGTGTATATATCTTTAGGGTGATCAAATCCTATTCGATGAAACCAGGCATGCAATAAAGAACCAGCTAGATTAAGTTTTGTAATTGAAGGATCGTCAAGCAATATTGGATTGATTGTAACGTCTAAAGAAACCTTGAACTGCTTTTTAGCTGTGTTAGCTCGTATGTTGAAATGCTCTCTTGGTTCTGGAATGTAGTAGTTAATTTTTGCTGCAGCAGCATTACCCGTACCATTTTCACTAAAACGTTGCGTTAATGTGTTCATCGCAAGGTTGATAGCTTCTGTTCCACTCGTAATACGAGGTCCTTTAAACCAAAGAGGTGTTAAATTATGGGTTGCGTATTTTTGTGTACATGAATTAAGTTGCGACAGGTAAGGACTGGATTTTTTTAGTTGGAAAAAATGTTGTTGCCAGAACGTAATCACAATAAGAATTAAAGCTCGAATACGATTTGTTTGAGAGGGAGTAAAGCGTGTATCCACATCGAAATAAATAAAAGGCGGTAGAGATGGTCCCACTGGCAGTGCAGGCAGCGCTAACTCAATTCTGCGATAAGAAGGTTTATCACGCATTAGAATTACTCCTTTCTTAAAATTTTAAGTTTCTTTCATCATTTTTTAAGAAGGATATCCCCTATCTATACTATTCAAATTGATAGAAAAAAGGTTGGACAAGTTCATTAATCTATTAAATAAATGGTGAGAAAAATAGTTTGAAACATGTATACCTGAAAGTCGAGTTAACTGGTACGAGCTTGCATGCGTTTCTAATATTTTTTAATTTTATAAACATTAAGGATGTTTGTTTATAAAATTATAAACAAAATAATAAAATGTTTGTTAAATCATTGAATATCCTTGATGTGTGTAATAGTATATATTGTATTACCCAACATATGTTGAAAATATTTGTTTATATATAAACAATAATTTGGAGTGTTTAAAAAATGGAATTTTGGGATGCAGCGGTAGAGGAATTAAAACAAGGCTATATAGAACAAAAAGAGGGGTATGTCTGCTTACTTTGTGGAGAAACCGTCGAAAAAGGCATTATATATCCTCAGGACGATATGTTATATGAAGCAGAGAAATACATGCAAATTCATATTCAGGAAAAGCATCAGTCTGTTTTTGCTTACTTAATAGGCTTAGATAAAAAGCTTACCGGAATGACAGAGCACCAAAATAATTTTCTTTCTCTTTTTTATCAAGGAAAAAGCGATGCGGAGGTGCAGCAGGAGCTTGGCATTGGCAGTGCTTCTACGATTCGCCATCATCGTTTTGTTTTAAAAGAAAAAGAGCGGCAAGCGAAAACATTTTTAGCCTTAATGGAATTGTTAAAAGAAAAAGATCAGCATACTCCTGCATTTGTCCCGGTTCATAAACAAGCGAAAATGGTCGATGAACGGTACAACATAACAGAAGAAGAACAACAAAAAGCGGTTAGTAAATATTTTTCAGAAGGAAAGCTCGAGAAATTTCCGTTAAAGGAAAAACAAAAGCTGATGGTGCTTCGGGAAATAACAAACCGCTTAGATGATGACAAAAAATATACAGAAAACGAATTAAATGATGTGTTAACAGCGATTTATGACGACTATGTGCTGATTCGCAGATATTTAATTGAGTACGGCTTTGTAGACCGCAAAGCAGATGGCAGCAGCTATTGGCTGAAAAAATAAAGAAATAGGTGAATGAAAATGGATCGAAAAAAAGAACTAAAGCAGCTTTATAAAGAAACACCGATTAAAGCAGGCATATACAAAATTCAAAACAAAAAAAACGGTAAAGTGTTTATTGGAAGTACACGAAATATTAAAACATTAAATGGCGTCAAATTTATGTTGAATAAAGGTGGCCATACAAATAGAGAGCTTGCAAAAGAATGGAAACAATTTGGAGAGGATAGCTTCACAGTGGACGTGATTGAGATTTTGAAAAAGAAAAATGATCCTTATTTTAATGAAAAAGAAGAATTGCAGAAATTAGAAGACAAATGGCTAGAGGAATTTCAGCCATATGGAGAACGTGGTTATAACTAAACGATAGAAGGCTGTTTGACGGGGAAAACGTCAAACAGCTGTTTCTATTATTCTAGTTTCGTCAATTCGAAGTAATCTGTGTGAAGTTCTAAATAAATTTGTTGTTTGTCTTTTTGAAATACGTAAGCTTTCCCTTCAAAGTTTTTTTCTTCATTCCACCCTTCTTCTTTAATTTTTTCAAAATAATCAGTAGGATGAATTTCTCCATCTTCTGTTGTTTCCTTTCCAATGCTAATGAGTTCATATTTTTGATAAACGGATTTATCTTTTGTGGCGTTTCCTCGTTTTTCTTTCGCATTAGCAGGAATTGGGAAGTTAGATTGAAGACGAGAATAAGTGAAATCCTCTTTTTCACTATACTCATTCGAGCAGCCAACTAGTAAAAGGAAAAAAACAAACATACAAACATACTTTTTTTTCAAATCTTAACCTCCATTATCGTTTATTTATTATATTGGATACTCAAACCTTATATCCCTTTTATGGTTTTTGTCGAATTTTGTAAAAAAATCGATAAATCTAAAAAAACGAAGATAAAACCAATAAAAACAAAGATAAAATCCAGATTCGACTTTTATTGAAGCAGGATAGCAGACAAAAATGGAGAATAGATTAGTAAACGAGTTTATTACAAAAGGAGAGATGTGCATATGTTCTCAACACCAGTAAAGGGAGAATATCCAGCTTATTTTGAAAATTATATAAATCTTGTCGGGGAAGGAAGCATTATTGAACACCTTGCGAAGCAGATTGATGAAACATCCTCTCTACTTATGAGCTTAACGGATACACAAGCGGACTTTCGTTATGCAGAAGGAAAATGGTCGGTAAAAGAAGTGATTGGACATATTACAGAAACAGAGCGGATTATGCAATATCGGGCATTGCGTATAGCAAGAGGCGATCAAACCTCTCTTGCAGGATACAATGATGAAGAATATGTAAAAGAAGCGATATTTTCTGCCCGTTCCATGGAAGATTTAGTTGAGGAATGTAAAATCGTGAGGCAGTCAACAATTGCGCTTTTAAAAGGATTGCCAGAAGGGACTCCAGCAAGAATGGGCTATGCGAACAACGGAGAAGTATCCGCAAACTCCATCGCATACATTATCGCTGGACATGAATTGCATCATTTAAAAATTCTGAAGGAACGTTATTTCATTTTACAATAACAGAGGAGATTTTTATGGAGATTGATGAAATATACGGTGATTTGCCTACGTTACAAACCGAACGTCTTATTCTTAGAAAAATAACGTTGGAAGATCTAGACGATATGTATGCGTACGGTTCGGACGACGATGTAACAAAATATGTTACGTGGGATACGCACCAAACATTGTCAGATACAAAAGGTTTTTTGCAATTTGTACTCAATCAATATCACAATAAGAAAGTAGCTCCTTTGGGAATCGAATATAAAGAGAGCGGAGAATTAATTGGCACGGTCGATTTTGTTTGGTGGAAGCCATATCATAGAAGTGCGGAAATCGGTTATGTTCTTTCCAAAGATTATTGGGGTAGAGGCATTATGACAGAAGCAGTGAAAGAACTGATCAAATTTGGCTTTGAAAAAATGGATTTAATCCGCATTCAAGCAAGATGTTTTACGGAAAATATCGGATCAGAACGAGTAATGCAAAAAACAGGAATGTCCTTCGAGGGCATCATGAGAAAAGGAATGTTGATTAAAGGAAAACATCAGGATTTAAAGACATATTCTATATTAAGAGAAGAATTCATTAAAACAAGCGCTGGGATATAAGGAAGTCGCTTGTTTTTTTGTTGTTTGGATGGTGAAAACAGGGATTACCGCGTGGAAGTAGAATGAAGTACGTATAAATGAAATAATCGAGAGAAAGATGTTGTCTACCGCGAAAAAAAGTGGAGTACCGCGAGAAAAAAGAAAATGCCGCGAGAAAAAGTGGAGTACCGCGAAAAAAAGGAAAATGCCGCGAGAAAAAGTGGGAGCATCGCGAAAAAAAAGAAATTACCGCGAAAAAAGCATGGCCCCTTAAAAAAATACCGCAGGAAATTATACGATATTAAGTATTCAATAAAAATGTTAATACTAGTTGGCTGTTCTCAACAGATGCAACGTGTGATAAACTGTGGTTGTCATAATTTTCTAATTAATACTCATTCAAGATAATAATTTGGAGGTAATATGTACACTTACGATTTGTTTGAAATATCCGGGTCTTTTACATTATTAAGACCTATTTTCATCAATGTTTATCATTTTTGCTTTGATTCTGTTTGTTATGATTATCTTTCCTAGAACAAGACGAAAATTCATTAATGGGTTTGCTGTTATCAGTTTATCGTTAGTCTCTTTAATCATATCTGCTCAAGTTATATACTATGATGCAATTATTGTCGATGAACTTGGTCTTGGTGGAGATGAGGTTACTACCTTTATGTGTTTAGCAGTTATAGCTTTTAACTTTTTGAATCCAATGGTGTATTTCAGTATTGTTAATCATAAAAAGGATTCAAAGCTGAATCCTTAAAATAGAGAATTTGCGACACCCCGATATAGTAACAGTAACGGGGTGTTTCCTTTAGCCCTCTTGTCTTTTTTATAAAAAATAAGTAAGCTTCATTGAAAGCTCCCGAGAATACCTTTAGAAATGTTTATTTTTATAACCAAATGTCAACTCCCTCAAATTGATTTTTCCTTAATAGTACTCAGCTTAAAATAGGCTAAAGTAGTAATGAAAAGCCCGAATGCTGATAATATGCTTCCAGCAGCTAAAAAATTATTTATATAGCCCTTCAACATAGTATTGTAAGTATTAGGATCGGCTCCACCTTGCTCTACTAACCAATTTTCCGCACGTGACACACCAAATTTCACACTACAAAACAGCATCACAAATCCAATTATGCCAATTAAAGACCCTATGATTAAAGCGCCGATTAAATTCTCTTTTTTCATAAAATTTCCCCCAATCATATGAAATATTGGTAAAATCTGATGATACAAGTTTATCATACATGGGGAACAGACCACGATCCAAATCATTTTTGTACTGGATAAAAGAAAAATAACACGAAGCACTCCATTGTTCTAAAAAATAGAATCACGGGGTGTTTTTTTTGAAAAAATCGAACGAAATCCCGATATCCTACCAATATATAGTATAAAACAACAAGGAGGGATGAGGATGGAGGAGCAGAACGAGTATAATCAGCTCATTACACGTATTTTATCTGGCAGTGAGCAAGCATATACGGAGCTTTATGACAAAACGATTCAATTCGTTTATAAAAATGTTCAAAAGATCGGAATTAATCCAAAAGATATAGAGGGTGATGACATCCCAGCCAATCTAAAAGCAGACTACGAAAAAACAAGTGATTTTATCGAATATGTGAATGAAAAACAAGTACAATAAAGGCAAGAAAAGCTGCAATCTCAATGGGAGGTTGCAGTTTTTTTGCGAAACCCCAAATTCATCTCCTAAAAAATGCTATACTAAAATTCGAATGCTAGAATCTTTTTTATTTATTAATCGTATGTATCTTCTGAAAGGGGTGAAATAAATGGGAAAAACAACGAAAGTAATGACAGGAATTATTTCCACTGCATTTATGTTGAATTTGGCAGCATGCAATAACCAAACGGATGAAGAGTACACAACCACACAAAAAAATCCTGATCCGCCATCTGATGCGAATTGTGATAAGTGGGAATGGGACGACGATGATGGAGTTTGGGAATGTGAGGACCGTCATTCCAGCCATTATGGGCATTATTTTTACGGAGGCAGTTATTATAACTCAAGGTCAGCCTTACATAACAGCAAATATTATAAATCGCCAACTTCTTCTAGTAAAAATTCTTCCGTGAATTCCAGGAACTCAACTAACAGTTCTTCGGTCGATTCAGGAAGTTCAAGTGAAACGAGTAAATCAGTGAAAAGAAGCTCTGGTTTTGGCAGCGGTTCAAAAAGTTACGGAGGATAAAAGAAAGGGAGAATAACATGAACTTATATATCAATTTTGCCTCCTATTTAGGGGTGGCTTTGCTTTTACTAGTAATCGGCATTCTTTTATTTATGTTTAGTACACCGAAATTAAAAGAAATGAAACTGATTGCTGAAAAAAATCTTAGTGCCGCATACGTGCTTGGCGGAAAAGTAATCGGGCTTGCGATTGTGCTTGGAGCAGCAGCGGAATATTCTGTTTCATTAGTTGATATGGCAATTTGGGGAGCTATCGGCATTGTCGTACAAATTGTTGTATTTATTTTAGCAGAAGTAATCACAATCCGTTTCAGCATCCATAAAGCAATTGAGGACGACAATCGTGCAGTAGGCATGATGCTGTTTTCTCTGTCAATTGCAATCGGCTGGATTGTGGCGAAGTGTCTATCTTATTAAGAAAAGCGCAAGCGCCTTGTTCAGCCCCGAAGAAAAATGTTATCTTTCTTATGTTATTAAAAAGGATGAAGACAAATGAAAAAACTCACCTATTTTATTGATAAAGGCAATGACGACTATCAGCCGTTTTACGAATATGAAATTCCGACTGTTGGCGTCGATGAATTATACGCCCGCCAGCTTTGTACGTATTTTATTATGAGAGGGCAGCAATACGAACTCATTTCCAATGAGATGGCAGAAGACGAAGAAATTCTTGTATTGAAAGATATCGGCAGAAATTCATCTGGATTAGATGAGCAAAACTATCGTGGAAAAGGATTACATATCGAGATTCGCAGACATAGGGAAGCGGAGAATTACCGGTTGCTTACGGTGATTCCGTGCAGCGCCCATTTTGATATTATCCGCTATCTATTAAAAGACATCATCGATATTCCTGCTATCGGGCAAAAAGCAGTAACGTCCTCTGAAATTGATGAAGATAGGGGCGTTTATGTCCTGTATGTGAAGGATATTGGGGAGGAGTCATAATGTCTCATTATCAGCAAAAAAGACAGCAATTTTACAGTCGAATCGATTCATTTTGGGCAGATCTTTATAACGAAGAGTATGCCCTTTATGATACCGCCATGATAAAAAAACAACAGTTGCAGCAGCTTCGTATTGCCAGTACACGAATTGGCAGCATTTTTTTCAAAGTGTGCGATTTATTGCGGCAAGTGCCTGATCAAACATTGCTAGAGATGGGATTTCCAGAAGAGACGCTTGCTTTTCTCCGGTTAAAAACATTGCCTGTTGAAAGTGTGATTTCTCGCCTCGACCTCATTCCATCCGGCTCCAGCTATAAATGTATTGAAATAAACAGCGATACACCAACGTTTATTAAAGAACTTTTTTATATAAACGGAAAAGTGTGCAAAGAATTTTCAGTGGAAAATCCGAATGAAGGCATGGATATGTTTCTCGGAGAAGTGATTCGAACGACGATTCAACAACTTCAGCAGCAAACGGTGGTGTTTACTGCCCATGAAGACAATATTGAAGACAGAGAAACGGTTATTTATTTGCAAAAAATCTCCGGGGTGCCATCCAGATTCATCCCCCTTCATAAACTGCAAATCGAAAAAGGGGTCGGTCTTTTTGATGAGGAAGGAAACAAAATTGATGTTTTGTACCGCCAAACGTTTCCGATTGAAAATTTAATCAGCGATGAAGATGAGGATGGCAATAAAATCGGCTTGTGGCTTTTAGAATTAGTGGAAGAGGGGAAACTGAACATTATCAACCCACCGTCTGCGTTTCTTTTGCAAAACAAAGCGGTGCAGGCAGTTATATGGGGACTGCATGCAGAAAACCATGCTTTTTTTACAAAAGAAGAGCATGACTGGATCGAAGAATATTTTCTGCCAACCTTTTTAGAGCCGGATTATTTTCTAGAATCAGGCCTGCCATTTGTGAAAAAGCCAGCATTCGGTAGAGAAGGGGATACGGTCGAAATTTATAATCATGAAGGAAAGCTGGCACATGCAGACAGCCAAACATCATATACCGATTATCTGCCTGTTTACCAGCAATATATCGAGCATCCCGAGATAAGTTTTAACAGTGAAAAAGGAAAACAACAAGGCAAGCTATTGATCGGCAGCTTTTTAGTAAGCGGAAAGGCAGCGGCAGCAGGCTATCGCATCGGCGGAACGATCACGAATAATTTATCTTATTATTTGCCAATGGGATTGGAAGATTAAGCAGGATTTTTTTATAATAAAGGTAAAAATCCAAATCTGGAGGATGCGATGAAATTTGCAGAATTAATAAAACCAACTGTTGCCTGGGAAGAAAGACTGGAAGAAGGCGATGACCTTTTTACAGAGGAAAATTTGGAAGCAACAAATGAAGTGTTGAATGCATTTATTTTACAGCTACAAAACCTTGGCGAAAATACAACAGACGAAGCCGTTATCGCATGTGTAAAAAATGTAGTATTACGCTTAAATGAGATAAACGAAACATTCGAATACTTTATCGAAACGATGGAAAGAGAAGAACTATACGAATTTATAGTCGAAGCTGCAAGCATAGCCGGATTGCAATGGGAAGAAGATATAACAGAAGAATGGCGCGAATGGTAGAGCATGGGTGGCTCGACCATTCGCTTTTTTTGTGGAGGCTATTTGCCCAGTATACCGTTTTATATCCTGGTACCTAGTTAAACCCGGTTAGCAAAAGCCCTGACGTCATGGATTGTTGACAAGTACATGTCCGGCATCGATTTACGGAACATGACCTCTGCGGCGTGACAGACTCCAGTAATACTACGCCCAGTAACATTAACTCCAGCTTGAGCAAGCTTACGATAGTAGCTAAGTCCCTCATCACGGAAGATGTCAAGTTCGTTGACAGTAATAACGTGCGGCGGAAGATCTGCTAGGTCATCACTTGTAGCCCAATATGGCCAGCAAAGAGGGTTATTAGTGTTAATCCCCTCTGGATCATAGACAGAAGCAATCACCTCGTTAAGCGAACAATTAATGAAGTAACCGTCGTTCTCTAACAGCGACGGAAATTCTCTGGCTTTGTCCTCGTCGCTCCATCCGTAAGCCCCCGAGATATAGGGAACAAGAGCGTAGACGCCGTCGATTGCTTTGAGTCGACCATTGCGTTTGGCCTTGATGGTTGTGGCCAGTGCAAGGTTAGCTCCGCCAGATTCACCTGCTAAGATTAGCTTTGAGATGCCAAGTAATTCACGATTTGAATGCACCCATTCTAGTGCAGTGGTACAGTCGTTTAAGCCTGCTGGGAAAGGGTGTGGACCGTGAACACCCGCAGCATTGCGGAACTCGACGCCGATAACTACCATACCGGTTGCTGCCAACTCATCACGCCACCTTGAGTAAACCGGACCTGAAGTGCTAAGCAGAGTCATGCCTCCACCGTGGATATGTAGTACGCCAGGCAGTGCTGCCGTAGATTCGCCTTTTGGGCGGTGGATGTAAAGCATGATATCGTTGCCATCAACACCTGTAATCATCTCAGTCGAGTGCAATATTCCCGGTACAGGCGGCAACTCCGCCATTAAACCGGCAAAGAGAGCTTCGAACCCACTCTCCGCTGCGGCCAAGAACTTAAGGCGATCTTCAAGTGGATCCCTCGGTGACACGGGCGATGGTGCAGTCAAACCGTCTAAGTTGAAAGCGGCCATCGCGGCGACCATTCGAGGATCGGACCGAGGATCCGTACGTAGTTCGAAATTAGGGTTTCCTAAACGTCCAGGTAAAGTTACCAAAGAGTCAGAAACAAGTGAAAACGGTGTTTTCTCCAAATATAAAGCCCCCTTTAATTATAACCTACGACTCTCAAAAAGCTGCTGTTCTTCTAACGGTTACCTACATGCCCATTGATTCAGCTTGAAAGAGTTATTCTTATCGTAATATCTTTTGGAATAATCAGTCAATGAAAAAGGGTTTTCTTTACTTTTTTTCTAAGAAGAGTATCCTCATTGCCGTGCAAACTCATTTTTCTTTTTAATAAAATGAACATTCCGTTTGTAAAAAAGATTTGATTTACTAATTTGGTAAAATCGACAAACCCTCCCCTTCTAAATGTAGGTGGTCACCAATTTCTCTTCTTTTTTTCAACGTTTATCATCGTTTTTTTGGATTTATCTTCTTTTTTGCACAATTTATCTTCGAGTTTCTTTCGTTTATCGATTATTCTGCAAAAAACGACAAAATCCGCTGGTGTCCCATGTAACTGCTTGTTGTGATAAACTGAACCTTATTTCAGCTTTTCCATTATGGCTGATAACCAAACATCACAATCATCAGACAGAACCATAAATAAAGGATGGTTACAGGTAATATACTAATTCCTAATCTGATCTTTGTCTTTTTTTCTTTAGCATGTTTAAACCATAAATAGAAGCAAATGATGAGAATCAAGAGCAGCGGAATGTTGAAAAGTGGCACAAAATGATCCACATAATCCGAATTTTTATCCCATAGCGTTTCAATCGGCTGCGATTGATACTTCTCCTCTAATTTTTGCCTTCCATTGTTAAAAATAGATGAAAGAACAATATAATAAACAAAAGGAATCCATTTTAGCCACCATTTTATATGCTTATGAAAAAGCACCATCACTCCAAAAACAACAATTGCTAAAATAAAAGGCATAACAAATTCCTCCTTTATTGGAATTATACAGGAGAATATGTGTGTTGTGGTAACATTTTGTTATTTTTGTGTAAAATTACTTGCAGTTAACAGATCGATGGGTGGAAAAGGAATAAGGATTGTTGCATTTTCGGTCTATATTGTTGCATTTTTTCCTCACTTTGTTGCATTTTTCACTAGGATTGTTGCATTTTTTTCGATTTAGCTATTATTCGGTAATAATCGACAAAATCCGATCCCCCTTAAATAGTTGCTTTTCGACAAAAATAGTCAAACTTAGCCCCACTCTCATTATTTCCACTTAACAAAATAAATGGTAATATAAATGTACGCTATATAGAACAGTGGTTTTGCAAATAAGTGGTCTTATTTACCTTTCGAATGGAGGAATAACTTTGAAAAAAGTAAAAAAAGCGATTATACCAGCAGCTGGGTTAGGAACGAGATTTTTGCCGGCAACTAAAGCGATGCCAAAGGAAATGCTGCCGATTGTTGACAAACCAACCATTCAGTACATAGTGGAGGAAGCGATTGCTTCTGGAATTGAAGATATAATTATCGTAACTGGAAAAGGAAAACGCGCAATCGAAGACCATTTTGATTATGCTCATGAGCTAGAACATAACTTATTAGAAAAAGAGAAATATGATCTGCTGGAAAAAGTACGCTATTCTTCTAATTTAGCAGATATTCACTATATTCGTCAGAAAGAGCCCAAGGGATTAGGGCATGCTGTTTGGTGTGCAAAAAGCTTTATTGGAAACGAACCGTTTGCCGTCCTATTAGGGGATGATATCGTACAAAGTGATACTCCTTGCTTAAAGCAGCTTATTAACCAATACGAAGAAACGCATTCTTCCGTTATTGGCGTCCAAACAGTTGCGGACCATGAAACAAACCGCTACGGTATTATTGACCCAGGCTTGCAGGAAGGAAGACGTTATCAAGTAAACAGCTTCATTGAGAAGCCGGCACTCGGAACGGCTCCATCTAATTTAGCGATTATGGGCAGATATGTATTAACACCAGAAATCTTTTTATTTTTGGAAAAACAACAAAAAGGGGCAGGCGGCGAAATTCAGCTTACAGATGCGATCCAGCAGCTAAACGAAATTCAACGCGTATTTGCCTATGACTTTGAAGGCAATCGTTACGATGTTGGAGAAAAATTAGGCTTTGTGAAAACAACCTTAGAATTCGCCTTGCAAGATGCCGATTTAAAAGAAGACATGCTAACGTTTATAAAAGAAATGATAAAAGTACATGAGCAAAGTGACATTAAGATAGGATAACGAAGAAAAACCATTGGGAAATCAATTAATTCCAATGGTTTTTTTATATCAGTATATATGCTTTAATAATAGTATTAATTGCAATAAAAGGAGTCAGAGTATAAATGACTATTAATAGAAATGATAAATGTCCTTGCGGCAGTGGCAAAAAGTATAAAAAGTGTTGTTTGAAAAAAGAAAACGTTATTCAACTAGAAACAGTGAAATTAGAGCGCTTTTTACAGCAGAAGCATCAGCTCATCGAAAAATTGAGATTTTTTCTTGAAAAAAATATATCGATCAATGAATTTTACCGAAAAGAAGCAGAGTTTAATAAACGCTCAGCTAGACGAACGACTGCAATAGGGTTCGGTTTCTTTCAATTTTGGTTTTATTTTTTCCATCGTTTTGATAATGGACTTCGCGGTATTGAATGGTTTTATAAAGAAAATCAGCACAAACTTGCAACAGATGAAAAGATTTTGGCTGAGAATTGGGTAAATTTAAAGCCAAGAATTGTCCAAGCAATCGATAGAAAGGGTGATGATATCTTTTTTGAAGATGTCTTGACAAAAGAAACGTTTGCAGTACCTAATGTAAAAGAAAATATCCCTTATTTTTCACCATGGTATGGAACGATTGGATTACTGGAACAAATGGGGGATAGATTTTATTTTAATGGAGTAAGGGCTTTTGAAGGACCAGAAGCTGTTCATCGAATCGCAGAAAAAGTAAAGAAATTAATGAATGAGTCAGGAAGCAGCAGTGAACATGTTTTATTTAACTATTTTCCAGAAATGTTAGCTGATTTATTAGGGAATGACGACATACGAGAAACAAAAATCATTCATTACTATACGCTCAAATATGACATTCAAAATGAACAAGTGTTAATCGATTTCTTATATAATCAAAAAGAAGTCGAATTCGATAAGTGGGACGCTAATGAGAAAAGAGTGAGCTGGGTAAAGGATTGGAAAGTGTTCCAAGATAGTGAAATAAATGGAGCTGTTCATTTCGCTGAAGTAGAGGGCGTAATTTCTGTTGAAAACAATCATATGGAAATTCACTGTTATAAAGCAGAAGCAAAAGAAAAGATAAAAAAGAAAATGGAAGAAATAAATATGGCCGTCACATTTCTGAAGGAAGACGTAAAAGAGACAACCGTTCCTTTTCATATTGAAATTCAAAATTTACTCCTAAACATGGAGGAAGATGTACCAAGATACGCAGCTATATATGCACAAAATAGTTGTAACTTAGATGTTAATGTGAAAATTCTTAAATTTGGTGACTACACCATTGGCCAATTGATCGCGATGAATCGTAAAGAAGATGTCGATATTTGGTTAAAACAAATGGAATACCATCTATATCAAACCGTATATAAGGAATTTGGAGAAGTAGAAGTTACAGCTGATTTTAATACAATTCGAAAACAGCTAGGTTTGTCGTTGTCGCCATTCGTATCAGGACAAGCTGAAAGAAAATCATCTTTACAGTCAACGATACCGCAAAATGCACGACCTATTCGACTAAAAAATGAAGATATCCCATATTTTGAAGACCTAGGCTTTACACCCGATACAATCGATAATTTTTACGCAGTAGACATGGTCACTTTCTTTAAAGAGAAAACAAAGGGAAAATCATCAAACACCGTTAGAAAATATGGATCAAGTTTATTTGATTTAAGGTATTTATTAGAAATGAAATCATTTGATGATTGGGGACAGTGTGATAAGCGCTTCTGGACAAAGGTATTAACAAAAGATCTATTTAACCTCTATGAATTTGTAAGCAAAACGCAGCTTAAAGAATTTATAAGCACCATAAAGGCCTTTATGAAATGGCTTGATAAAAAATATAACACGACGATAGCTCAAAATGTTATTGAAGTCATTGAAAAAAATGAAGAGAAAATGTTTGAATTAGTTGGGTATTGAACACTATCTAGGGGTCGGACCCAATGTCATCAAGCTAGTATTCAAAAAAAGGAAAATAAGCAACTAAGTAGGAAGTAAGGGTTTTGGTCTGTTCTCCGAGGCTTACCGCTCGCTTTCCACGGGGCGAGCGCCGAGCCTCCTCGTCGCTTTGCTCCTGTGGGGTCTCGTCTTTCTCGCTAATCCCGTAGGAGTCGAGCGGACGCCTCTCCAAACAAATTGGGTATTTCTTTTACATAAAGGGTATCCAATAAATAGGATCTTAAAAAGGCAATAGGATGCCCGGGCGGATGAAATATTATTTTTTTACCCTCCCTTGGCATCCTACTTTTTTCTTATAATACCAATTCACGATGGTATCAAATAGTTTGATAAAAGCTTCTGGCTTAATTTTCTTTCTTGCTTCAGAAAAACTTTGTTTACTAATACTTTTCCCCTGAAAAATCACCACACATCGTTGATATACCAAAAAAGGTATCCAAAGCAATTATTGTGGTGTTTTCGAAAAGTTAAGTAGTTTTTTTAAATAAAACATTTTTATGACAGTTTAATCTAATAACATTTTATGGAACCTTAAGTTGATGACATTGGGATCAGACCCGATTAAAAGAACGATACCTAGTCCAAAAGACAAGTATCGTTCTTTTTTGTATTAGCAGTTTTCTCACAGTATGTTGTTTTTACGTAAAAAAATGGGAGAAGAAATACTCAGCAGACTGAATACACGTAGACTCCTGTGGGAATGCAAGAAAGACGAGACTTAAGCAGAGCGTATGCGACGAGGAGGCTCGACGCTCGCTAAACGGACGAAGTGTATTCAGGCTGCGAGTTTAAAAGCAACAAACTATACGAAAACAGCCTAAGCTAAAGAATCTCCTTTCTACAAGAGGTTCTATTATTTTGAAAGCAAGTTATATAAATAAAGACACGAAATAACAGCATTATTTCGTGTCAGTAGGCTTAGCATTTTACATACATGTATAGTAAATAAATGTAGGATATTGCTCAAACCTCTCCTTTATCTAGTTATCATATTTTAAATTTAGCAAGCATCATTTGAAGATCTTCTGCTAACAAAGCCAAAGATTGGGAAGACGCTGCTATCTCTTCCATAGCAGCAAGCTGTTCTTGGGTAGCGGCAGAAACATTTTGTGTACTGGAAGCGGAGGCTTCGGCCACTTCATTTACGACAAGAATAGAAGAATTCACATGCTCTGTTCCTCTTGCCAATTCCTTTAATGTTTCCGATATTTCGCCAATTTGTGCAACAACATCTTTAATAGCAATTTCTATTTTTTGGAATGAGCTTCCGGCTACATCCACTACTTTAAGTCCTGTATGAACTTCTTCTGATGTGTTTTTCATCGATTGAAGTGTATTTTCCGTATCTGTTTGAATAAGTTGAATTAGCTTGGAAATTTGTTCGGTTGATTTTGATGATTCTTCCGCAAGCTTTCTTACTTCATCAGCAACGATGGCAAAACCTTTCCCATGCTCGCCGGCTCTTGCAGCTTCAATCGCTGCATTTAACGCTAATAAATTTGTCTGCGATGAAATAGTAGTAATAACATCGGTGATTTTGCCAATTTCACTGGAACGTTCATCTAAGCTTTTCACCGTTTCGGATAAACGGTTTACATTAGCATTGATAGAATTCATTTGTTTGCTTACTTCGTCGATTGCTTGATTTCCTTCTAATGACATTTGAGAAGCATGATGGGCGCCTTGTGTCATTTTCTGGGTATTTTTTTCGATAGTTTTTGTATAGTGTGTAATATCTGTTATAGCACGAGAACTATTTTCCACTGTTTGTACTTGTTTATCCGAACCGTAAGCTAGCTCTTGGATGGTTAATGTAATATGCTCACTCGCTTTGCTGCTTTCTTCAGCGCTTGCACTTAGTTCCTCAGAAGCTGCTGCTACTTGCTGAGAAGAGTCACTTACAGTAGCAAGAGTAGATTGAAGCTGTGCGGTCATATGATTAAAAGAAGTCATTAACTCGCCAACTTCGTCTTTTGACTGGTAGCTTCCTTTTACCGTAAAATCTCCATTTTCAGCTTTCCCAAGTAAACTTTTTATCTCCCTTATTGGAGTGATAATCATTTTAGCTATTAAAAAGCCAAGTGATAATAAAAGAAGAAGAGCAGCAATAATAACGACCCATACAATAGTAGTCGCTTGTTTTAATCCATCTTGATTTTCCTGATTAATTCGTTCAGCAGTAGAAATATAGGTTTTTTGGATTTCTCTAAGTATGTTTGTTACTGCTAATCGGTTAGTCTCCAATTCCTCTGAATAGAGTGAATAGGCTTCTTCATTTTGATTAGCCATAGCTAATTTTAATACTTTACCTCTAGAAGCTTCTAGCAGCTTTTCCTTTTCAACAAAGTCTTGCATCAATTGTACTTCTTTACTTTCCAGCATACTATTTTGCAGTGTATTAACAATTGTCTTATTTTCATTCAAATTGGTGTCTATTTCCTTGAATAGTTCATCGTTTCTAGTTGAATCTTTTGTAAGCATTAGTTCAAGTGTATACGCATCGTTTGCTCTAGTATTTAATCTGAATTGCATCAGCTGGCTGATAGGCAATAAATTCTCTTTATACATTCTCTCAGAATCCTTTGCCATCTCTTTTATATAATTCAGCCCGACCAATCCCACAATACTAAGCGCTAATGCACTGACACTTATAATTACCAGTAATTTTTTCGTGATTGTAATATTTTTGAGTATTTTCACACATTCTGCTCCTTTTAGTTTAATATAATTATGCTTACACACTAGATATATCGGACGTATAACAATACATATTGAATCGACTTAATAATCCATTAGTACTATTTTTAAAATGTTTTTGGTTGCTTCTTGTTAGTTCTTATTCACTTTAGGAGGAATTTTATCGATAATGATTACATGTAAAAAGAACTTAGATTAGAGGTGGCGGAGAGAATGAATAATACATGGAATAAAGTGATATATAAATTATGGTCTCCTATATACGATATCTTTTTTAATTCAGGCTTGTTTCTTCATGCCCGTAAACAAATATTTCAAGAAATACACTTCAATAGCAATCAAAAAATATTATTTGTCGGCGTAGGAACAGGAGCTGACTTAGAACTAATAAATCACGCGGAATTAAATATTACAGCAATTGATTTTTCACCTGATATGTTGAAAAAAGCAAGAGAGAAATTCAAAACTTCCTCGATTAAATTTTTAGAAATGGATGCTCAAGATATGAGATTTGACAGTAATCAGTTCGACTTGGTTATCGGAAGTCTCATTCTTTCCGTTGTACCTAATGCAGATAAATGCTTTCAGGAGATGACAAGGGTGCTGAAACAAGATGGAGAAATGATTCTATTCGATAAGTTTTCCTCTAAAGAAAACAAGCTGTCATTGCCTAAAAAATTTGTTAGACCTCTTATTAAAGTGTTAGGAACTGACATTGGATTAAATTTTGAAGAATTATATGAAAAATACTCTCAAGCATTAGTTGTAAAAGAAGACAAGCCAGTGATGTTTAATGGTATGTACAGAAAAATAGTAGTGAATAAATCCATTGATTAGTCCTTTAATGTCTAGATATAAACTAATAAGAAGAAATAGGATAGTACCCAAGTTGTTTTTTTTCAATGGCTGTTTTCTTATAGATTGTTGCTTTTAACTCGCAGCCTGAATACACTTCGCTTTCCGTGGGCGAGCGTCGAGCCTCCTCGTCGCATACGCTCCTGTGGATCTCGTCTTTCTCGCATTCCCACAGGAGTCTACGTGTATTCAGTCTGCTGAGTACTTCTTCTCCCATTTTTTTACGTAAAAAACAACCTTTCCAAATTAATGAAACTTAGCACTCATTAAGAACGTATAGAGCATTGGGTATATTTTTTAGGAGGTATTAAATTGAAACGAACAACTGAAATGGTTTTAGGGATTATCGCATTGGTTCTTCAATTACTGGTGATTGTTCTTGGAGTTTCAATAGCCTTTCTTATAGGAAGTCAATTTTCAGAACAGCTGCCACAATCCATTGAATTATGGTATGCCTGGGTTGTATTGGGAATACATATACTGGGGTTTGTTTTAGGAATCATTGCAATGATTATACTAAAGAAGAGTCCAAAGAAATCAGGAATTATATTACTTGCAACTGCTATTCTAATGCTCCTTCTTACTATAGGTGCAACACTAATACAGTCGGTGCTATTCTTTATTGTTGGAATTATGTGTATAGTACGAAAACCTGTATACAAAGATGGGGAAGAACAATTGATGAGTAAAAAATAATCTGATGAAGGGGGGGTCTAGTCCTAAAAAAATTTTCAAGCGGCTTCTATGGCATAGGTTGGACCTTTGCCATGCCGTCTTCATTTTGTTAAAAATAGCCCTTGTCTCAAACAGTAAAAGACATTTTTTGAGACAAGAGAACATGTTTTTTATTTAAAAGCAATGCTGTCCCTGTTTGGAACAGCAATCATCCCCGAAGCAATTAGAACACCGAAAATAACAAAAACAGCACCAATAATTTGCGAGAAAGCAACTGGGGAACCAGCTGCAAAAGAAATAATCATCGCCACCACTGGAACAAGGTTGAAAAATAACGAAGTTTTATTAGCTCCAATGGTTTTTATCCCTTTATTCCACCAAAGGTATCCTAATACACTTGTAAAAATAGCCATAAATATAATGCTGCCCCATGCTTGAAATGGAATGTCTGTCAGGGGAACAGGATTTGGTGTAAATAAAGAAAAAATCATTAAGCAAACCGCACCAAAAATCATGGAATAAGTGGTAGAAGCCAAAGATGTAGCCCCCTTTATGAAGCGTCGTCCTAACACCCCATATAAAGCCCAACAAATATTTCCTCCCATTATAATAATGTCTCCAATAGAAAAGGATAAGTTTCTAATTGTGTCAAAAGAACCTTGCGTAAGCACAAATAGCACACCAATAAAAGCCAAAATAATCCCTGCCATTTGTCTTTTCGTTATCGATTCTTTTAAGATTACTCTCGCAAAAAGGCTTGTTAATAAAGGATTCAATCCCATAATTAATGCTCCGTTAACGGGAGAGGTATATTTTAAGCCAACGAAAAACAACGTGTTAAATCCAAAAATGCCGATTATGCCCAGAAGAAGATAAGGAATACTATTTTTTTGTAGATCGACTTTTTTCATGCCTTCTTTAAAAATTAATACTATTCCCATCACGATAGCTGCAATGCCGAAACGCCATGCTGCAGCAGAGGCAGGAGAGAAATAATCAACTGTATATTTGGCAAGATGAAATGTAGCCCCTGTAAAAACAGCAAAACCAACTAATGGAAGATATAGGTTGAGATACTTCATTTCTTTTTCACATCCTCAAAGGAAATAGAATAATAGTAATCTATTTTTTCTTTTGTCGTAGAGATTACACCATCTAGCTCTTTCTTCTTCTTTTCCATCTTCTCTAGATGCTTCAATAAAATCTCGATTCGTTTATGAATCGATGGTTTAAGTTGAGATGCTTCTATATTTTGTTCTATCTTTTCGACAATGCAGCCATCATTCACCATCTCACGAATCTCTTCTAATAACATCCCTGTTTCTTTTAAACTTTTAAGAAACACCATAAAGGCAATATCCTTCTCTGTATAATAACGAATATTTCCTTCCCTTCGTTTCGGCGAAGGCAAAATGCCAATCTTTTTATAATATCTTAACGTATAAGAAGAAATTCCAGACTTCTCAGCCGCTTCACTAATTGAAAACATACATACCATTCCTTTTCTGTAAACTTGCATTTAGTTTACAACTTAGAGTCAGCTCTAAGTCAAGAAGAATATATGACATTCGGTTGGCAGCTTCCAACCGATCTATTGATGAAAATAGTATTAATGTAAAATATGGATATAAAAGTATGAATTTGAAATAAAAATATGGTATTTTGGAAGAAATAGATAGGTAGAAAGTGAGATTCTAATGAAGAAAAAAATAATCATGACTATTTCCAGCCATTTAGCTTAATGGTCCTCAAGCCCTTGGGTATACCCGTATGAGAAAATTAGATCCACATGGTGATTTTGGAAGAAATGAACGACAAAGAAAAGTAATCACTGCCATTATTGATAAAGGAATGAGCCTATCCTCTGTGACGAAATTTGACGATATACTAGGTACTTTAGGTAAAAATGTGAAAACGAATATTTCATTAAAAGAAATGGGAAGCATCGAAAAAAATTATCGAAATACACGCAATAGTATTCAGCAGTATGAAATAAAAGCAGAAGATGCAAGAATAGATGGAAAAGCCCTTTTAGTAGTGTCCGAAGAAGAAAAGGAGAACGTCCAAAAAATAATTGCGGATAGCTTGATGAATTAAGATGGAAATGATAAAACGGAAATAGGGGGATGACTGCATGTCTTTGTCTCCCTTTTTCCGTTTGTTTATAGCAAATACTGGATAGAAATTGTCTAACAGACGAGTAAACGAAAGGGGAGAGACGCAATTGATTACAGTAAAAAAAGTATCAAAATCTTTTGATGATCAAGCAATATTAAAGGATATCGATTTGTCAGTGGGAAAAGGGGAAATTCTTGGTTTGCTGGGACCGAATGGAGCGGGGAAAACGACGCTGATTCGTTTAATTAATGGCGTGATAAAACCAGATAGCGGTGAGATTTATATCGATGGATTAAATCTTGCGGTCAACAGTGATAGCGTAAGAAAACGGGTTGGCATCGTAACAGAAAGTGCCGGTCTTTATCATGAAATGAGCGGTTATGAGAACTTGGCATTTTTTGCAGCGATTTATGGCGTTCAAGACAAGAGTCGGATAGAAGTACTCCTTAAATTATTTGAATTAAATCAGCATCAGCACCAACGAGTAGGAACATACAGTACAGGCATGAAGAAAAGGTTGGCGTTGGCGAAAGCGCTTTTACATCAGCCGGATCTATTATTTTTAGATGAACCGACAAATGGGCTTGACCCTGAGGGGATTAAAATGGTGCTTTCCTATTTAAAGAAATATCAGGAACAAATGGGAACGACCATCTTTATTTGTTCCCATGTGCTTCATCAATTAGAATCGATTTGCAGTTCTTTTGCTTTTTTAGAAAAAGGAGCCATTATAGAAAAAGGAACACTAGAAGAACTTGCGGACAAATATGTGAAAGAGATGAAGGTGAAAGTTGCTACAAATTTAATAGTAGAAAATGGTTCTTTTGCTGGCTATCGATGTGAACAGCAAGGAAAAAATACAGTAATCTTTACGTTGCAATCAAAAAAACAAATTACTTCTCTTTTGCAGGAGCTGTTGAAAAGCTATTGGGTGGAAGCAGTAGAAGTGATGAATACAGATCTAGAGTCGATTTACTTTCAAGTAAGGAGTGGCTTGCATGAATAATAACGTGATCAAAGCGCTAATCACAAAAGATATCCGAACGATTATTAGAAGCAAAAGCTTGCTAATGGTTCTTATCATTATTCCTATCGTTTTAGGTTTTGTCATACCGACTGCCATCATAGCAAGCATCCGTTTTTTTGCTGTTGAAAGTACGCTGGGACCAGATGTTAAAAAGCTATTGACGAAATTCCTTGCTGAAGTGCCTAATGTCTCGCTCGCACTCGATACATTTAAACAACAAATGATTTATATTTTTGTGAATTATTTATTCGCTTCCTTCTTTTTGCTTGTGCCGATTGTAACTGCCTCTGTCACAGCAGCAAACAGCTTTGTCGGGGAAAAAGAACGTCGTACGTTGGAAAGTTTATTGTTTGCACCGATTACGATAAAGGAGTTATTTGTCGCCAAAATCCTAGCATCCTTTCTGCCATCTTATTTTATTTCTATTGTCAGCTTTATTATGACAGGCATTAGCATTAATATCTTAAGCTACCCTTTATTTCATCAGATTATTTTTCCAACAGGCAATTGGGTCATCCTAATCACCTGTCTTTCACCGATGATTTTGCTGCTTACAATCTTGCTTAATATTCTTATTTCCGCACGCGTACAAACATATCAAGAAGCACAAAATATTGGTGGAATCATCGTCCTTCCAGTTATAGCTATGGTCATTGGGCAGGTTTCCGGATTGTTTCTCATCGGAACGAAGATGATGCTCCTTCTTTCTATAGCACTACTTATTATCAATCTACTACTGATAAAGAAAATTGCCAAAAATAATGATCGGCATGTGTTGTTTGAGAAGCAGATACATTAGATATCAAAGCATTAAAAAACCATTAGAAAAGTTATTTTCCAATGGTTTTTTACGATGTAGCTATTGAACGATCATTTATTATTCTTATCTCCTATAAATTCACTATCAATCACTTTTACTTGATCGCTTACCTTTTTATTATAAAACTTTGAGGATGTAACAGTAACTGTTCCTCCAACGGGTAAATCTGTATTATAGATAGCTAATTTACTGTATTTCATATCCGATTCATAAAAGATGGAGTTTAACACGGTTACTTTTGCATTAGATAATACGGCTATATCTGCTTCCGGATCACCAGGGTAATCGTGGACACCGCTGTTTTTAAAGGTTGAATTCATAATCGTTACTTCAGCAGAAGCTTCAACATGTACACTTTGGCCAGCTATATTATTGAAAGAGCAATTTTTTATCGTAATGTTCTTCGCTTTAATAGCTACACCAATTGCAAATCCGGCATTTTCGGATTTACTCTTGTTGTCTTTGAAAATACAGTTTTCAATTAGCCAGTTTTCGCTTTCAGCATTAATTTCTATATCATCAGATGTATTGTTTTTAAAGAGGCAATTAATAATTTTTACATTGTAACTAGGATTTTGATTAGATAATATCCCGTACCCTGAACCATCAAATAAGCTATTGATAACGGATAAATTATGAACCGTAAAAGAGTTTTGGATACCTTGAATAGAGTTAGTAAACTTACAATCTAGAATGGTGATATTGTCACCAGCTAATAATGTACCAAGCTTACTTTTCAAACCAATACTTTGTATGGTTTGATCCCCTTCAAGCTTTAGGATGCTTTCAACTGCATCATCGGTTCTTTTTAAGGTGGTCGTTGTTTTACCATCACCTATAATAGAAATATTCTTAGGAACGAAAATAGTGGATGTTACTAAATAGGTGCCTTTCTTAAAAAAGATGGTGCCACCCCCTGCTTTACTAGCAGCATGAATAGTGTCATTAATAGCCTCACTATCATCCGTCGTTCCATCACCTTTTGCTCCGAAATCTTCTACTTTAAATACTGCTCCATTAA
Organism: Niallia yueguangensis; assembly: GCF_052663115.1. NCBI lineage: Bacteria > Bacillati > Bacillota > Bacilli > Caryophanales > Bacillaceae > Niallia > Niallia yueguangensis. The sequence goes on from NZ_JBQTCX010000002.1 coordinate 26,581, forward strand.
AATTAACTTCTTGCGCTAAATTATTAGTTGATATACTATGTTGTTTATTTTGCATACTCCATACCCAAAAACCGAGTGCAACAACAACAATAAATAAAAGGACAATCACAGTAGCTTTAGTTCTAATGAAAATAACCTCCTTAACTACTCTCTTATTTTTTATTGCTTAGATTGATTGATTTATTGTGTTTATTCAATCAATGGGATTCACTAGAACAAGACAATAGAAATGGTTTTTAAAGGAAATAATCTTTTTTAATAGTATAATATGTTCTTTATAAAGAATCAATTAAAAAGTTGAGAACAAAAAAAGTGTTCATTATTTAGAATATTTTTTGAAAGCGATACCATTTATAAATTAATAAAAAATAGAAAATCTACTATATAAAAAAGAGAAGTTGCACTAGAATAGAAGGATAATCAAAACTTTAGCCATGAATAACTTAACGAACACAAAAAAATAAAAAAAATAAGAAAAAACTATTTCCAAATGAAAGGAAAAGATGCTAATATAAATGTACGTTATTGAGAACGAAATGGTAGTGATATTTAAAACTATTTATCAAGTAATTGAAATAGGGGGATAGTATGGACGAAACAATTACGATAAAAGAATTTTTTTACACATTAAAAAAAAGGGCGTTATTAATTATCAGTTTGATGTTGATTATGGCAACAATAACTGGTTTTGTATCAAAATATTTTGTCACACCGACATATAAAGCTTCTACTCAACTTCTAATCAATACTTCTAACGAGAAGAAACCTGCGAATAAAAAGAAATCTGCAAAAGAAAAGGTAAATGAAGAAGATAATCAATATACTTCTGATCAGCTAATAACCAATCTTCAATTAATCAAAACTTACAAAGTTATTATTGAGAGTCCAAAAATATTGGACAAAGTGATAAGTGAACTGAACTTAAAAAAATCAGCAGATGAATTAAAAGGAATGCTAGAAATTGAGAATGAAGAAGGATCTCAAGTAATGGTAATAACTGTGACAGATACTAATGCAGAAAATGCAGCAATTATTGCCAACCAGGTAGCAAAAGTATTTAAAAAAGAAAATAAAGATATTATGGACATAGACAATGTGGAAATAATAGCAGAAGCGAAATATTTTTCAAACCAAATACCTATCGGATCACAGCCTATTCAAAATATCATGATAGCTTTAATAGTAGGGTTAATCATAGGCATAGGGTTGTCGCTGATACTCGATTATTTTGATAGTACCGTTAAAACGAAGAAGGATCTAGAAACAGCGTTGCAAATTCCTATACTTGGTGTAGTGCCTCCAATAAAATCGAGAAAAAGAATCATAAAAGAAAATAAAATGAAAACAGAATATAGAGGTGAGACTCTTGGTTCTTAAAAAAATAAGTAAAAAGAAGTTGCAAAATTTCCAAAATAAATTAATCGCAAAGTATGAACCAAAATCGATGGTCTCTGAACATTATCGGAAAATTAGGACGAGCTTAGAATATTGGATGAAGGAGGATGCTAGAATCCTCATGATAACATCCGCAGAACCTAATGAAGGAAAAACTACAACAGTTTCTAATTTAGCTGCTGTATTTGTACAAAAAGGGAAAAAGGTTCTGCTGATTGATGGTGATTTAAGAAAACCAAATATTCATTATTGTTTTGATATAAATAATAATGTTGGTTTGTCAAGCGTTCTACTTAATCAGTGCACTTTAGCAAATGCAATAAAGAAGGATAACGAATATAATAATTTATTTATCTTGCCAAGTGGACCAATTCCGCAAAACCCTTCTGAATTATTAGGATCATCTGAATTAAAAAATCTATTAAAAGATGCTTTAGAACAGTTTGATTTAATCTTAATAGATACACCTCCTATACTAGCAGTTGCAGATGCACAAATATTGTCCAATCAATGTGATGGAACGATTTTAGTAGCAAGAAGCGGTAAAAGTGAAGTGGAACATTTAACGCACGCAAAGGAACTTTTATCAGTGTCTACTACAAAGTTATTTGGGGTTATTTTAAACAACAGCAAAGATACGAAGAGTACTAATAAACATAGAAATTATTATATTTAATAAAACCGCTGAAAAATGAGAATTTTTTTAAATTATCGTTCTTAATTAAGAATGTATTTGTTGTTAATAACGCATAGATAAGATGTACTGAAATTTTACTCAAGATAAAAGTGCATAGGAATGGGAATGTCATCTAACCCTTTATCATTTGAGGCACTCGGCCATGCTGTGGGATAAAAAATCCTTAGACACTAGTCGTCAATGGGATGGTGTGAGGACGGGTTCAATGCCCGAATATTGATATTAATAAGTTCAGCATTAAGGGGGATGTAGATTGAAGAGTGTGAAAAAGGCAATTATTCCAGCTGCTGGTTTAGGGACAAGGTTTTTGCCTGCAACAAAAGCAATGCCTAAAGAAATGTTGCCGATTGTAGATAAACCTACCATTCAATACATTGTGGAAGAAGCAATTGCCTCTGGAATTGAAGATATTATTATTGTTACAGGTAAAGGGAAAAGAGCAATTGAAGACCATTTTGATTCCGCCCATGAACTAGAACATAATTTAATGGAAAAAGAGAAATATGATTTGCTTGAGAAAGTTCAATATGCAACTAGTTTAGCGGATATTCATTATATTCGCCAGAAAGAGCCGAAAGGATTAGGGCATGCAGTTTGGTGTGCAAAAAGCTTCATAGGTGATGAACCGTTTGCCGTCCTTTTAGGGGATGATATTGTTCAAAGTGAAACACCGTGTTTAAAACAGTTAATTACACAATATGAAGAAACACTCTCCTCTGTTATTGGGGTGCAAAAAGTAGAAGAAAATGAAACGGATCGATACGGCATTGTAGATCCAGCATCTGCTGAAGGAAGACTTTATCAAGTATCTAATTATGTAGAAAAACCAAAGCTTGGAACCGCTCCATCCAATTTAGCGATTATGGGCCGATATATATTAACTCCGGAGATTTTTAGGTTTTTGGAAAAACAACAAAAAGGTGCAGGTGGAGAAATACAACTAACAGATGCCATTCAACAATTAAACAAAATACAAAGAGTGTTTGCATATGATTTTCAAGGCAAACGGTATGATGTTGGCGAGAAGCTTGGTTTTGTTAAAACGACTGTAGAGTTTGCGTTGCAGAATAAAGATTTAAAAGAAGAAATGCTTCTTTATTTGCAGGAATTATTGTCCTTAAATCTAGTTGAACATGCGAATAATAGGTAGGTGCTTACATGTCCAATTTAAGTAAAGAGGAAATATTGTATATAAATCTAAAAACTCATGTCAATGAAAAAAGAGGATATTTGTACCAAAAAAGAATACTAGATATATGCTGTGCTCTTATTGGCATCATGCTATTAGGCATTATTTTTATTATCGTCTCCGTTCTAATCAAAGTGGAGGACCCAAAAGGAAGAATTTTCTTTAAACAAACTAGGATTGGAAAAAACGGCAAGGAATTTAATATGTATAAATTCCGTTCCATGGTTCATAACGCAGAAGAACTTTTAAAAGGTCTATTAGATAAAAATGAAATAAGTGGCGCAATGTTTAAAATGAAAGATGATCCACGGATCACAAAGATAGGGAAATTTATTAGAAAGACAAGCATTGATGAACTCCCTCAATTATGGAATGTGCTAAAAGGGGATATGAGTATAGTAGGTCCGCGTCCGCCTTTACCTAGAGAAGTGCAGGAATATACGGAATATGATAAACAGCGGCTGCTTGTAACACCGGGGTGTACAGGGTTATGGCAAGTTAGTGGAAGAAATAGCGTAGGTTTTCATGAAATGGTGGAATTGGATTTAGAATACATGCAAAAACGAAATATTGTATTTGACGTAAAAATAATTGTTAAAACAGTGATTGTCCTGTTTGGATCAAAAAATGCATTTTAGGAAGGAGGCATGTAAGCAATGATGAAAAAGGATGCAAAAATCTATGTTGCTGGTCATAAAGGATTGGTGGGATCAGCAATTTTTAGAAAATTACAAAAAGAGGGGTACACAAATCTAGTGTACAAAACTAGTAAGGAACTAGATTTAAGAGATGCGGTTCAAGTAAATGATTTCTTTTTAAAAGAAAAAATTGAGTATGTTTTTCTAGCAGCTGCAAAAGTTGGTGGGATTGTCGCAAACAATGAATATCGAGCTGATTTTATCCGAGAGAATATCATGATTCAAACAAATGTCATTGATGCTTCCTATCGATATGGTGTAGAAAAGCTCCTTTTTCTTGGAAGTACGTGCATCTACCCGAAATTAGCGCCACAGCCTTTAAAAGAAGAGTATTTGTTAACAGGTCCATTGGAAGAAACGAATGAACCGTATGCAATAGCAAAGATTGCTGGAATCAAAATGTGCGAGTCTTATAATAAACAATATGGGACAAGATTTATTTCAGCCATGCCAACAAATATGTATGGAGAAAATGATAATTTTGATTTAAAAACGTCACATGTATTGCCAGCTCTAATAAGAAAATTTCATGAAGCGAAACAATTAAATGCAGAATTTGTGGAAGTTTGGGGAACAGGAACTCCAAAACGTGAATTCCTTTATTCTGATGATTTGGCAGATGCTTGTATTTTTTTAATGAATCATTATGAGGAAGATGAAATAATCAATGTCGGTGTAGGAGAAGATCTTCCTATTAAAGATCTTGCAGAATTAATCAGCCAAGTAGTTGGCTTTAAAGGAGAAATTAAGTTTGATTCTTCTAAGCCAGATGGAACGCCAAGGAAATTGGTTGATGTCACCAAAATAAATGCTATTGGATGGAAAGCAAAAGTACCGTTGGAAGATGGAATACAAAAGGCATATAACTGGTTTTTACATAAAGAACTTACAAAAATAAACTAAAAATGCAGGAGGAATAAAATGAAGAGAGCATTGATAACTGGGGTAACAGGTCAAGATGGATCTTATTTAGCAGAGTTTCTATTAGAAAAAGGATATAAAGTTTATGCATTGCGCAGAAGAACAAGTACGCCGAATTATGAAAATGCCGAACATGTTAAGGATCAATTAGAATGGATGGATGGAGATTTAAATGACATCGTTTCGTTAATAGAAGCTGTTCGCATAGCGCAGCCGGATGAAGTGTATAATTTAGCTGCACAATCTTTTGTCGCAACATCCTGGTCACAGCCAGTTGCAACAGGAAATATGACTGCAATTGGTGTAACTAATATGCTGGAAGCTGTTCGCATTGCCAAACCAGATGCCCGTTTTTATCAAGCGTCCAGCTCTGAAATGTTTGGAAAAGTACAAGAAACTCCGCAAAAAGAAACAACTCCATTTTATCCAAGAAGTCCATATGGAGTTGCAAAGGTATATGGACATTGGATTACAGTCAATTACCGTGAAAGCTTTAATATGTTTGCATGCTCGGGAATTTTATTTAATCATGAATCTCCGCGTCGCGGCATTGAGTTTGTGACACGCAAAGTGACAGATGCAGTTGCCAGAATCAAGTTGGGCTTGGCAACAGAATTGCGTATGGGAAATCTAGATGCTAAACGAGACTGGGGATTTGCAGGAGATTATGTAAAAGCAATGTGGCTAATGCTGCAGCAGGATCAACCAGATGACTTCGTTATTTCAACAGGGGAAATGCATACGGTTGAAGAGCTAGTAGAAACAGCATTTTCTTATGTGGGACTAGATTGGAGAGATTATGTAGTCATTGATGAAAAATTTGTCCGTCCAGCAGAAGTAGATTTGTTATTGGGCGATTGCTCCAAAGCAAAGAAAAAGTTAGGCTGGGAATTAGATGTAAGCTTTACCGAACTTGTTCATATGATGGTAGATTCAGACATAGAGAAATACTCTAGAAATAAATTAGTGGAAATATAAAAAACAGAAGCTTGGCATAAAGCAACGCCAAGCTTCTTTATTATTTCCTAATTCACCTTAAAAAGATACTACTAATCAAATGATTGAAGGGGAAATAATATAAAAATATGAAAAAAATATTAGTAAATGCGACAGCAAATGATGCTAGAGGTCCATTATCCCTTACAAAAAGCTTTCTGAAAGACTTAGTTGAACATGAAAAGCAACTAGAATCAGAAAATATTTTTATAACTACATTAGTATCTAATAAGGAATTATTAAAATATAATTCGAAACACATTGAAGTGATTTATGATGTGAAACCAAAGGTCAGTTTTTTAGCTAAATTATCATATGAATATCGCTTTCTCCCAGCATTAATGAAAGAGAAGAATTACCGAGCGTATTTATCATTGCAAAATACCGCCATTAAGAAGGGGCCTTGGAAGCAATTTGTCCTTATTCATACCCCGCTGCCGTTTGTAAAGATTAGCTTGGCAGATTTGGAGAAAAAGAATTTTATAAAATATAAAATTTTACTGAGAAATGTCATCGCTAGACAAATTGAACATACAAATGAAATTATTGTCCAAACAAAGTGGATGAAAGATTCGATTAGAAAATTGGGATTTAAAAATCATATTACCATCCATAGACCATCTAGTGGAAATTTTCGAGAATATTGTAATCCACTAACCCCATCCATAGAAGCGAAAATAACAAACGTCGCTAATAAGAATAAAATAAAACTACTCTATCCTACTAACTTGGAAAAATATAAAAATAATAACCGTCTTATTTCCGCAGTGAAAAGATACAATGAAAAGAATGAACACAATCAAGTTGTTCTCTATTTAACACTCGATGGCCAAGATGATACGGATATAAATTATTTAGGAAAAATACCATTTGAATCCATGTATACCCTATATAAAAAAATGGATGCTCTTATTTTCCCGTCCATCGTAGAAACGTTGGGACTGCCATTATTAGAAGCAGAAGAAAGTGGTTTAAATCGTATAGTAGCAGATAGAGAGTATGCCAGAGAAATATGTAAGAACAATGCTTATTACTTTGATCCTTATAGTATAGGGTCCATTATGCAAACAATCGAACAATTTGTTTTCGAATACGATGCCAAAAAAGAAAATAGAGAAGATACAACATTCCCCATCCATATAAATGATTCTGCAAGCTACTATGACTATATAAAAATAATTCAAAATACATGGTGATAAGATGAAAAAAATAACATTTGTCATAAACTATTTTTACCCAGATTTCGATTCAACTGCGCAATTAATGACAGAACTTTGTAAAGAGCTGCAACAAGATTTTCAAATATCGGTAATAGCAGCCCAACCGAAAAATGCAGGTGAAATTGGGAAAAAGAAAAGATTGGAAAAAGGTTATTTAGAAAATATAGAAATTAATTGGATTCGTTTGCCAAAAGTAAATAAGATGTCAAAAATCAGTAGGATAAAATACATTTTTACCTACTTTTTTTATGCAAATTTAGCTCTAATTAGAGAAAAAAATGTGGATATTATTTATACGATTTCCACACCGCCAGTGTTAGGAGGATTAATTGGAACGATTGGAAAATTTATTAAAAGAACGAAGCATGTGTATAATATTCAAGATTTTAACCCAGAACAAGCTGCAGCGGTAAGTTTTACGAAAAATGAGCTAATTTTTAAGGCCGCTAAAACAATCGATAAGCTAAATTGTAAGTTTTCCGATCACATTGTCGTCGTCGGAAATGATATGAGTGAAACATTAAAAAATAGATTCTCTAATAAATCTATTCCAGAACATACGATTATTAATAATTGGACGGATGAAAAGGAAATTATCCCGTTAGAAAAATCCAATGATCAGGTAAAGAATTTTCTCCAGCAATATAATCTCGAGAATAAATTTATCGTGATGTATTCAGGTAACATTGGTCTTTATTATGATTTAGAAAACATCATAAAAATAACCAAGGAGTTTAAGGAATACAAGGATCTTGTCTTTGTTTTTATTGGAGAAGGTGCAGTGAAAAAACAGATGCAGCAATTTATTAAAGAAAATAGGTTGGAAAATACAGCATTTATCCCTTTTCAGCCCAAAGAGTTTATAAAGTACTCGCTAAATGCTGCTGATGTTCATTTTGTCGTAAATCAAAAAGGAATAAAAGGTGTGTCTGTTCCAAGTAAGATTTATGGTGTTTTAGCTGCTGGAAAACCGATAATAGGTGTACTAGAACAAGGTAGTGAAGCACAAAGAATAATTGATGAAAGCAACTCCGGGATAGTGGTAGAGCCGCAAGATTATCAAGGGATAACAGAGGCTATAAAGAAAATGTATGAATTAGATTCAGCTGAAAGAAAAAACCTAGGCATAAATGGAAGGGTTTATTTGGAGCAGCATTTAAAAAGAGAACTTTCTATTGAGAAATATAGAAATCTACTAAAACAAGTATCTGATGAAACGACTATCAGTGTAGAAAATTTTCACTCAAATGCAAAATTATAAGCTTATAAATAGGATAAAACAGACCTCATTAGATATTCATCAGGTCTGTTTTTTTTAGGAGGAAAGCAAATGAAGCTGGTTTTATTATCAGGAGGATCTGGAAAAAGACTTTGGCCTTTATCTAATGACACTCGCTCAAAGCAATTTCTGAAAGTATTGGAAAGTGAAGAGGGAGAAAAGCAATCGATGGTACAGCGCGTATGGGGGCAGTTAGAAGCTACTGGCTTAGCAGAGTCTTCCGTAATAGCGACTTCTAAATTACAGCGGGACATGATTTATAGTCAGGTAGGTCAAGAAGTTCCAGTAATAATAGAACCGGAGCGAAGAGACACTTTCCCTGCGATAGTACTTGCAGCTGCGTATTTATTATCGGAAGCAAATGTGTCGGAAGAGGAAGTAATGGTTGTTTTGCCAGTTGATCCTTATGTTGATGATATGTTTTTTCATAAGGTGAAGCAATTAGAAGAAGTGTTGCATGAATCGGAAGCGGAGTTAGCATTAATAGGTGTTCAACCGACCTATCCATCCTCTAAATATGGCTATATCGTACCTCATGAATTAGAGGAGAAACAGGGGTATTATACAGTTAATCATTTTACAGAAAAGCCAAGCGAAGAAAAAGCGCAAACTTTAATAGATAATCATGCACTTTGGAACTGTGGCGTGTTTGCTTTTAAACTAAAATTTTTAATAGATATCATGGTTTCAAAAGGGCTGCCATTACAGTATGAAAAGCTTCTCCAGCAATATGCGCTGCTGCCCAAAATTAGCTTTGATTATGAAGTGGTTGAAAAAGCAGCAAATATTGTCGCTCTTCCTTATGATGGATATTGGAAAGATCTGGGTACATGGAATACTTTAACAGAAGAAATGACAACTGCGCATATAGGAAAGGGAATATTAACGAAAGATTCGATTAACACGCATCTTGTGAACGAATTAGATATTCCAGTAACGGTAATAGGAGTGAAGGATATTGTCGTTGCTGCAAGTCCAGACGGTATTTTAGTTGCTGATAAAGAGGCTAGTCCAAAAATAAAGGAATTAATAAGTGACTTTGCTGGTCCGCCAATGTATGAAGAACGATTATGGGGATGGTCAAGAGTGCTTGATTATGCGAAATATGAAGGCGGCCAAGAAATGGTTACGAAACGCATCTGTATACATGCTGGCAAAAATTCTACCTATCACTATCATCAATTGCGAGATGAAGTATGGACAATTGTTCGTGGGGAAGGAGAATTGGCACTTGATGATCATATTACGAGAGTAAAAACAGGGGATATCATTCATTTGCCTAAAGAGAAGAAACATGGGATAAAAGCAATATCAGAGCTGGAGTTTGTTGAAGTGCAAACAGGGGTTGGGATAAGCGATTCAGACTTTAAGCGAATTTATTACGAGTGGGAAGATGTAATCAATCACTTCCATAAATCCAAAGCGAAAGTTATTATCTGATAGTAGCAAGGGAGGAAGTTCCCTTGCTACTATCAGAAACAAAAAATGATAAAAAGGACATTAATGATGATGAAACCTAATTATTTAATATATTTAGCCTTCTTTTTTATATCACTAGATAATTTCCCATTAATGTTTGGAACGGCATATAAACCAGTCAGTCTACTGTTTTTAGTTTTGTATTTTGGTATAAAATTACCTGAAATGATCCGCTTAAATTGGAAAAGAATCGAATTGTTTATTTTCTTTCTTATTATGCTAAGCTTTGTTATTAGCGCCACAATAATTAAATTTAATGGTTACAGTTCGGTCGGTTTAATTGACGCTGTATCTTCTTTTCTAGCTGGAATCATTATTTACTTAGCAATTAAACATTTTATGATGAAAAATGATTTGGAAGTGCGTATAAAGGCTCTTGAAATGTTGTTATACGGTTATACCATTCCTGTTTTCATCGGTTTGTTGCAAGTTGTATATATTTATATAGCTCCTTTAGGCTTTATAGAAAACATCACTTCTATATTTGTACAAAGAACGGATTATATTAATACTGGAAGAGTGCACTTTACATTTTCTGAACCTTCCTTTACGTCCATTCATACCAATTTGATTATGATTCCTGCCCTGTTTATACTGAAAAAGTTTAGATCTGTAAATAGATATATAAAAATTGTCGTAATGCTCTTTTTTATTCTTTCCATTTTAACATTATCCGTTCGATATTATATGGATTTAACTTTTGCTTTACTCGTTTATTTCATTATTTTTCTTCAAGTAAAAAATATTTTTAAAATATTTTTCATTGCTCCTGCCTTAATAGGGATCTTATTCTTAGTACTAAATTTTACTGGGAGCTCAAAAGACAGCTACCATGTTCAGAGGTTTATGAAAGTAATGGAGAACCCAGAACAAATAGCTTCTGATCCATCCTTCCAAATCAGAAATACATATTCTGACATTGGATATAACGCATTTCTTGATCATCAATTAATTGGTGTTGGGATTGGAAATTATGTACAGTACTATAAAGGAAATCTGGCTAATGTTAATCCTAACTATAAAAAATATCCAGAACTGGTTGATGCACTTAATCATAGCGAAGTAATTGCACAATACAATATGTATACAAGATTGCTGTCAGAAATGGGAATGATGGGAATGTTAGTTATCCTGATAATGATGATTATATTGATTTCAATGAGGAATAATCGTTATAAACTATTTATTTCCATCTTGTTAATATGGACCTTAATCCAATTTGATTCCTTTGCATTTATCCCAATGTATTTAATTCTATGTCTTAATAGCAGGAACTGGATGAGAAAGAAGCAAACTTTGAGTTCAAAAGGAATATTGCTCCATTATGGAGATAAAGAACAGATATCCTTAGATAGGGACTAAAAGTATAACGATTCATTGAAACTGCAGGAAAAAAATAAATGTTTGGGTAGGGTTAATGATGAAAAAACATCTATTTGGTGTCTTAGAACAAGGGATGGTATCCCTTTTGAATTTTTTAATTATCGTATTATATAGCAGGCAAATGAACAGCAGTGATTTTGCCTTATTTGTCATTATTCTTTCAACCGTTACATTAGCATTCTTGATAGCTACTAATTTTTGTGCAATGCCTATCCAAATATACTTAGAAAACAAATATAAAAAACAAGCAAGAAAATATATTCAATTGCTAATAAAAAATTATCTAATGATAGCTTTCATTACTAACAGTGTTTTCTTATTGCTGTTTGATCTTTTAGTAAGAAATATTAATTGGGAAACTTATTTTTTTAGCATGCTATTCTCTACTGTTTGGGGATTGTATGAAATCATAAGAAAAATATGCTATACACAACAAAAAACAAAAAATATATTTATCGGAAGTATTATTTTGGTTATAGGCTTTTGTTTTAATAGTTACTTTTTGTTTAATAAAGTATCTCTTATTAATAGTTTTATCATTCTTTGTATCTGTTATTCTCTTGCTTGCATCTCAAGTATTTTATTAAATGGAAAGAAAAAAAATAAAAATAATAAATCTCAAGATATATTAAGCCGACAATCGTTTCAAAGAAATGTGTTAAGTACTCATTGGAAAATATCGAAGTGGCCCATCATTGGTACGGTATTTTATTGGATCTCTACCCAGGGATATATGATTTTTCTATCTTATTTTATTTCCGACTTACAATTGGGGGCATTTCGTACAGCGATGAACCTGCTTGGTTTAATAACAATCCTTCTAGTATTCTTTGAAAATATGTATACACCGATTGCTTCAAAAGAATACTTTAATAAAGGCGTAAAAGGAATAGATTCCCTTGTGAAGAGCATCTATATAAAAGCAAGTTTACCCTTAATAGGGATTACTTTTATAGCAACAATTACTAGTTACTTCCTATATGGCATTATCTTTGGTGAAAAGTATGCCAGCTTTTCGTACTTAACAATATTTTTTGGATTTTATCAATTGCTGCAAGGAATAAATAAACCAGCATTAGTAGGACTTGTAGCAATGGAGAATACAAAGCCAGTTTTTATTGGGAATTTGGTGAATGCTGCGATTACGGTTTGTTTTGGATTGCTAATGTCAAAATACTTTCATGTAATTGGATCAGTCATGGGTGTTGTCTTAGCAACATTTATATTATCAATCTATTTGATATCTTGTTATTGGCGAACGAAGAGAAGTATGGAATTGTCAGGAGTTGCCTCTTTGTAGAAGAAGGGAAGAGGATGGTGCATATAAAAGGAAAGGAGAAAAGAATGAAGATTAGTGTGATTATTCCAATATATAATAGCCAAGAAACAATCATTGCTGCAATAGAAAGTGTGGTACAACAAAAAAGGGACCTATTTGAAATAGAAATCATTCTTATAGATGATGGGTCTTATGATAATTCATGCAAAATCATTTCACAGTTTATAGAGAATAATCCGAACAATAAAGTTCAAATCGTATATCAATATCAAGAAAACGAAGGGGTATCGGCTGCTCGAAATGCCGGCTTACGTTTAGCAACTGGTGATTTTATTGCCTTTTTGGATTCAGACGATATATGGCTAGAAGGAAAATTGGAGAAACAAGTAAAAATGTTTATGGAAGATTCATCTTTAGGGATGGTTTATGGCCAGTATATTAATCGTGTAGTGTATACGAATAAAAAGGTAGAGCGATTTGTATTAAAACATTTTTATGAAGGGGATGTTTATATACCTTTATTAAAAGGGAATTTTATTGCAACATCATCCGTTCTAATGACGAGGGAAGTCTTTCATTCTGTCGGTTATTTTGATGAAGAGTTAACTTTAGCCGAAGATTATGATTATTGGCTAAAGATTGCAAAAAAATTCAAATGTTCATATAGTAAAGATCCTTTATTAATAAAGCAATTTACCGGCATAAATAATTTAAGTGGCGGAAGAAGTCTAAAGATGCACCACTTTGCAAGCAAAGTGGTGAATAAAAATCTAGAAGAATCGAATATCTCAGGAAAAAAGAGAAAGGAAATTATCGATTTATTAGATACTAGCTTAGTGTACGACTACATATATGAAGGACAAAGGAAAAATGCATGGCGTTTAATAGGAAGAAAATTACTAATAGATAAAATGATAAATAAGCAGCTGGTTATCTTTTTTCTTCTGACTTTTTTACCTAGAAATACAATGGATCATTTACAAGTTCTCAATTCTAAACTTAAAATATTTTAAACATTTTCTTTGTTTAGAGTACTAGTGGCGAATAGGGTTAATCAGATTCTATTTAAGATGAAAGAGAATGATAAAAATTTTAAAAGGGGTATCTTAATGAAAAAGATTGCAGTAATTGGCCCACTTCCACCCCCTATACACGGGGAAAGCTTAGCTATTCAGTCAATTATAGAATCGGAGAAATTAAATCAGGAATTCATCATTAAACCGATAAATACTAATAGGAAGATGATAAAAAATCCAGGTGGATTTGCCATAGGAAAAGTGATGCAAGACATAGCTATAATACTAAGAATACTATTTATTAATACGGATATTGGATACATTTCTATTTCTCAAACAAAATTAGGCCTATTAAGGGATTTAGTCATTATATATTTGTTGAATATAAAAAAAGTCAAAATTATTACCCATTTGCATGGGAACAGCTTAGGAATAACGATTGAGAATCTGTCGAAATTTTGGAAGAGAATTGTGAAATATGTATTTAAGAGAATTAATATTGGGATTGTGCTTGGGCAAAGTCTATCACATAATTATCAAGGTCTTGTACAGGATTTAAGAGTTGTACAAAATGGAGTTTCGGAAGAATTTTTGTTAAATGAACAAATTGAAAAGGCAATAGAATTAAAGAGTAAAAAGGACTTTGTACAAATTGTATATTTAAGTAATTTAATCGAAAGTAAAGGATTTCTTTTATTGGCCAAATCTTGTGTAGAATTAATTAAAGAAGGTCTTCCCATTCGATTAGTTTTAGCTGGAGCCATTCATAATAAGGATAGTTATGATGAATTAATCGAATTAATAAATAAACAGAACTGTAAGGAGGAAATTACTTATTTAGGTACAGTTTTTGGGAAAGAAAAGCAGCAATTATTATTAGATTCAGATTTGATGGTGCTTCCAACAAAATATAAGACAGAAGGACAACCTCTATCCATTATTGAAGGAATGGCTGCGGCATTGCCGATTATATCCACAAAAGTCGGGTGTATTGAGGATATGATTAACGAAAATGGTATCCTCCTTGAAGATCCAACAGTAGATTCACTGAAAAAAGCGATAAGAAGTTTAGTAAAAGACCCTGAGATTCGGAAAGATTATTCTATAGAAAGCAGAAGGCTTTATAAAAAGGAATATACATTAAAAAAACATATTAATAAGATGGAATCTATTTTTAATGAGATGTAAGGATAGCAACATAAGGAAATAAGTGAAAGGAGAAAGATCATTTTGAAGATTTTAATAGATGCCTATGTAGAAAAAAATTTAGGGGATGATTTGTTTCTGAAAATATTATTTGATCGCTATCCTTCATCTATAGAATGGTTTATCATTTGTAGTTCAGAAGATAAATTAAAAGCATTTGAAAATTATAATATCAAAAAATTCAATAAAAAGATCCATAAATATAAAGATTTTGACGCTGTTATTAATATAGGTGGCTCCATCTTTATGCAAAACGGAAAATGGTGGATGAAACAGCTGCTTATCCGATTGGCGTATGCATTGCCTATGAAGCTTAGAAAAAAGCCATTATTTATAATTGGCTGTAATTATGGACCATCGAATAGTAAATTAATGTATTTCTTTAATCATCTTTTTATTAAGTATTTCGTAACAGATATCTGCTTTAGGGATAAAGAAAGCTTTCATTTATTTAAAAAAATAAAGCAGGCAAGATATGGTGCAGATATTGTTTATGGTTTAGATACAAGCAGCATGGAGGTTGTAAAACGAGGCAATAAAATAGGTATATGCATCATGAGCTTTTCTGATAAGGAAACCAATGAGCAATTCATTAGAAAAACAGTTGAACTAACGAAAGAGTTAATAGCCAAAAGATATGAAGTAGAATATTTATCTTTTTGTGAAGAACAAAATGACAAAGATACATTTAATAAAATTAAAAAATTATTAGATGAATCTTATCAAAACAAAATAACGCATGGTATCTATGATGGAGATATTAACACATATTTGGAGAATTTAAATAAATTAAATTTTATCATAACTCTACGTTTTCACTCCCTTATATTAGCCCAAATATTAGGAATAAACTATTATCCTATAGTTTACAGTAATAAAACTTCCAATATATTGAAGGATCAAAACTTTGGAGGGGAGTATACATTTATTCATGAAATAGGTCAGCTTCAGATTGAAAATGTCATAAAGCAAATAAAAGGGACAAACAATTCAATGAATCTGAAACTTAAAGAAGAGGCAGTCAATCACTTTGTTGAAATAGACCACTATTTGAAGAAAACCAATGTTAATCTGAGAAGTGAATACGAAGAATTAAGGTTATAGAATTATAGAGATGCTTCTCTATTATTAGATAAAACATAGTGAAGAAGGAGATAGTATGAGCCGAGAAGCAACTCTTTTAAAAAATACCATCATATTTGCTATTGGAAATTTTTCTTCCAAATTTTTGGGATTTCTTATCCTTCCATTATATACTGCATATCTTAATTCTTCTGAATATGGATATTATGACCTGATTGTCAGTACAGCAAGTTTATTGTTGCCAATCATAAGTTTTCAAATATATGATGGATTATACAGGAATTTGTTAGAGGTAGAGGAATTAGAAGAAAAAAAGAAAAATATTAGCGCCACTATTTATATTATTGTAAGAAACTTAGTAATATTTAATGTCCTTTATTTATTGGTGGATATTCTCCTTCCATTTAAAAATAGTAGCTTAATATTGCTATTTATAAACGTATTTATTATTTATACTGCTTATTTACAAATTGCAAGAGGATTTAAGCAGAATGCTGTTTTTTCGATAGCTGGAATTATTAATACAGTATTGGTTGTATTGTTTTCTCTCTATTTTATTATTTTATTAAATCTAAAGGTCTCCGGGTTGCTGCTTTCGATGATTCTTTCTTATTTCATATGTATCGTATATCTTGAAGTGAAGTTGAAGGTTATTAGATATATCCGTTTTTCTAAGGGAGATAAGAAAGTAGGGAGTCTTCTAATCGCTTATTCACTACCACTAATACCTAACACTATTAGCTGGTGGATCATGAATGTATCAGATCGGTATTTATTAACACACTTTGCAGGGGTTGAGGCGAATGGTTTATATGCGATTGCAAATAAATTTCCAGCTATACTTTTAGCGATTAATAGTGTGTTTTATCTATCCTGGCAGGAGAGTTCCATTACTGAATATGAGGCAAAAGATCGAAATGAATTCTATACGAAAATGTTTAATAATCTAGTAGTGTTTCAGTTTTCTTTTGTACTCGTTCTAATTGCTTTTACAAAGCCAATGATGCAGCTGCTTGTGAATGCAGAATTCTATGCTGCATGGAAATATGTCCCTGCATTATATATCGGTGCAGTTTTTTTTGCATTCTCTTCTTTTTACGGCACTGGCTTTTTAAGTACAAAGAAAACAAAGGGTGCATTTTATAGTTCTGTTTTTGGCTCCATCGCGAATATTCTCTTAAATATCATATTAATCCCTTTTATTGGTATTCAAGGTGCAGCAATTTCAACTATGTTAGCATTTATTATAATGTGGATTATAAGAATGAAGCAAACGAAAACATTCTTTCAAATAACTATTAAGAAAATTCCATTTCTTATATTAGTGAGTCTTATATTATTGGAAATAATCGGTTATTATCTAGACTATTTAGTACTGGATTATATTTTAATGATCGCATCACTGATTTCCTTTTTACTATTGAATAAAAATTTGATTGTTGGAGTGTTGGGAAAAACTTCGAGAAAATGGATAAAAAGACAAAGAGTATCATAGTGGCATAAATAGACATATTATTTTTCTTTAAGTGGAAGCTAAGGAAAGATATCATAAAAAAGCCTCTTGTAATGTTTGTTCCAACAAACTTACAAGAGGCTTTTTTAATATGCCATTAAATTTGGTAACGAGCCATTGCAATGGTCCCCTTTTTTACAGCAGCGATTACTAATCGATCATTGATAATGCAGCTTCCTTCTCTTCTACAGTATCCCCCTGTTTAAAATATAAATCTTTATAAACTCCACCTTGTTTTATTAATTCCTCATGTTTTCCGGACTGGACAATTTTCCCGTTATTCATCACAATAATTTTGTCTGCTTGTTTAATAGTAGATAAGCGATGAGCGATAATAATGGTAGTTCTATTGCCTTTTAACTTTTCTAGTGCATGTTTTATTTTGTATTCTGTTTCACTGTCGAGCGAAGCGGTGGACTCATCCATTAAGATAATAGGAGCCTCTTTTAGTATTCCTCGAGCTATAGCCAACCGTTGTTTTTGCCCTCCAGACAATTTTGCTCCTCTTTCACCAATTTCTGTATCATATCCATGCGGCAAAGATTCTATAAAGTCGTGAATTTCTGCTAATTTGGCAGCTTTGACTATTTTATTTTCTGTAGTGTTAGGGTTAGAGTACATTAGATTTTCTTTTATCGTTCCATTAAAAAGATAGGTTTCCTGTGGTACGTAGGCGATATAACTTCTTAAATCAGAAGGAGATAAGTCTTTAATTGAAACGCCATCTAGAAAAATGTTTCCATTATTCACTTTATAAAATCCTAGCAGCAATTGAAATAATGTAGTTTTTCCTGTACCGCTCACCCCTACAATACCTATCGTTTTCCCAGCTGGGATTTCTAGGTTAAAGTCTTTTAAAATAACATGATTCGGATCATAGCCAAAAGTAATATTTTGAAAGACAATTTCCCTTTTTAATGGTTTCTTTGGAGTAAATATTGGGAAGTTATTTGTTTCTGTTGCATGTTTAAACACAACAGAAAGTCTTTCAACTGCTGCGGCAGATCGTTGGAAAGCGGCCCATTGGCCAGCAAGGCCATTTAAAGGGTACACAAGATGATTGATAAGATTAACAAAAGTCAATAAAGCTCCGACAGTAAGTGTTCCTTTAGAAATAAAAACAGCGCCAAAGCTAAGGCTGATTAAATAAGCTATTAATCCAATTCCGTTTCCTCCAGCATTATACAAACCGCGCATTTTTCCATTGGAAAGTTCCAGAGAATATAGTTTTTTATTTTGGCTAGTATATTTCTTAGATAAAATCTTTTCTAATAGAAAAGATCGTACAACATTAGTTCCTTGGAAAATATCACTCAGTTGATTATTCATTTTTCCAATTATTTGATGAATTTTTCGGCTGTTCTTACGTAATATCATACCAAATAATACCCCGCTAACTAGAGCAATAGGGGCTATACAAATACTGATGATAGAAAGCTGCCAGCTAAGATGAAATAAGTAAATAAAAACCGTAATAGACATTAAAGGCAATTTGACGAAATTAAATAGATTCTTGCCAATCATAGCATCAATGCTATTAATATCATTCGTAAAATGAGCTAATAATTCACCAGTTTGAAAGCCAGCTGTTTTATTTACTGGCAGACGTAATAGATGGCTTAATAAATCCTCTCTAAGATCATTTTTTATAGCATTTGTTGCCTTTGAATCTAGATACGTATTAAAAAAAGTATTTGACAGATTAACGAAAACAATGACAGCTCCTAATGGAATTAATTGCTTAATTTTCTGTAATTCACTGTTGATAGCTGCATTCGTAATTTCACCTAAAAACCAAGCGAAGATAATGGTAATAAATATATCAAGAATAATAGAGAACATTAAAGAAAGATATATTTTCCAATGTTTTAAAATATAGGGTTTAAGTAATGAGGAAGTTTTCCTCTTAGGAAGTAGTTTAGTTTTAAGTTTTAATAAATGTGGAACCTGAGTATAATTATCCATTACATCACTCCAGAAAATAAAATAGTAAAATTTTCTCTATTGGTTCATTATAAAGAACGTTAAGGGAAAAGTAAACCTAAGTAATAAATCATGATAAATAAATTTAACGAAATAAAAAATAAGTATATTTTTGCTTATTTAATAGCTTTTTTTATATTGAAAGCAAAAGTAATTGGAATATTATAGTTGACATCAAAGAACGCTGCTTGTAATATTATTCTTAATAAAGAACGATTTTGAAGCGGACAATCATGAGGAGAAAGGTGGATGCAATGAGCGCAATTATAGGTATTCTTCACCAAAATCAGGAACCTATATCCATCGAACAGGGATTTACTATGATGAAATCATTACAAAAATATCCTGCTGATGACATGCACACTTGGAATGATGATCGCATTTTTCTAGGTTGTCATTCCCAGTGGATCACACCTGAATCTATTGGTGAACAAATCCCCTGTTATGATTCTGCATCTGAAATAGTCATAAACGCCGATGCAATTATTGATAATCGTGCAGAACTATTTGACATGCTGCAAGTGTGCAATACAGAGAAAAAAACGATGAAAGATAGTGAATTAATAATATTAGCATACAAAAAATGGGGAAAAGAGGCGCCTAAGTATTTAATCGGAGATTTTGCTTTTATCATATGGGATAAGAGAGAGCAGCTTCTATTTGGAGCAAGAGACTTTTCTGGAAACCGAACACTCTATTATTATCGCAATAATCAGAGATTTGCTTTCAGCACGATCATGGAGCCATTATTTTCTTTGCCTTATATTGAGAAAGAACTGAATGAACAATGGCTTGCTGAATTTTTAGTTATACCAGATAGAGTGGAAACAACAGACCCTTTTTCAACAGTATATAAACATATTGAACAGATTCCACCAGCTCACACTATTTCAGTAAAAGAAGGCAAAATAACCTTTTCACAATATTGTACATTACCGGAAGGAGAAGTATTAAAACTAAAGTCTAATAAAGAATATGAAGAAGCATTTCGAGACGTTTATGACAAAGCAGTGACATCCAGACTAAGAACTCAATACGAAGTAGGAGCTCATTTAAGCGGAGGATTAGATTCTGGTTCCGTTGTTAGTTTTGCTGCTAACGCCTTAAAAAAGGATAATAAATGGTTGCATACGTTTAGCTATATTCCTGAAGATGGTTTTACAGATTGGACACCGCGGAATCGAATGGCGGATGAACGCCCATACATCGAATCAACGGTAAAGTATGTAGGCAATATTAATGATACTTACTTGGATTTTAAAGGGAAAAGTCCTTTATCTGAAGTGGATGATTGGTTGGAAATAATGGAGATGCCATATAAATTTTTTGAGAATTCTTTTTGGATGAATGGAATATATGAACAGGCTAAGCAAAAAGGAATACGTGTGTTATTAAATGGAGCGAGAGGCAATTGGACAGTATCTTGGGGACCAGTATTAGACTATCAAGCCTTGCTAATAAAAAAGCTGAAATGGCTGCAGCTCTATCAGGAATTGCTTTTATACAGTCGAAGCATCGGCGTAAAAAGATCGAAAATATTATCTATAGCAGGGAGAAAAGCATACCCATTTTTAAGCAGGTTACATCCATCTAATATAGATAGAAACTCAGCTTTGTTAATAAATTCTGAGTTTGCAAATAGGACAAGAATCCTTAATAGATTAGAGGAACAAGGAATCCACAGGAATCATGCAGCTATCCGAAATGCATATGAAGAAAGAAAAAATCACTTTCAACAATCCTATTCTTGGAACATTAATGGTGTAGTTGGAACAAAAATGTCACTTCGACATTCTATCTGGGAACGTGATCCAACCAATGATTTGCGAGTTGTTCGTTTTTGTTTATCTATTCCAGAAGAGCAATGCGTACAAAATGGGTTAGGTAGATCTCTTATTCGAAGATCAACAAAAGGGCTGCTGCCAGATAAAGTGCGGTTAAATCAACAAGTACGTGGAATACAAGGAGCCGATGGAATCCATCGAATGCGTCCTCATTGGAGATCGTTTATAGAAGAGCTGCATTATCTATGTGAAGATCAAAAAATGGCTGAATACTTTAATATATCCTTAATAAAAGAAGCGATTTCAAGAATTGAGGCAGATCCCCAGGAAGAGATGATATATGGGGATGAGTTAAAGACTGTAATGAGAAGTTTTATTGTCTATCGATTCTTAAAAAATATTGAAAGGGGGTGAAACAGAATGAAACATGTGAAACAAGAATGGGAAACACCAGTATTGGAAGTATTAAATATCAATATGACTATGGCAGGTCCTGGATTAACTATTCCAGATTTAATCCAAGGAGATCCAGATGAAATGGTTCACCATAGCTGATTTTTTAGCGGATTGAAATAGTACTTGCCACATATTTTTGATGATGCGAACAGAATAACATTCTTATTATGTTCATACATCAACAAAAATAATAGACTTCTGGAGTACTTAAGCAAGTATCTCCAGAAGATTTATAGGATGCATTTTACTTTGCCATTTGGGGTGAAAAAAGATGATAGGAACTGCAAGAAAAGGTTTTTATAAAGCATTCGGATTAGTTATGGTGAGTGATATAATCCTGCCAGAACTGCCATTATGTAATGAAAATGAGCATCAATTCGATTTAATTATTTCAATAAAAGATTTATCTGACTTATGGGCAAGTGTATCAAGTGATACATCAAGTCATGTAATAGCGAAAGAAAACTTCGTCATTTTTGAAGTTCCAGATACTGCGATTTTTTGCATTCGGGATGGAAAAGAAATCATCGTTTCCCCAATCAAGGAATCAGCAGAAGATAAAATCCGGCTCTATATACTTGGTACTTGTATGGGGGCTGTATTGCTGCAAAGAAAAATTATTACCTTGCATGGAAGTTGCATTGCGATAAATGGTAAAGCATATGCTTTTATTGGCGAATCGGGCGCTGGGAAATCAACATTGGCTTCTGCTTTTTTAAAAGAGAATTATGCGCTTCTTAGTGATGATGTGATCGCCGTTTCCTTTTCGGAAAATCAAATACCGCTTGCATTTCCTTCTTACCCACAACAAAAGCTATGGGAAGAAAGCTTAAATCAATTTGGGATGGAAAGCAATCATTATCAGCCTTTATTTGAAAGAGAAACAAAATTTGCTGTTCCTGTTCCATCTCGATTTGGCGTAAATCCATTGCCCCTTGCTGGTATATTTGAAATTGCGAAAACGGAGAACGAAGATATTAAGGTTAAACAGATAAAAAATTTGGAAAGATTTCCTATTCTATATCGCCATACATATAGAAGCTTTTTGATTCAAAGATTAAATTTAATCGATTGGCATTTTATGAGCACGGCAAAAATGTTAAGTCATATAAACTTATATAAAATAGAACGTCCAGTTTCCAGATTTACGGCAAATGAGTTAGTTCCCCTCATATTAAAAATCATAAACAAGGAGTTGTAAAAAATGTTAAAAAAGCTTGCCATTTCATTAGAAAGTTGTGTCTCGCAAAGTCAAGGGAATATTGTCAGCGACATGGATGGAGAAACAGTGATGATGAGCATAAGCAATGGAAAATACTATAACCTAGGAAAAATAGGCGGGAAAGTATGGGGCTTAATGAGCCAAGAAACGACTGTCTCACAAATAGTGCTTACATTGCAAGCGCAATTTAATATTGAGCAGAAGGAATGTGAAGAACAAGTTATTTCCTTTTTAAATCAAATGTTGAAGGAAAATTTAGTTCAAGTGAAAAGCAATTAGCAGACTTTCATTCTACTAAGAGAAAGGAATATGAAAATGGGTAGAAAGATAAGAAGGTATCTGATGTTAAATAATAAAGTGAAGCTGTTGTATATAGAAGCTCTTCTATATTTAGGGTATGCTCGTATTCTTGTTTTTCTACCATTTTCAAAAGTGGCGCCTTTTTTAGGTAGACAAATGACAGAAACTCCCTATATTCAGTCCAATATAGATCTACTTCAAGTAAAAAGAATTTCTAATGCAGTAAATAGTGTCAGTCGCCACACCTTCTGGGAAAGCAAGTGTCTCGTAAGAGCTATTGCTGGAATGAAAATGCTAGAAAGAAGAAAGATAGACTCTACTTTATATTTAGGCACAGGTAAAGATAGCAACGGAAAAATGATCGCTCATGCCTGGCTGCGTACAGGTGATATATATATAACTGGTGCAGATGTAATGAATCAGTTCACTGTAGTAGGTAAATTTGCAAAGATTAATGAAACATAAATACAAAGGAGCTGCTTTATGGGAGTGGAAGTGGAACGTCGTATTTCTGAATTTACACTAGAATTACAGCTATTAGTAAGTCTATTAAAATTAGTAGATTCACAAGAAGATATACCACGTATAAAGGAACAATATTCAGCAGTTGATTGGGATAAATTTTTACAATTAGCTATCCACCACCGTGTCTATCCTTCCATCTATAAGAAATTAAGTAATATGGATAACGATTGGATTCCTTCCCATGTTTTGCAGACATTGCGTAATAAATACCAATTTAATACGTTTCAAATGCTGCAATTAAGTGCAGAAATGGGACATGTCATCAAACAATTGTCAGCAAGGAATATTCCATCACTTGTATTAAAAGGACCTATTCTAGCCGCGGATTTATATGGAGATATTTCTTTAAGAACTTCAAAGGATCTGGATATTCTTATACCTTTTGAGCATTTAGAGAGTGCGCATGAGATTCTCCGCATGGAAGGTTATATTAGTGACGAATACCCAATTATATTAAAAGAGTGGAAATGGAAAACCCACCATTTTTCCTATACCCATTCACAAAAAAAAATAAATATTGAACTGCACTGGAGGCTGCATAATCCACCTGATAAGGAACCAAGTTTTCATTCTTTATGGGAGCGGAAAAGAGTAAGCAGACTTACTGATTTTCCTATCTATTATTTAGGGAATGAGGATATGTACTTATACCTTATCACTCATGGAGCAAGACATGGGTGGTTTCGTCTGCGGTGGCTGCAGGATATAGACCGAATTTCTAGACAAGAATTCGATTGGAAGCTGCTAAACCAGTTAATTAAAATAAATAAATATCAATTATTGGTTGGACAAGCAGTGATGCTAGCTTCTCTACTATTTAATACACCAAAACAACAAGACCTTCGATTCGTTTCGTATAACAAGAGTGTAAGTTCAATAACTAAACATGCGTTATCTTTTATTACTAATAGTGGGAAGTATCACCTTGCTCCAGAAGCTATAGAGGATGATTTGAAAATTTATGCGTTTTCACTTCAACCTGGATTTATGCAAAAAATGAAGTATATACTCGTTCGGTTATATCCTACCCATATAGATGCCGAAACGCTGCCGCTTCCTAAGGGGCTGCATTTTCTATACTTTCCACTTCGGCCGGTATTATGGATTTTGCGAAAAAAAACTAGCATTTAATCAAAAAATGTATGGTAGCCATTCGCACTAATTTAGGTACTTGCTAGTTTCATTTACATTCACCACTGCATATATTGATAATAGAAATATATCTGTATAAATTAAGGTGGTGGCTTTATTTTGGCCGATTCATTAATCAATGTAAAAGATTATGGGGCGGTTGGAGATGGAATAAATAACGATAAGCCAGCAATTACACAAGCTATTACAACGTCCAACACGCTTAAAGTAAGAAAAATTGTCTTTCCACAAGGCTCGTATTATTATAACGGTACTTTGACAATTTCTAATTCTGTAAAATTAAAAGGGGAAGGAGACGCCGCTCTTCTTTTCAAAAATGCTGCTAGTTCGCAAGATATACCGATTACAAGTGATAATGTTTCGCTAGAAGGCATAAATATATCATCAGCATCAAATGTACAAGCAGTAGCTACTGCTGCAGCTGGTGTAAATAATTTATCCATTGTAGATGCAAAGATAGACAGCGTTGGACATGGAATCCTTTTGAATCATGCTCAGACTACAGATGTGCATCTTATCAACAGCGACGTACATGCCCAAAATGGATACGGATACCTATTAAATCTTAATGCCACGCAAGGGAGAAACTTCTCTCTCGTTAACAATAAAATTATTTCAGATAAAGCAGATGCAATTGAAATTAACACACCTAATAATAGTGATATTGCAGCAAGCGGCATACGCATTATTGGCAATGAAATTATAGCCGGGAATGGTATAACCAACACTACTGCTGGGTTTGCTGTCGGAATAGCTCAAGGCAAAGACATTACGGTAATTGGGAATACGATAAAGGAAAGTAGAAGAGATGCACTGCATATCGAGGATGCCAGTGAAAATGTTACAGTTGTAGGAAATGTCTTTGCTGGATGTCGAGGAGATGGCTGTGTCGTAATAAATAGAAGCAAGTCCGCTACTCTTTATGCAAAATCCCCTATTATAACAGGAAATCATTTTAAAAAGCTGGATAATGTAAAAACGGGAAATGGAATGTGGCGTGTATATGATGGGAATGGGACGTTAGATTTTAATTTTGCCAATAATCGAATTGAAGGCTTCGATAAAGCTATGTTTATAGACGGAAGAGGATATATCCATGCGGATGGAACATTTATTGAAAACTGCAACATTGGCATAATGGCATCTGCCTCCAGTATTTTTGGTACCGTTTATTTGAAAGATACGCCAACGCTAGTACATTTTAAAAAAGATACTTTTATTGACAGAATAGTCAGTTATACGAAATTAGATCCTGCCAGCATGTTTACTCATAGTTTAGTGAAAAACCAAGTAGCTACATTAAAGTCTGCCTATTATAAACTAAACGATTATAAGACTTTCGTTGGATTGAATAAAATACCGATCATAAAAGCACCTGTATATGGAGAAGGATCGATAAAAATATCTATGTTAAAATATGGCCGTTCGGATAAGGTGGATCTATATTTCCATTTTGAAGTATCCTCTGGGAATATAACTGCAAGCTTAAAATTGGTAAACCAAGCGAGCATTGTCTTCTCTAATTATTCTCTTATCTTAGAGGATGGATTTATTAAACTATCATTCAATGCAAGTTCGATTGAAACCTTCACCCCTTTTACTATTGATTTAGATGGAACCTATATTTTAAATGAATCCGTTTTAAAATAAGCTGATAGGTTGGTAATAGCCCTTATTTTTTATTTGTTATAAGGGCTATTTTATTAAAAGATAGAATTGTTTAAATAACAATGATATACACCATACATACCGAACTATATTTTTTCAAAAATCAATAGTGGGGAGAGAATCTATATAAAGAGGAGGACTAAAATGATCGGAGAACGTATTCGCTATTTAAGACAAAAAAAAGGATACTCCATTTCAAGACTAGCAAGAGAAGCAGGAGTATCCAAAACGTATTTAAGCAATTTAGACCGTGGTCTCCAAAACAACCCATCTATACACTTTCTTGAAAAAGTAGTGAAGGTATTAGGGATAAGCGTTGACTATCTGATTAGTGAAGAATTTCAGAAAGAACAGGACGTACAAGATGAAGAGAAAAAACATTAGGCAGTCATTCAAACCATTTTATTATAGTAATATTTATTATCGCCATTTAAGGTAAATGGTTCAAAAATCACCATATCCTTTGTTTTTTCTATTCAGTCAGTTTCATTAATTAATAAATTTACTCTTCTTCACTTGTACTTGTTTTGCTACTTTTTTATGATGAAATTTAGATTTTTTAATAATAGCCGTACCACCAATTGGCTTATCCGTATTAAATATTGCTAGAGTGCTATATCCTGAATCAGATTGATAAAATGTACAATTATCAACAGTTGCTTTTGCATTTGATAAAACTGTAATGTCGGCTTCAGGATCTCCTTTATAAAGTATGATGAACGTTATTTTTAAAGGTTGAATCCAGAATACTTACTTCTGCAACACCTTGTCCAACAATATTTTTAAATTTACTATTCTTAATAGTGATTTCTTTTGCTTTTACCGCTGCACCAACACCAAATCCTGACCATTCAGATTGACTTTTATTATGTTCAAAAATACAGTTCTCTATTAGCCATCGTCTACTTGGAGCATTAATTTCGATATCATCTGCAGTATTATTTCTAAAACGAGAATTAGTAATTTTAACGTCATAGCTCGGATTTATATTAGATAAGATTCCGTAGCCGGAGCCATCAAATAGACAATGATCGACAATAAGACGATAAACGGTATTAGAATTTTGTATACCTTGTACAGTGCTGGAGAATTTAACATTTTTAATAGTGACATCATCTCCGTTTATCATCACACCAATTTTTGATTTAAAACCAACACCCTCTAGCGTTTGATTTCCCATAAGAGATAAAACTCTTTCCACTGTTTCTTCGTTTCTGATAAGCGTAACTTTTTCTTTTCCTGCTCCTTTAATGGATACTTTTTTAGGGACATCAATAAAACCTTTTATTAAATATTGTCCATTGTTAAAGTATACGGTTCCGCCACCTTCTTTTTTGGCAGCCTCTATTGCTTTTAGAATGGCACTAGTATCATTTGTAGTGCCATTTCCTTTTGCACCGTAATCTTTCACCTTAAAGCTTGGATTCTCAGCTGCTAAAGCATTTTGATTTGAAATATGTAATCCAAGTGCTAAAAAAATAGTAGATAACACAAAAACTAAACATTTCTTCATGTAATCTCCCCTGTTCATTCTAGAAGAAAATCAAAATATTTTTTCAGATTATATCTTTTCGTCGACATCCGTCTCTTTGCATAATAGCATAATTTTTTAGTCAAGTGACACCCCGGAAGTATTGTATTTCTATGGAAAAAAATTTGATAGAGGTGAGAGAATCTAGATAAAGAGGAGGATACACAATGATTGGAGAACGTATTCGCTATTTAAGACAAAAAAAAGGATACTCCATTTCAAGGCTGGCAAAGGAAGCAGGAGTATCAAAAACGTATTTAAGCAATTTAGACCGTGGTCTCCAAAACACCTCATCTATTCACTTTCTTGAAAAAGTAGTGAAAATATTGGGTACAAGCGTTGATTATCTAATTAGTGAAGAATTTAAAAAAGAAAATGACGTAAATGAATAAATAAGTATAAGATAAAAACAAAAAAATAGGATGCACATTAAAAACTTTATGGATTCTCCAAACAGAAAGTTATGTATTGGAAATAGGAAGATTTATATAATTAAGGAGTATAAGTAAATAAACTTTGTTAGATTCTGTTCTTTTCTTTATTTAGGAACGCTCTAATCTCCTCTATTGACAATCCCATTTCATGTGCATGTAAGATCAGTTCCATCCATTCCGTGTCTAAACCTAACTCCTCAGTATGTATTATATTAAGCATAAAGTCCTCCTTAAAAAAGTATTAGGAATATTTTATAATAAATTTTTTATAGTAAATAGTGAATATTAGATAAATTTTTACAAAAGAGGAATTAAGTAATAAACTACTACGACTATTAACCTGGTTCACAGGAAGGAAAACGTTACCAAGGAAACATCTTTATATAAAACCAGTATTTGGAACTATTCTATCCTACTTGATAATTATGGATATATATGTAATTTATACTAAAGAGCTGGAGGGCAGCACCCTCTTTGAAAAACGCGGAATTTTACTTGTAAATTTCGCAAATCTCGCTTTATTCCCATATTTCTCTATATCGCGAAAAAATAACGAGGGTATCCCTGCTCTATTCTGCAGAATTACCTATTTTTCGCTAAATCTATAGCAGGCTATAGGACTCTTCTTCATTCACTAACAACAAAAAACGATACTCTAAGTCCAAAAGACGAGTATCGTTCATTGTGTCATTCCCCATATTCCAACACCACCATATCCCAATACTTCAAACTTGGCAGTGTAAAAGAAATCTTGCCATCTTTCTGCTCAAAGGAAACTGAAATCGGAACACTTTGCCCTTTATCTGGAGAGGCCATCCATATTTTTTTAACAGGTCGACTTTCCTCTAACTGAATCGCTAGTTCTTTTTGTTCCTGTGGTTCTGCCTGATTTCCGTCGGTATCCCGCCATTCTAAACTAGCAGCATCAACAAAATTAATCAGGTGAAGTACTTTTTGACTGTCTTTTTGTTTAGCAAAACTCCATATTTTTCCTAACTCTGGCTCCGTTGAGAAATGTTCCCCATCAATAGAGACAGAAGCATCCTCGACACCATCTCGCAGCAAGTTTTCATAAGCAACTAAAAAATCATAATAATTTTCCATACTTTCCTGTAAAGCAGGGCTCATATTTAAGTTATGATGAGGAAAATATTCCTTCGATAACATATGCTCCCCAAGCTCTAAGTGAGAGCCTCCTGATGCAAAAATCACACTGTTGGCGAGTAGAATGCCAGCAGGGTTAAATTCTCCTGGTTGATTGGAAGCATTGTAATTCATATAGGCAGCTAATACGCTATTTTTCCCTGAAGAAAATTGCTTATTATCATCAATGATTCGCTTTAAGTCTTGATAATATTTGAAGTCATCCCAAACCTCTGTGTATAAAAAGTCAACGGGTGTGCTGCCAATTTGCCTTTGTCCGTATTGATTGACGGCATTCATGACGATGCTTTTATCTGGCATTGATGATTTGGCACGGTCAAGAAAAGACAAAAATGTTTCATCTAAGGTGACTGTATTGCCATTTGCATCATATACATTTCCTCGTGGACCAAGCTGATCGATATGCCATCCATCAAACGGCAGGGCGTTATAGACCATTTTTTGCTGATTAAATAAATAGTCTTGCCACTGAAGATTTCCCGGATTCACTAAAAACACGTCGCTTTTCCAGTTATCAGGAAGGGGATGGAAATCTTGGGCATTCCTTTGCTGGTCTTTAAATAACCGCCATTCTGTTTGGACGCCATCATTTTCTGCTTCTGCAAATGCGCCATATAAGAGATTATAGGCCATCGTTTTCATATTGCGCTTATGTGCTAAATCAAGATAGGACCTGATCGTTTCAAAAGTAGTTGGTCGATTTGCGATATCCTCCCAGTGGGACGCTGGTTCGTTGTTTTCCATTTTCAGCGGCTGATGATGCTTATAATGCCAATCATAAAATTGGATCCCATTAATATGATGACGATTTAAAAAAGAAATGGCACCCTTTCTCTCCTCTAAAGGCATATCAGGAAAGCTGGATAAAAATCCGTACCGAGGAAATTTGGACCAATCACTAGAAACGTCCACCCCAATGGTCTCCTCGTCTTCCTCGGATTTTACACGAACAAGATATCCTTTATAATCGTCTGTCGGCGGATTCCAAGTCCACTTTACAACATTCGAATCTACCTTTATTTCTTGCTGGCCAATCTCTTCATTTAAGTGAAAATAAGAGACGATTAAACGCCCGTTTGCAACGTTATCTGCTAGTTTTAGAGAAAATGAAACAGGATCATTTGGATGATAGAAAGCTTTATCTGTTTCCAGCGTTTGAATCAAATCTGCCTGCTGCAGGGGTTTGTTTCTTTTTACTTGTTTTGGTATTTTCTTCGTTGTAGTGATGGCGATTCCTAATCCTATTGCTATTAGTAAAATAATGCTTGCAATGATGATGAATTTTTTCTTTGAAAACATTTATTTACTCCTTACATGTTAATATTTAAAAGGCTCTGTTAACTTGCCTGTTGATTTCCGCTTCAGGCGTTCGCTTTCCGCGGGCGGTCCGGGAGCCTCCTCGGCGCTGTGCGCCTGTGGGGTCTCCCTCTGACTCGCTTTTCCCGCAGGAGTCTCACGCCTGAAATCAGAATCAACATCGTGCTGAAATTAACAATTAGCTTTAACATAGCCATTTGAAAAAAGAAAGATAAAGTTTCTGAAGTTCGATAGGTGTCCAGGTACAGCGCCTAGCCCCTGTGAAAGATAACCTCTTGTCTCTAAAAGTAAAAGACACTTTTTGAGACAAGAGAACATTTTTCTTCGGGGCTGGTCAAGGCGCTTTCGCTTTTCTATTAATCAAACGTTTGTTTAACGAATTTTTACTTCTTTTTTCTCGTCAGCTGGAATGCTTACGTACACAGTTTTTGTATTTGTATCATAGAAGAATGTATTCGTTTGTTTTTGTGCTTCTTCTAAAGAAGCTACTTCTGTGTATTTAGTGTTGCCAGCTTTAACGCGAGTTGGCTTTTCTACATTATTTACCTTTAATGTATATTGTGCAAGTTTAGAATCACTGTAGTTCTTCGTTTTTTGCTTTTGTTTAAATGTAATAGAGTTGTATTTTTTCTTCACCTTAAACTCTGTTTCGTTAAACTCGCCGTTTTTATAATCCTCTGTTTCTGCGTCATCTTCATAGAAAGTGTAAGAAACTTCTTTATCTACATACGTATCAAGAACAAGATTTGTTAACGGTTTTTCATCTGTATATTGCTGCACTTCACGTGTAGGGATAATCGAGTCTTTTTTCACGAAAATTGGCAAATGATCAAGCTGTGCGTCTACTGTAATCGTTTGGCCGCCTTGATATTCTTGTCCAGTCCAATAGTCTGTCCAATTTACGCCTTCCGGAAGATACACTTCGCGGGAAGTTTGTCCTTCTTTCACTACTGGTGCAAGCATCATTGAATCACCGAACATATATTGATCGCTAATATCATGTGTGTTTTCGTCCTGTTGGAACTGGTAAACAAGCGGCTGCTGTATTGGCTTCCCGCTGTCTGCAGCTTCTTTAAACTCGTTATACAGATATGGCAGCAATTGATAGCGCATTTCGATATACTTTTTGCTGATTTGTTCTACTTCTGGACCAAATGCCCACGGTTCTTGCCCTTGTTTTACTGGTGCTTTTGCATCTGAATCATAATGAATGCGAGCGAATGGCAGGAAGGCGCCAACTTCGATCCAACGTGCAAATAATTCTGGACTTGGACGACTAGCAAAGCCTCCGATATCATTTCCGACAAAAGAAACGCCAGACATTCCAACATTCATATTCATAGGAAGTGACATTTGCAGATGTTCCCAGTTACTTACATTATCACCTGTCCATAATGCAGCATAACGCTGTGTACCTGCATACATATCACGTGTTAACACAAATGGACGTGTTCCTGGTTTATTGACTTTAAATGCTTGATACGTAGCATCCGCTTCATCATGACCATATGTATTATGGTACTCCGTATGAAGAATCTTATTATCCTCTGTACCAAAATAATTATCTAATGGCATTGTATGGGCATGGCGATCGTCATCACGGAAGACTGCAGGCTCATTCATGTCGTTCCAGATACCGTCAACTCCCTCGTTTAACAAGACATTATGGTTTTTAGCCCACCAATCACGCACTTCTTGTTTCGAGAAGTCAGGAAATGCAGAGTCTCCAGGCCAAACAGGACCAATATAAGGAGTGCCATCTGGATTTTTCGCCCAAAAATCTTTTTGTGTTCCTTCTTGATACAAGCTGTAATTCTCATCTTGTTTTACAGCTGGATCGTTAATCGCAATCGAATGGAAGCCTGGCATTGATTCTAACTGTTTCAACGCTTGTTTATATTGCTCGTTCCAAGTAAACACGCGATATTCATCCATATAGTCGATATCAAAATGCATCGTGTCGAGTGGAATATTTTTCTCACGATACGTTTTCGCTACATTGAGAATTTCCTCTGGTGTGTAGCCCCATTTACTTTGGTGCAATCCTAATGTCCATTCTGCCGGAACATCCATTTTTCCAGTCAGCTCTGTGTAGCGGTCAATAACATCGCCAACTTCTGGACCATAGGCAAAGTAATACGTTAACTTCCCGCCGTTTGCATAGAAGTAATAATAATCATCCGATTCACTTGCCATTTCATAATAAGAGCGATACGTGTTATCAAAGAAAATCCCGTATGCCTTTTCATTTTTTAAGCCAATGAAAAATGGAATAGACGTATAAAGATATTTTGTATCCTTTGTATAAGAATAAGCATCTGTATTCCATAATCCAATGCTGTCCCCACGTTTATTCACATCTAAACCGGATTGTTCTCCAAAACCATAGAAATCTTCATCTGTATCTGTTTTCTTGAAAACATAAGGTTTTCCATTTTCATAACCGGATGTTTTATCTTGATTTACATAATCTTCATTAATGACATTTCCTTCTTTGTCGAGGAATTTAACACCAAAAGGCTCTTTTTTAATTTCAACGGTTAGATCATCTGTTTTTAGGGTAATGATGCCATCTTTATCCTGTACTTTAAATCTAGGAGTCTTCCAATCTGCTTCTTTTTTCGCAATCCCTTGCGACTCAAATTCCTTTTCACCTTTTTTAAGGATGGATACTTTTACTAAGTCTTTGTCAAAAATCTTGATATAGGCTTCATTCGTGCCTAAATCAAATTTGACCCCATTTGGCAGGTTTTCTACTCCCAAAACTTTTAGCTTTTCTAAATTTTCCTTTACTAATGGTGTATCAGGCTCTGGCTGTGTTACCGCTGCAAGTGCGTTTGGGGCTACCGTTGTTAAACTGACAGCAGCTGCAAGTGAAAGACTTGCTATCACTTTTAGTGGTGTTTTCTGTTTCTGTTTCACTTTACCCATTTTCTCACCTCATCAATTAATTGCATTACGAAGCAAATATACGAAACAGCAAAATAAACTACAATGAGATTTATTTCCAAAAATATCTATATGAAGGAAGGCTTATAAATAGCGGAAAATATAGAATAAAACCGCATACATTATTGGTTGATAGCAGTTTTAAAGAAAACAAAATTCCTTCTATATATCTGTTCATTTTAGGAATTAACATAAAAAACAAGGTAATAGACCTAAAAATGTAACAGAAACCAAAAACAAAATTCAGAATTTTTTCAATTGAAATAGTAATGAAATAATTTTAATAGAAATAAGCGAATAAATTAGTTAAAAGGAAGTGTTTTTAAAAATAGGCATGGGTAAATAAAGGAGTATATATTTGGAAATATAACTATTTTAGCGGGTTTTCTAAATATCAGCATCTTTTATTAATAACTCAACTTTCGCACCCAAATAATTCAGGAAACGAGTTGATCTTGTAACCATTATTGCACTTTCATTATGTTCCTTGACATTATTTATACAAATGAAAAAACACCTCGTTCTATGGTAAAGTGAGATTGACGAGAAATCACTACCATACAGAAGAGGTGTCCTCTATATGATAGAGCAGAAGGAACAAAATAATCAACTACCAAATGAATTAAAATCAGTATTCAATGAATTAGAAATCTTGAAACATCTTCGAAAATCAAACATTAAAAAGAATTTTGGCTTTACCTGTTCTTAATTATTCCAATTGGTGTTTTGTCTTATTTTCCAACAGAAGAATTGGTTTCGCCTTTTGGAATCTAAGAAAGCGGACAAGTTACCAGCAAAAGACGCAATCTATCGTTTCTTGAACCATTCGAAATTCGCTTGGAGACGTTTCCTATTGTCTTTTAGTTCTTCAACCATTGTCAAAGTAAGTAACCTAACGGATAAAATGCGTATCAAAGTATTTATTATTGATGACTCTATGTTTGACCGCAATCGCAGTAAGAAAGTCGAACTGCTTGCCCGATGTATGGATCACTCATCGCTGCGAAAACGATTCTATAAAGGTTTTCGTATGCTTACTTTAGGCTGGTCTGACGGCTATTCCTTTATGCCAATTGATTTTTCTTTATTAAGTTCCAAAAAGGCCCAAATCAACGGGATTTCTGAAGAAGTTGATAAACGTACATCTGGATATAAACGCCGTGTTGAATCATTACAAACAGCTCCTGAACAAATACCAGCCATGCTTAAGCGTGCCTTGAGTGCAGGAATAGAAGCCGAATATGTCTTGATGGATACTTGGTTTACTCAACAGCCTCTAATTCGGTCTATCGTGGAACAAGGACTTGATGTGATTGGCATGGTGAAGGCAACCAATCAACGGTATCTCATAGAAGACCGTTCTGTCTCATTAAAAGAACTCTTTCGTTTGTCTCGTTCATTCCAAGGAAAGAAAGGGATTCTTCGTTCCATTCACACAGTGATGGCGAATGGAGTTCCGGTTAAAGTTGTCTTTATTCAAAATCGAAACAAGAAAAGCGAATGGCTAGCTATTTTAAGCACAGATTGTACGCTAACCGAAGAAGAAATCGTACGTATTTATGGAATGCGTTGGGACATCGAAGTCTTTTTCAAAACGACAAAGTCACTTTTACGTCTACAGAAAGAGTTCCAAGGTCGTTCTTATGACTTGCTTATTAGCATACAACCATCGGTTTACCCGTTACATTGTCCTCTCTTGGCAGAATCGATGTAACACGGATGATCGTACCATTGGCGGTCTCTTTTATGAATTATGTGATGAAATTAGTGAACTCGATTGGGCTGTCGCTTTACAGCAGTTAATCGCGCTTCTTCAAGATACCCTAAAAAAGACAAACAGAATGACCAAAAAACTCATTGAAAGTCAACTACAACAGTGGATTGCAGGCCTTCCAAGCTACATCAAGGCTTATTTGCCAATTTCACTCTGCGAAAGTTGAGTTAATAATTTATATTCTTCTATTTGTAAAACTATCCGGATTCTGAATAAAACTAGATATTTATATAAAAATTGGTATAAATAGGGTAGGATAAAAATGAACGATGCAGCTGAATTTAGAAGGATATTAGGTTCTATTTAGAATGAAAGGAGATTAAAACATGGGAAAAAAGGATAGATTTTATGAGTGATATAATAAGTTATTACAGTCAATTTGATGAGTGGGGCAGACTTGAACGTGAACCGGTTGAATTCCAAGTAAATTGGCACTATATAAAAAAGTATATCCCGAAAACAGGATGTGTACTTGATAATGGTGCTGGGCCTGGAAAATATTCAATGGAACTTGCAAACGAAGGTTATAAGGTCACACTGACTGATTTAACGCCAAAGTTAGTTGAAATTGCTAAAGATAAAGCAAAAGAACTTGATTTAGAAGGACAATTTGATGGCTTTTATGCTGCTGATGCAAGAGAACTTAATATGCTTAAAGAGGAACAGTTCGACGCATCATTAATGCTTGGTCCTATGTATCATTTACAGGAAGAAAATGATCGCATTAAGGCTGTTAAAGAATTAAATAGAGTGACGAAAAAGAATGGGATTGTTTTCGTTGCTTTTATGCCAAGAATTAGACATATACTTGCATCACTCTTATCTCCAGAGAATTGGAAGCCAAACAACTACATGGATTCCATTATTCAATTTTATCAAACAGGTTGTTTTAATCACGCTGATAAGGGACGTTTTACAGGAGCGTACTATTTTAATATTGAAGACATCAATCCTTTTATGGAAGCACAGGGATTTGAAACTTTGGATTTAATAGGATCCAATGCAGGGGCTATTTTAAATAATGATAGTTGGAAGCACTGGCAAGACAAGGGTGAGCAAGAAGTAAAAAAAATAATAGATTTGATTAAGGAAAAAGCAACAGACCCTTATATTCTTGGGATTTCATCTCATTTACTTTATATCGGGAAGAAAAAGTAAACTAATAACATTGTTATAAACAAACAGACCTTTAAGCAGTTGGTTGATTAAAAATAAAGTTGTTTTACAAATTTCAAAATAGGGAGGAATTTTAAGTGAACTCTCATGCATTACAATTATATGATTATCACGTATGGGCAAACAGAAGAATTTTTGAGCATTTAAAAAAACTACCACAGGACATATACGACAAGGAGATTCAAAGTGTTTTTCCTTCCATATCAGAGGTGTTGGTGCATATGTACAATGCCGATACTATATGGCTGCGTGTTATGTCCGGTGACAGTTATGATGAAATCGTAAAATCAAGGAAACAACTGCAGGAGAAAACAAAAGGAAAAAGTATAGAAGAATTAGAGAAAATGTATTTTGATTTATCAGAGCAATATATAGTATTTTTTGATCGTCAAGGGAACTTAGATCAAACAACTTTCTACGAGCATCCTAAATTTGGCCGTCTGGAAACCAGTTTTTTTGAATTAGTACAGCATGTTGTCAATCACGGAACATATCATCGCGGAAATATAACAGCAATGCTAAGGCAGATAGGGCATTCTGGGATCATGACGGATTATGTTGTTTATTTGTATGACAAGAAGACAAAAAAATAGCTTTTTCCGAACTATTTAGAAATAGATGATGCTTTTTTTATTCCGTAATCGGACGTGATATTAAAAAGTTTCGTGAATTGATCTTGATGAACTTTTAAATCACGTCAATTTACGGTAAGCTAATAAATGAAAGCGGTTGTTTATGAAGGGAATGAATATAAATTGAGCACAAGGAGTCGTGGGAATTTAATAGGACCTCCTCGTTTTAAAATTGCTGTGCGTGCGCTTGTATGGCTATCACGGAGTGAAGGAAAGTTGTCCAGTGCATCGATTGCATGTCAGGTCAATTCGCACGCCACTTTTCTAAGACGAGTTTTAGTTTTATTAGTAAATGCAGGAATGGTTGAGGCAAAGGAAGGACGAGAGGGAGGCTATATCTTAAAAAGACCTTCATCTGAAATTACGCTTGCAGATGTTTATTTGGCTGTAAAAAGCGAATGTTTAGAAACGGAAGAAACACCAAACTGCGGTGAAGCAGGAAAACAACTAGACATGGCTTTAGAAAATATTATGAATGAAGCAGAGCAAAAAACGCTTGATTCTCTTCGTCAATATACCATATCAGATTTAACAGCGAATATGGATTTTTTCGCTGAAATAAAAAAAGTATAATTTTGTTAGCATTATCCTTGCTTTGAAGATAATGTTCTTTGTATAATGTGCTTATAAAAGTTGCAGTTAGTTTTTTGCTTGCTGCATTTCTTTTTAATTGTAACTGTGCTTTGTTTAGTTGCAGTAAATTTACTCTTACTAGCGTAAACTGAACACCAAGGGAAGCTTTTAAAGAAAACTGTGCTAAATATTGAACAGTTTTTTGATTCAAGAGTTTTGGAAAATAGTATGAATTTAAGGCCGTTTTCTCAAAGTTTGTTGTTTTTCACCTGAAAACATGGGAGAAGAAGTACTCAGCAGACTGAATACACGTAGACTCCTGTGGGAATGCGAGAAAGACGAGACTTAAGCAGAGCGTAGGCGACGAGGAGGCTCGACGCTCGCCCACGGAAAGCGAAGTGTATTCAGGCTGCGAATTTAAAAGCAACAATCTATACGAAAACAGTCTAATTTAAATTACTTATTTTAGGAGGAGAAACAATGTCAACAAAAGCAAAACAAGAAGCGTTATTTTCTACTGTCATTCGAGATCGCCATTCCGTGCGAAAATATGATTCCAATTGGAAAATGTCTAAGGATGAATTAAATGAAATTTTACAAGAAGCGACACTGGCTCCTTCTGCTGCCAATATGCAGCCGTGGCGTTTTCTCGTAATTGATGATCAAGCCAAAAAAGATATTCTTTTGCCGATTGCACATAATCAGGAGCAGGTCGTGCAAGCATCTGCTGTTATAGCGGTATTAGGGGATTTACAACTAATAGAGAAAGTGGAGCAAATTTACAGTGATGCTGTCGAGGCTGGCTATATGACAGAACAGGCAAAAAGTCAGATGATTAATAATATACATGGCTACTTCTCTGATCCCCACTCTGACATAGTAAAGCGTACCGTGCTAATTGATGGCGGATTAGTATCTATGCAAATCATGCTGTCGGCTAAAGCAAGAGGATACGATACAGTACCAATGGCAGGATACAGCGAGCCAGCATTTCGAAAAGCTTTCGGCATTTCCGACCGCTATGCAGCAGTCATGCTTATTGCAATTGGTAAAGCGGCTCATCCTGCCCATACAACAGTGCGATTGCCTTTAGAAGAAGTTACATTTTGGAATACGATGCCAGAGCAAGGTTAATTGCACCTTATATTCAAAGAAAAAGGGCAGGAGATATAAAAATAGAGGAAGTAAGTTTTTGATATTGGGATAACTGAGCATCATATGGGGAACTTTGCTCTGAGGTAAGCGGAAGCACTCAAATTACGGGTGCTTTTTCTTCATTTTTATCATAGTTGAGCGAGAAGACTCCTTCCTCAAGGAACGAAGAGAGTAGGTGGGAGATGAATCGCCTTCTTTTTTTTTGTTTAAAAGAAGATATAACTGGAACATTCGTTCTTATTTTGGTAAAATATTCTTATCAAAAGTAGGTGGTGAAACAAATGCCAACCATTACGATTAAACTGCCCTTGTTTCAACCAACAAATGTGAAAGAAAAGATGTATGAAACGATGCAACAAAACTTTTCGGAAGCTTGTAATATAGCTATTCAATACAAAAAAGAACATCCTGCAGTAACAAAGTCGGAATTAGATAAAAGATTAGCTCCTATTGAACTTCCTTCTACCCTCATTCAAGAAGCTAGAAAACTAGCACTTAGTCGATACGAGGACTGGAAACAGAATGAGAAAACGAAAGGCTTTCCTTCTTTTCGCGGAAGAATATCCATTCTATTTAATAACCAGAATTGGAGGTTAAGACAGGATAATGGTTATCTTAAGTTGGGAATTCCTACAATGGAGAAGGGAAATCTTACAATAGATAAATACGTTCCTTTAAAGACCAATGCGTATAATCATTTTTGGATTGGTTTTCTTTTGACGGGAGAAATGGACAAAAACTCTCCATTCTTTCAAGCATCCTATGACAGTATCTCCAAATTAAAAAAGGGAAACGGACAATTGTTCAATAAGAAAGGAAAATGGTATTTTTCTTTTGCGCTTTCGTTTGAATTAGAGAAAAAGTCTACAGGTACAAAATCTATTGGGGTTGATAGAGGACTAAAATATATTGCGGTAGCCGGAGATAGGGAAACAGGCAAGTATATTCATTTTAACGGAAAACAGATTGGTCATATTCGTAGGAAGTTTTTTAAACTTCGCAGAAAATTACAAAAAGCGAAAAATACGAAGGCGTTAAAACGATTAGAAAATAAAGAACAACGTATCATTCAATACTGGAATCATGTCATCTCAAAGAAAATGGTTCAGTTTGCTAAAGATTGTGGTGCTTCTATCATTAAAATCGAAGACCTCTCTTCTATTCGTTCTATGAAAAAATATTGGAAAAAAAGCGACAGAAATATTCATTCCTGGTCTTTCTTTGACTTAGAAACAAAACTTATATACAAAGCACAATTAGCCGAGCTGGAAGTGCAAAAAGTAGATCCGTACAAAACGAGTCAAGAATGCTCCAAATGTGGACATACACAAAAAAAGAACCGTCGAGGCTCTTTGTATACAGGTTCGTGTGGATATAAACAAAATGCAGATGTCAATGCAAGTTTTGTTATATCTACACGACCATCAAAAGATATAACTGCGGCTTAAAACCGCTGCGAGGGATTTAATATCCTTCGCAAGGCTCCTGACTGAGCTGTACACCTAGCTGATGATTCCCTACCGTTCTTTGTTTTAGAAACAACGTGCGGACAGGGAGGAGGTAATGGTAACACTAAAGGCACTGACGGTTAGTACCGCAGTGAAATCCCTTTGGAATCCCCTTCCTCAAAAAACGTTAGGATTTTAGGTAGGGGAGGATGTCAAGAAGTTCAGGTAAATAGGAATCATTTAATATTCAATGACTAATTTAAGACAAACAATGGCAGCCCTAACCCAGCTATCCATACCATGGGAACTAAATTAATTATAATCGCTACACGCTTGCTCCGCTCTTGAAGAAACCAAGCGAAAATGGAACAAAAGACGACGGCGATTGGATATAGACCAATTCCTACAACAAAAGCAACGTTAAAGACATGGATACCGCTGTCAAAACTCATAAATGAGAATCCAAAAACAACAAGCCAAGGTATGGTACATAGCAAATAAAAGATTTGGCTGATTACTAAAAATGTTTTCATATAATTCCCCCTTGAAATGGTTAGGTATAGGTATCATATGCTGTAAATATAACTTTAGAGCGGGAAATGAAAAAAAGGAATATGTCCATAGAATAAAACAAAAGAGGGAAACAGGAAAGCCTTCCTAAACTGATAAATTTTCTAACAATATCAATATAGTAAGTTAAACTACTAAATAACCTTTAACTTACTATTATTTGAAAATTACTTAAACTTAACGTTTTACATAAAATCACAAAAAAATGTAACATTCAACAAAATTTCCTCTTTATTCTAAAAAAAATCACTGTTATAATTAACCTAACCTAATAGTTCTGTAAAAAGAACGATAACGTTCTTTGTTAGCGACAAACGAAAAGAGGTTTTGTAGTGATTGATATAAATTGTCATTTATTATCGAATATAAAGCAGCCAGTTAAAAATTTTACAGAAAGCATCTCTATGGCTAGAAAGGCTGCGGAACAAGGTATTCGATTTTTGATCGCCACACCAACTTTAACGATAAATGATTCAAAGGATAATATTATTAACCAGGTGAAGGAGCTCAATATTAAATTGAAAGAGGAAGGTTTAGATATCACCATCCTTGCTGGTGCTGAAACTACAATGAATGATTCCTTTGTACGCCAAGTGAAAGAAAAGAAATTTATTCCGCTTAATCTAGAAAGCCCGTATCTGCTTATTAATATGTCATCAGAAGAAATACCTCATAATATAACTGAAATCATTTTTGAGTTGCAAATTCTTGGTTATCAAATTATTTTAGCAAATCCTGAACTGAATCTTCACTTTAGGAAAAATCCAATGGAGTTATATCATTTAGTGAGACAGGGTGTTCTTACACAAATATCTGCAGCAAGCATCATTGGAAAAAATGGATGGAAAGTTCAGAAAGTAACTGAACAATTAATTAAAAGGCAAATGACTCATTTTATTGCTAGCAGCGCTCAAAATGATAATGGCTTGTGGCTAGAAAAGGCTTATAACTATATAAGAAAACATTACGGCAGTGACCAAGCATTGTTTTATATGGAAAATGCCCAAGCAGTCATTGAAAAGAATAATATATATACTGATCAGCCGATAAAACCCAATAGTCGAAAACTGTCTCGATATTTTAGGGGTTAA
Organism: Niallia yueguangensis; assembly: GCF_052663115.1. NCBI lineage: Bacteria > Bacillati > Bacillota > Bacilli > Caryophanales > Bacillaceae > Niallia > Niallia yueguangensis. The sequence goes on from NZ_JBQTCX010000002.1 coordinate 68,839, forward strand.
ATGTTCTTTATAACGAAAAATCCCTGTTCATTTTATAAAAAATCTTATCTTATCATTCTTTTTTAAGAATTTTTTGTTTAATTATGACTCTTTGTCATAATCAGTGTTCAACATTCTTTTAATCTAGCAAGTCATTATATTAGAAATAAAGGATCTTTTTGATAATATGGAACAATTAAAAAAAAGACATATTGCATAGGAGGATTTATGGACAAGCAAAAGATAATAGATATTGAAGAATTGGACAGTGAATGGATAGATCTTATTCTATATGCTCTTGAAATGGGATTATCACCGGAAAAGGTAAGAGAGTTCCTAAATGACATGAAAAAAATATAATTCTCTTAGAATGAGAGATACTGTACTTTTTTAGTTTTTAAATGGTACAAAAACGTTTAAAAATATACAAAAATGGAACAATTAAAAAAAAGACATATTGCATAGGAGGATTTATGGACAAGCAAAAGATAATAGATATTGAAGAATTGGACAGTGAATGGATAGATCTTATTCTATATGCTCTTGAAATGGGATTATCACCGGAAAAGGTAAGAGAGTTCCTAAATGACATGAAAAAAAATATAATTCTCTTAGAATGAGAGATACTGTACTTTTTTAGTTTTTAAATGGTACAAAAACGTTTAAAAATATACAAAAAAGGAAGACGACTAAAGCCTTCCTCTAACTTATAAATTTATACAACCTAACTTGTTGCGTTGGCTTGTTTTGCTAGTAGACACTTTCCCGTTCCCTGTAAGATTTCTTTCTGAAATTTCCTAAAAACAACACATTCGTTACTGGAGATTGTTTACTCAACTTATAAAAAATCAGAGGAGCAGCAAGTCCAATCAAAGTAAACAGCAGCCAGTCGTAACTTGGCCACTCTAAAGCAATTAATCTATTAATAGGCATGTGCAAATACATAATTGGCATCGTCACTTTGCCGAGATGAGCGATGAGATTTACACCTGGTATTTTTTCTAACCAATAGCAGAACAAGAGCAGTGTTAAACTAAAGGTTATTGGAATCAATAAGTCTAAAACAATATTCGTATATCCATGGAATTTCATATCAAGTTTATAATCATAGATGTTAAAACGCTCGCCTAAAAGTAATAGAAAAGAAAGAGAAATGATACTAATGGACATATAACGATTTTGGAAAAAGTCTTTTGCAAATGTTTTTAAATACCAACCGAACGCCACATAAGCAAGTGCCAGCAGGGCTACATCTGCATTTAACGGAAAAGCAAAATCCTTTGATACCAAACTTGCTTCGATATGTGCCAGTATATAACATAATGCAACGATCGATATCCTAATAATATGTGATTTAAAAAGTAACAAGATCCCGGCAAATAAAATCTGCGTAACAAATAAGCAAGTAACAAACCAAAATACAGCGAAATAGTTAGTCAACACTTGTCCACCATAAAATAGGTTATAAAAATCTTTATAAGCATCTATTAAACGAAATTCATTCGTCATGATATTAACGAATTGATAAACAATAAAAAGGGATATTCCAAATGAAACATAAGGAATCAGCAATCTTTTCGTAAACTTTTTAAGCCAAGCCACAAAGTCCGTTGTGTTTGAAATTTCCTTGAATGTATAGCCGCTCAGAATAAAGAATAACGGCATATGAAACCAATAGAAGTAATGCTGCGCAATGTCGTTACTCGTATGGCCCATGATGACAAGTATGATCCCTATCCCTTTCGCCATATCAATCCAAGTTTCTCGTTTATTCATGAAAAATAACAACTCCTTTGGAAAGTTATTTAACAGTCTAACAAATAAATGCAATCATGCAAAAAAGGGAAAAGATGGATAAGGGAAGATGATACTACTGCATATGGAAAATTTTAGGTAGTTTCAAGCCGATATAACCATTCGAAAAAAGAAGCTTATACAACTTAGTAGACATAATGTCATAATGAAAAATAGGTGTTAATGAGGAATTTTGAGAAAAATGTTGGTAAAAACACAGTGGAAGGGCTGGGAACAGGTACCTAAATTTAAAAGGCTGTTTTCGTATAGATTGCTTTTAAACTCGCAGCCTGAATACACTTCGTCCGTTTAGTGAGCGCCGAGCCTTCTCGTCGCATACGCTCTGCTTAAGTCTCGTCTTTCTCCCATTTTTTTACGTGAAAAACAACAAACTTTGAGAAAACAGCCATTTAAAAAAACTCGATATTTAGCAATAAAAAAATAATTCGACAAAACATTCTCTTTATTCTAAAAATAATCCTTGCTATAATTAATTTCATCAAGTAGTTCTTTAAAAAGAACACATGTATTCTTTTTAACTGCGAATGAAGGGAAGGTTTGTAGTGATTGATATAAGTTGTCATTTATTATCGGATAATGAGAGAGATAGAAATTTTGCAGAAAGCATTTCTATAGCTAAAAAGGCTGCGGAACAAGGTATTCGATTTATGATTGCTACACCATCTTTAACGATCAATGAATCAAAGGAAGAAATTATTCTTCAGGTGGAGGAGCTGAATGCTAAATTAAAAGATGAAGAATTGGATATCACCATCCTTGCCGGTGCCGAAGCTACAATGAATGATTCGTTTGTACGCCAAGTGAAAGAAAAGAAATTTATTCCGCTAAATATAGAAAGTCCATATCTACTTATTACCATACCACCAGAAGAACTACCTCACTATTTAACTGACACCATCTATGATCTGCAAATGCTCGGTTATCAAATTATTTTGGCAAACCCTGAACTTAATCCTAACTTTATAAAAAATCCTATAGAATTATATCATTTAGTAAGAATGGGTGTTCTTACACAAATATCAGCAGCAAGCATTATTGGGAAAAATGGATGGAAAGTTCAAAAAGTAGCCGCACAATTCATTAAAGGGCAAATGACTCATTTTATTGCCAGTGGCGCTCAAAGTGACAAAGACTTATGGCTAGAAAAAGCATACACCTATATAAGAAAACACTACGGAAGCGACCAAGTATTTTATTATATGGATAATGCTCAGGCAGTTATTGAAAATCATAATATTCATACTCGGGAGCCAGTTAAACCCAAGAAACGAAATCTTACTACGTTATTTTAGAATGGGGTGTGATGAATAACGGGAAAACATTACTTTATTTGTTGCGAGCAAAAATCAAAAAAAAGAAGATGACTTTAACTTATCCTTCCCAAATGACCACTCTATTTAAAGAGTTAAGATCCCACCTCCACGCAAAGTGTAGGTGGGATTTTTTAGTTGGATGGGGTAGAGTCCCATAGCCATTAAGCTAACGAAAGTTATGTTCTATTCACCTTTCGTTAGCTTTTTTCTATCTCATTTCATACCATTTATTTATGAAAAGTCGATAACTAAAAAAGCTTTTTTTTGAAGGTTTCGATATCTACATAATTATGTAATACATTATCTTTATCAAAATTTTACAATAAAAGGGTATGGAAAAAACAAAACTTTAGTATGGTAATCTTTGATTCAAAAAATTATCTAGATATGTTGATTATGTATGATAAAGGAAGAATATTGAATGAATATCTGTATAGTAAATCATAATTTTAAATTAGGCGGAGTTCAAAGAGTGGCAATAGAGTTAGCGAATTCATTCCAAAAAGAAAATCATCATGTAACATTAATTGATTTTTCTGGTGAAAATAAGTTTTATTATGATTTAGCAGTTGGAATCAAGACACCTTGCGTAATAAGACGTAGAAAAATGACTAGGAAGATACTAAGGAAAGCCTTATATGTTAAATATAAGATAAATAGAACTCCTTTACATACAGTTAGGTTGTATAAAGAACAGGTAGAAGATATAATTAAATACCTAAAGAAAAGTAATCATGAAGTTCTAATACTTTGTCAAGGAATATTAACTGCATTAATACCAGTAATAAAGGAACAGATACCCGGGATAAAAATAGTAACTTGGCAGCATAATGATTATGATGTTTATACAAAGCAATATTATAAAGAAATTATTAATGACTATTTAAAAGGTATTGAGTTAGCAGATTTGGTTGTATGCTTAACAGCTGCAGATATTGATAAATTTAAGAAAATAAACTTTAAATCTTGTAATATATATAACCCTTTAACCATATCGAAACCTAGAATTAGTGAATTAAATCAAAAAAATATTGTATTTGTCGGTAGGTTGAGCATAGAACAAAAAGGTTTAGATTATTTAATCGAAATAGCTAAGGAACTAGAAGAAGAATGGACAATAACAGTTGCAGGTGATGGGGAAGATAAAGAAAAATTTATTCAGTTGATTAAGAAAAACAAGCTAGAAAATAAAATAATTTTAAAAGGACCTTTAAAAAGTGCAGAAATGCAGGAATTATATTATGGAGGTTCTATATTAATATCAACATCAAGATGGGAAGGATTTGGATTAGTCATTACAGAAGCAATGGCTTGCGGTTTACCAATTATTAGTTTTAAAAATTTAGGACCAACAGAAATTTTAAAAAATGGAGATTGTGGAATTTTAATTGATCAATATGATATAGAAAGCTTTGTTTCTAAATTAAAACGACTAATGGAGAATAAGAGGCATAGAGAATTATTGCAAAAAAAGAGCTTAGAACGAGTAAAAGATTTTAATATAAATGTTATTTCAAATAAATGGATTTCTAAGTTAAAGGCACTTTGATTTTTGAACCCCTAGGGATCTGACTAAAAGTGCCTGTCCTTAAATTATTGGGGAAAGGCACCTTCATTCTTATTCTGTCACTAAAAATGAATTAATATAATCGCTCCAAATTTTATATCCTTTTTCATTCACCATACCATCAGCATGTAAAAACTCTAATACTTGTTTATCATTACCAGCTGGCCAGTTCTCCAAATGGTTTAAATAATAAATACCGTGTCTTTCGGCATATTTTTGTAAGGCGTCTACTTGTAATGGATAGAGACTTGCGTTATAAATTTGGTTTGGAGGCTGCAATATAAATGTTGTATCTGACAGTTTCTTGTTAGTAGATTCTATAATTTTAGAAATATTTGCAAGCGATGTATCCATATCAATAACATTATTATCGTTTAAAGTAAACGGCTCAAAAATGACCATATCCGGTTTCTTCTTTATTAAATCGGTTACTTTATTGTCATTAACATACTCTGTAGAGGTTCCATCATATACAATGCTTTCTATTGTGACATAATTTTTATATACAGTAGATAATGTTCTTTTAATATTCGGCAATAATCCTAATTTATCATTACCAATTGCTTCCGAGCCTAATAACACAATATGATATGTTTGTTTATTTTCTAGTGTTGCTTCTAATTGCTCTTTAGCGTCTTCAGGCCAAGCAGAAGCAAAGCGTACATACTCTTCAGCACGGAAATCGTCTTGGAAATTGGCTTCAGTTTCAGTTTTGTTGTTTGTTTCGATTAAGTAGTTTAGTTGATTAGGAGAAGAGCTAGAATGTTTTTTTGTCCATTTCATATTACCAAAAAATAGAACAGCAGCTAGAATAATGACAAGAACAGAAATAATAATCGCTTTCATTACACCCTCCACATTATATTTGTAAAATATTTCAATCGATAGTTAATAACGTAGTATTTAAGTAGTAAATAGTATGCTTTATGAAAAAAATGCTGTTAAATCTGTTAAAAACTTGCTAAATTAGATTCAAAGAGAAAACTTATCTACTAAAAGTATGACAAGAAAAGACATTTTTAGCAAATCTCTTATGCTACAATATGTTTGCTTTATAATAGTTTAGGAGGAAATTATGGAAGAAACGATTAGCTTAAAAGAATTATTTCAAACATTAAAGAAAAGACTAGCATTAATCATCTCCATTACATTGATTGCCATGATTGCAAGCGGAGTAATAAGTTATTTCGTCATCACCCCAGAATATAATTCTTCAACACAAATACTTGTCAATCAAGCAAAAGACGATCAATCGATATACAATTACAATGAAGTTCAAACAAATGTTCAGTTAATCAATACATATAGCGTCATTATTAAAAGTGCAGCTATTTTAAATACTGTAAAAAGTGATTTAAATTTAAATATGAGCATAGCGCAATTAAATAATAAAATCACGGTTGAAAGTGCACAAAACTCACAAGTTATGACAGTATCTGTTACCGATCCAGATCCTGCTGTTGCATTGGAAATTGCCAATAAAACGGCACAAGTTTTCGAAAAGGAAATAAAAAAATTAATGAAGGTCGATAACGTAAGCATCTTGCCGCTTGCATATGACCAAGAAAATCAGTCGCCGGTAAGTCCAAACCCACCGCTTAATATAGCGATTGCAGCAGTTGTTGGATTAATGATTGGTGTCGGTTTAGCATTTTTATTAGAATATTTGGATAGTACGGTGAAAACAGAGCAGGATATTGAAAAACTATTAGAGCTGCCTGTATTAGGTGCAATTACAACGATTGATGAAATGAAAGAAACAAGTGGAAGAGGAAATAGAAGCAATAGTAGAAACAGAGGTGATTTAGTTGGCACTAAATAAAAAAACAACGAAAAAAAAATTATTAGATAGCAAAAGAAAGCTCATCACTAAATTAGATCCTAGATCACCAATTTCTGAGCAATACCGTACGATTCGGACGAATATTTTATTTTCCAGTGTCGATAAAGAAATCCGTACCATTATGGTAACTTCCACTGGACCTGGAGAAGGAAAATCAACAACTGCTGCAAACTTAGCGGTTGTCTTTGCACAGCAAGGGAAAACAGTTTTGTTAGTGGATGCAGATTTGCGGAAACCAACTGTTCATTACACATTTAATCTGATTAATACAACAGGACTAACGTCTGTGTTAACGAATCAAGTTTCATTAAAAGAAGCAATTCATATAAATGATGAAAATAATTTGTATATCCTTCCGAGTGGTCCTATTCCACCAAATCCATCAGAATTATTAGGGTCACGTGCGATGCAGTATTTTATGGAACAAGCACTAGAAGAATTTGATATGATTCTATTTGATACACCGCCAGTCCTAGCGGTAACAGATGCACAAATTCTGGCGAATGAATGTGATGGCAGTGTGTTGGTTGTTAGCAGCGGTAAAACAGAAAAAGATGGTTTGTTAAAAACGAAAGAACTTTTGTCTGCATCAAAAGGCAAGATCTTAGGAGTTGTCTTAAATAATAAGAAGCGAGATAAAAAAGGCGGATATTACTATTATTATGGGACAAATTAACAATAAAAATATAAGATTCGACAAAGTTAGCTATTTACTAAAGATATAGTAGGCTGATAACATTTTGTTATATTAATAGAATAGTTAAACAAATAATGATTGGGAGGGGGTGTTACGATGATTGATATTCATTGTCATATACTGCCTGGTGTTGATGATGGCCCAGAAACAATGGCAGAGAGTGTAGAAATGGCAAAATTAGCTGTACGGGAAGGTGTAAAGACAATTGTCGCTACACCTCATCATAAAAATAATAGATACGAAAATACGAAATCTAAGATTATACATCATGTTAATTTATTAAATACAGCGCTTCAAAAAGAGAAGATTCCATTAACCATCCTTCCAGGTCAGGAAGTACGTATGTATGGAGAAGTGTTAGAAGACTATCAAAAAGGAGAAATACTAACCCTTTCCCATACAAACTATTTATTTATCGAATTTCCCTCATCTACTGTACCAAGATATGCAGAAAGACTATTATATGATATTCAAACAGAAGGACTAATCCCAATTATTGTTCATCCTGAACGCAACAAGGAACTGCAAGAAAATCCAGATTTGCTATATAAACTAGTAATGAACGGTGCACTTACGCAAGTAACTGCAGCGAGTGTAGCTGGATATTTCGGGAAGACAATTAAAAAATTTTCTGAACAGTTAATAGAATATAATTTGACTCATTTTGTGGCTTCTGATGCGCATAATACGCATAATCGAGCATTTAAGTTGAATGAGGCTTATGACTTAATAGAAGAACGATTTGGAGTAGACTACGTTTATTTATTTACGGAAAATTCCGAAATCCTATTACAAAATAAGAACATCATAAAAGAAATACCAGAACAGATTAAGAGGAAGAAGTTTTTGGGGATTTTTTAATATAAAGTAAGTTAAAGTTTTATCAATTCAATTAGTTGGTTTTTCTCATTTATAAACCTAGGTCTAGGTGAATTAATAACCATGGAATTTTATGTTTAAAATAGATTAGTTCCAAGATTTATTCGATCGATGAACTTAAAAGAAGATATCTTAGGTAAGTTACTATAATAAATTAGAAAAAATATCATATAAAGTATTAATCTAATAGTAAAAAGTCTATATAAATGATGGTGTATAAGACTAAGATAAATTATGTAGAAAGTTGGTGAAAGTTAGTGTCAGTTACAACTTCTAATAAAGGAGCCTCACCGCAAAAAGGTAGTGAAATACCTTTAGAAAAAATAAAAGTGAGTGGTAGTAAAACTTATTTGATAAGTAAAAGAATTATTGATATTTTAGCCGCAATTATAGGTATATTATTATTATCACCCCTGTTCTTAATCGTCGTTCTTCTTATTAAAGTCGAAGATAGAAGAGGACCGATATTATTTAAACAAATACGAGTAGGTAAAGGCGAATCCGAGTTTTATATGTACAAGTTTCGTTCTATGGTATCTAATGCTGAAGAATTAAAGGCCTCACTTATGAAGCAAAATGAAGCAGAAGGGCCAGTTTTCAAAATTAAAAATGATCCTAGAGTAACAAGGGTTGGAAAATTTATCCGGAAGACAAGTATAGATGAATTACCCCAGTTATTTAACGTTTTAAAAGGGGATATGAGCTTGGTTGGCCCTAGGCCACCTTTACCTGCAGAAGTAGCTCAGTATTCGAGTTATGAAAGACAACGTTTAACGGTAGTTCCAGGATTAACTTGTTACTGGCAAGTTAGTGGTAGAAGTAATATTGAATTTGATGAATGGATTAAGTTAGATTTAAAATATATTCAGGAAAGAAATACTATTGTGGATTTGGTGCTTATTATGAAGACATTTTTTGTATTATTTGGTTCAAAAGATGCTTTTTAGATTAATTAAGAGAATTTAATAAGTACTAAAATTATTAAGGGAGGTGTCAAATTGTGGATGACTTAGTAACCGTCATCATACCAACATTTAAAAGGGCTGATTATCTATGTCGGGCTATAAATAGTGTTTTATACCAAAGTTATAAAAATATTGAAATAATAGTTGTTGACGATAATGATCCTAATAGTAATTATAGGAAGAACACAGAGTTATTAATGAATAACTATAAAGATTATAAAAATGTTATTTATTTAAAACATCAGCAAAACCTTAATGGTTCAGCAGCCAGAAATACAGGCATAAAGCAAGCAAAAGGGAATTTTATAGCATTTTTAGATGATGATGATGAATTTTTAAATAATAAGATTGAACTTCAAGTTAAAGTAATAAAAGAATTAAGTAATAAATATGGTGCTGTTTATGGTGGATATAATATTATAAGGGGAAATAGAGTAATAAAGAATAGTATACCTGATAAGTGTGGTAATCTAACCTCAGAATTATTACAAATGAACTGGGGAACAGGATCTGGATCAAATGTATTATTTAAAAAGGAAGTTTTTAAAAAAATTGGCCTTTTTGATGAATCTTTAAAGAGACATCAAGATTGGGATATATTATTAAGAATGTTTAGAGAATATGAGATTTTTTCAATAAATAAAATTATATTAAATATATATAAAGATTCGCGAATAAATATTCCGAACCCCTACGGATTTGTAGAAGTTAAAAAGTATTTTTTATCTAAGTTTTCAAGGGAAATAGAAAATTTAAATATTAAAGAATCTAGTAACATCTATAAAATGCATAACATGGAAATTTCTGTAGCTTTTTTAAAATCCCGAAAGTATATAAAAGCAATTAAATATTATAAAAAAGCAAAACAATACTCAACTATTAATTTTAAACAAAAGATAACATTAATCCTAATTTTTATATTTTTTACTCTACCAAAAAGAGAATTATTATTAGTCTATTTAGGACCAGTAATAGAAAAAATTAGATTTATCAAAAACTAAAAATTTAGGAGACTAATTATGAAGATATGTTTAGTTGGTTCAAGTGGAGGACATTTAACACATCTATATTTTTTAAAAGAGTTTTGGGAAAAACATGACCGTTTCTGGGTAACTTTTGAAAAAGAAGATGCAAAAAGTCTTTTATTTAATGAAAGAAAGTATTGGTGTCATTACCCTACTAATAGAAATATAAAAAATTTACTCAAAAATACATTTTTAGCTTTAAAAGTTTTAATAAAAGAAAAACCTGATTTAATTATTTCATCTGGTGCTGCTCCTGCGATACCTTTTTTTTACTTAGGCAAAATATTTGGTGCAAAACTAGTGTATATGGAAGTTTATGACAGGATAGACATGCCAACGATAACAGGAAAAATAGTTTACCCTATTGCTGATAAGTTTATTCTTCAATGGGAAGAACAAAAAAGATTTTATCCTAAAGGAGTTAATTTAGGAGGGATCTTATGATATTCGTAACTGTTGGTACGCATGAACAACAGTTTAATCGGTTAATTAAAAAGATTGATAATCTCAAGCGAAATGGATTAATTTTAGATGACATTTTCATGCAAACTGGTTATTGTAACTATACTCCAAATTCAGTTGATTATAAGAAATTATTATCATATGAGGAAATGAATTACTATGCTGAAAAAGCAAATATCATTATTACTCATGGTGGTCCGGCAAGTATTTTTTTAGCATATTCTTATAATAAAGTTCCAATAGTAGTACCAAGATTAAAACAATTTAATGAACATATTGATAATCATCAACTTCTTTTTGCAAAAAGGTTAGAAAAAGAGAATAAAATAATATTAATTGAAGAGATAGATTCTATTGGGAATGTAATAAACAGTTTTGCTGATAGGGAAGATGGGATTTTCAAGGATTTTAATTCAAATACTAAATTATTTAAAGAGAGATTTGAAAGAACTATTCAAACACTATTTAGTTAATTTATGTATTATTTTTTATAAAAAATAGTAATTAATCGACTTAGAGGTATTCATTTTATGTAACGAATATAAATGAAATCTCTAAGTTATATTTATTAATAATGAGTAATTTATTTGAACAATAGATAGGGAGGGATAAGGTAAATGAAATGTACTTTTGTTGTTTTACATTATCTAACTTATGATGATACTTATGAATGTATTGAATCAATTTTACATAACATTGAATATGAAAATTACAATATTGTAGTTGTAGATAATGGGTCTCAAAATAATAGTGGAGAAATGCTTGAGAAAAATTATGCTGGAAATAAAAAGGTGCATATTGTAAAAAGTAAGAAGAATTTAGGGTTTGCTAAAGGGAATAATTTAGGTTTTATGTATGCAAAATTAACCTTAAAGTCTGATTTTATAATTTTAATTAATAACGATACTCTTATAGAGCAAAAAAATTTCTTAAGTGAGCTAATAGAAAAATACAAAACAACTCCATTTCATGTGCTCGGTCCTGATATTTTATCTACTAAAGATGGGTTACATCAAAATCCTCAACTTGATAAAGTAATTCAAGAGCCTGAAATTAAAAAGATTATATTAAAAATAAAGATTAAAGCATTCTTAAATAAAATCGGTTGTGAAGAATTAATAATGAACACATACTTTTCATTTAAAAAAGGTGGAAAAGAAACAAATGAATTAAATAATAGTTTGAATTGGCAAGCTGAGCAAGAAAATATTCAGCTGCATGGGGCATGTTTAATTTTTAGTCCAGACTACGTAAACAATTATAATGGATTATATGATAACACATTTATGTATATGGAGGAGCATATTTTATTCTATATCACTAATAGAGAAAAATTAAAAACATTATATTTTCCAAAAATTAGGATACTACATAAAGAAGACTCTTCAACAGACGCTTTATTTAATAAGAGTAATAAAAAAAGACTATTTGTTTATAAAAATATGATTGCATCATTAAATGAGTTATTAAGAATTCATAGAGATAATAGTATATACATTGAAAATATGAAAGACTAAATTATAAACGTATTAATTATTGTGAAGTGAATGAAGATGCTGTTAGAAATTTTTAAGGCATCATATAGGGGTACGGTGATGAGGGATGAGTTTTGAATAATAAGGCTATGAGTTTTATAAGAAATTTTTCTTATACAGTAACATCTAATTTATTATCAATATTCATTTCCACAATAGTAATACTAATTGTACCGAAGTTAATAGGTATAAAGGAATATGGGTATTGGCAGTTATATTTATTTTATATTTCTTATGTTGGTTTTTTACATTTCGGTTGGAATGATGGTGTATATCTTAGATTTGGTGGAAAGGAATATAGTAAACTAGATAAAAATTTATTCTTTTCACAATTTTGGATGCTTGTTTTTTTTCAATTGTTTTTAGCTTTTATAATATACGAAGTTTCTATTTTTTGTATTTCTAATGAAGATAGGTTATTCATTGTTAAAATGACTATAGTTAGTATGGTTATTGTAAACTCAAGATACTTGTTGGTTTATTTATTACAAGCAACAAATAGAATGAAAGAAAATGCACAGATCATAATTTTAGAGAAAGTAATATATTGTTGTCTAATTATATTGTTGTTAAGTATAGGAATTAAAGAATACAAGTTATTGATCATTGCAGATATAATTGGAAAGATTTTAGCATTGGGATATTCAACGTATTGTTGTAAAGATATAGTATTTAGAAGGCTAACTGATTTTTGTATAAATTTTAAAGAAACTTTAGATAACATAAATGTAGGAATTAAATTAATGTTTGCAAATATAGCCAGCATTTTGATAATTGGAATTGTGAGATTTGGAATTGAGAGAAATTGGAATGTTACTACATTTGGAAAAGTCTCCCTAGTTATAAGTATAGCTAATCTTATAATGATATTTGTAAATGCTATTGGAATTATTATGTTCCCATTGTTAAGACGAACAAAGGTTGAAAATCTTTCGAAAATCTATAGTACTCTTAGAACGTTATTAATGGTTCCTTTATTGGGGCTTATAATTGTCTACTATCCTTTAAAATTAATAATAGCTTTATGGCTTCCTCAATATGCGGATAGTTTAGCATTTTTAGTTATGATTTTTCCTATGTGTATTTTTGAAGGGAAGATGGCATTACTCATAAATACTTACTTAAAAACATTACGGAAAGAAAGATTAATGTTATTAATTAATTTGATAACTGTTTTTTTAAGTATAATACTTACAACTTTTTTTACAGTTGTATATGAAAGCTTATTATTAATAGTTTTTTCAATTATTATTCTTTTAGCTTTTAGAGCTATTTTAGCAGAGAGCGTATTATCGAAATTACTAAATATTAATGTATTTAAAGATATAATTCTTGAATGTACTTTATCTTTTACATTTATCTTTTTAGGATGGTTTACTTCAGTATATGGAATCATTATTTATATAGTTATTTATATTTTGTATTTGGTAATAAAGAGAAAAGATATAATTACAACTGTTAGCGATTTAAAAAGCATGATAAAAAAATAGAAATAAGTTTTTTATTGTATAAATTTTAATAATTCATATCAACCTATTTTAATGAAGTTTTATAGAAGTAGAGTTTAACAAAATTAATTGGGGGTTATTATGAAGGGGATTATTTTAGCTGGAGGTAGTGGTACAAGGCTTTATCCACTAACACAAGTAACTAGTAAACAACTACTACCTATAAACGATAAACCAATGATTTATTATCCTTTATCTACATTAATGTTAGCAGGTATAAAGGATATATTAATTATTTCAACACCTTTGGATACTCCTCGTTTTGAAGCATTATTAGGTAATGGATCGCAATTTGGTATTTCATTACATTATGAAGTTCAGGAATCACCTGACGGATTAGCTCAAGCATTTATTATTGGAGAAAAGTTTATTGGTCAAGATTCTGTTGCAATGATTTTAGGGGATAATATTTATTATGGCAGTGGCTTAAGAAAAATACTGCAACGAGCTGCACAGAAAGATAGGGGAGCAACGGTATTTGGATATCATGTACAAGATCCAGAAAGATTCGGTGTTGTTGAATTTAACAATGATGGAAAAGTTTTAAGTGTAGAAGAAAAACCTAAAAATCCAAAGTCTAATTATGCAATAACAGGATTGTATTTTTTTGATAATCGTGTGGTAGAAATAGCTAAAAATGTCGTACCATCCCATCGTGGTGAACTGGAAATTACTTCAGTAAACGAAGCTTACTTAAAGTTAGGGGAATTAGAAGTAGAGCTTTTAGGTCGTGGTTTTTCTTGGCTAGATACTGGAACCCACCAAAGTTTAGTAGATGCATCTAATTTTGTTCGTACAATAGAAGATTACCAAGGTATTAAAATTTCTGCTCCTGAAGAAATTGCGTTTATAAATGGGTGGATTTCAAGAGATAGTCTGATTGAGCGTGGAAATTTTTATGCTAAGACAGGTTATGGCCAGTATTTATTAAAAGTAGCAAACGGTGAAATTAAATATTAAAAGAGAAAAGGTGCTATGATGAAAATAATAGATACGTTTATTGAGGGATTAAAAGTTTTAGAGCCAACCGTGTTTGGTGATCATCGAGGTTGGTTCATGGAAACCTATAATGAAGCTGTATTAAAGGAAGCTGGAATTTTTATTCAATTTGTTCAGGATAATCAATCATTTTCTGCAGTTAAAGGTACATTACGTGGTTTGCATTATCAGTTAAATCCTAAAGCACAAACAAAGTTGGTTCGCTGTACAAAAGGGATAATTTATGATGTTGCCGTTGATATTCGTAAAGGTAGTTCTTCGTATGGGAAATGGTTTGGTATTGAATTATCTGCTGAAAATAAGAACCAGCTTTTAATCCCACAAGGATTTGCTCACGGTTTTATGACCGTTACAGATGACGTGGAAGTACAATATAAAGTAGATGCATTGTATGCTCCAGAATGTGACAGAGGAATTATTTGGAATGATTCTTCTATCAATATTGAATGGCCAATGGACATTACACCGGTTTTATCCGAAAAAGATAAAAATGCACCAACGTTAGAAGAAGCAGAAAATAATTTTAATTTTGGTGATAATTAATGAAAATATTAGTTACGGGATATAATGGTCAGCTTGGTTATGATGTTGTTCTTGAAGGAAATCGACGTAATTTGCAGATGATTGGAACTGGTAGTGGGGAATTGGATATAAGGGATGAGAAACAGGTAAAAGAGTATGTTCAAATACTTAGACCAGACGTTATTATTCATTGTGCGGCATATACAGCGGTTGATAATGCTGAGGACGATAAAGAAACATGCTGGGATGTTAATGTAAATGGAACAAAATACTTAGCAGAAGCAGCCCAAGATCTAGATGCAAAGTTTATTTATATTAGCACCGATTATGTATTTAATGGAGAAGGAAATACACCTTTTGTGGAAACGGATAAAGCAGCGCCAGTAGGATATTACGGATTAACCAAATTTGAAGGAGAACAAATAGTACAATCTATTTTAGATAAATACTATATTGTAAGAATTTCTTGGGTTTTCGGAATAAATGGAAATAATTTTATAAAAACAATGCTACGTATAGCAGAAACTAGAAATGAGTTGAGTGTGGTTGGAGATCAGTTTGGCTCCCCAACATATACATACGATTTGGCTAGGCTATTAATTGACATGGCATTAGCTGATAAGTATGGCGTATATCATGCTTCAAATGAAGGGTTTTGTAATTGGGCGGAATTTGCAAAAGAAATATTTAAAGTAGCAGAAAACTCAGTTATTGTTAATAGTATAACTAGCGAGCAATATCCAACAAAAGCGGTTCGTCCTAAAAATTCAAGAATGTCTAAGCAAAAACTAGTGGAAAAAGGATTTAAACCATTACCAAATTGGCAGGATGCGTTAATTAGATATGTACAAAAATTATCAGAAGAGGTGAAATAAGTGGCAAAGAAGAAACTACTAGTAACAGGTGGAGCAGGTTTTATTGGTGGTAATTTTGTACAATACATGGTTAATAATTATCCAAACTATGATATTTATAATTTAGATCTATTAACTTATGCTGGAGATTTAACAAAACATAAAGATATAGAAAATAAAGATAATTATCACTTTGTGAGAGCAGATATTGCAAATAGAGAAGAGATATTTGCTTTATTTGAGAAGGAAAGATTTGATTATGTAACACATTTTGCCGCAGAAAGCCATGTGGACAGATCAATTACTGGTCCTGAAATTTTTGTTAAAACGAATGTTCTTGGAACACAAGTATTGTTAGATGCAGCAAAAGAATATGCTATTACTAAATTTGTTCACGTATCTACTGATGAAGTATACGGAGAGTTAGATTTTGATCCTACAACATTTTTTACTGAAGAAACACCGTTGCAACCAAACAGCCCCTATAGTGCAAGTAAAGCATCATCTGATTTACTAGTAAGAGCTTATTATGAAACATTTGGATTGCCAATAAATATTACTCGTTGTTCTAATAACTATGGACCATATCACTTTCCAGAAAAGTTAATCCCATTAACTATTTCTCGTGTATTAAATGAGCAAAAAATTCCGGTATATGGAGACGGAAAGAATATTCGTGATTGGTTGCATGTTATAGATCATTGCGTTGCCATTGATTTAGTTCTTCATGAAGGAGCCATTGGTGAAGTATATAATGTAGGAGGTCACAATGAGCGAACAAACTTAGAGGTAGTAAAAACAATAATTAACACACTAGCTAAATCAGAAGAGTTAATTGAGTTTGTTACGGATCGTTTAGGGCATGACAAACGATATGCAATTGATCCAACGAAGTTAGAAAAACTAGGTTGGAAGCCAAAATATACATTTGAAACTGGTATTGCTCAAACTATTCAATGGTACCTTGATAATAAAGAGTGGTGGGAGCAAATTATTAGTGGTGAGTATCAAAATTATTTTGAGAAGCAATATGCATTATAAGTTTGTTTAAAAGAAGATCAAATCTTTAAATGCATGAAAGGTATTTTAATATACAAGTAAACAGAGTTTCAATTGCAAATACAAGGATATGCACTTTCGAGCATCAATATAAGCTTAGAGAAGATATGTTTTTAAGGCTTGGCTGTGCCTAGCCTATCATGTCAGCATAATTATCTTTTTAAGTGAAGTTGTTAGAAAACTTTTGTATGCGAAACTTTAAACATTTATTTTGCATTATACATTGAAAATAGTTGTTTAATATATTCAATTATAAAGGATGGATAGGTCTTATATTTATTTTTACTAAATAAATAAAAAGGAGAAAAAAATTGACTAAAATTACAGTAGCAGGAACAGGTTATGTTGGTTTAGTTACAGGCGTTTGTTTGGCTGAAGTAGGTCATAAAGTTACATGTGTGGATAATGTACAAGAAAAGATAGATCTTTTAAACAAAGGCATTTCTCCAATTTATGAACCGCAGTTAGACGATTTAATTGTAAAGAATTCAAAAGTTAGCAAAATATCATTTACCACTGATTTTGAAAGTGCATATGCAGATTCTGATGTTATCTTTATAGGTGTTGGTACTCCAGAAAATGAAGATGGTTCCGCTAATTTAAATTTTGTTTATACTGTTGCAGGTCAAATTGCAGAATCTATTACCCGAGATTGTTTAGTAGTTATTAAATCAACCGTTCCAATTGGTACAAATGATAAAGTTGAAGCATTTATTAAGAACTATTTAAAGCATGATGTTAATGTAGAAGTTGCATCTAATCCAGAATTTCTTGCTCAAGGAACAGCAGTAAAAGACACATTAAATGCCTCTCGTATTGTAATTGGTGTAGAAAGTAAAAATGCAAAACAAGTGTTAACTGATATTTACAAACCTTTTAATCAACCAATTCTTACTATGAATCGTCGAAGTGCAGAAATGGTAAAGTATGCATCGAATGATTTCTTGGCACTTAAAATTTCCTTTGTGAATGATATTGCTAATTTGTGCGAAGTGGTTGGAGCAAATATTGAAGATGTAACAAATGGAATGAGCTACGATGATCGTATTGGAAACAAATTTTTAAATCCTGGTATTGGCTATGGTGGCTCTTGTTTCCCGAAAGATACAAAAGCATTGCATTGGTTGTCAGAAGAAGAAGGCTATGTACTGCGTACAGTAAAAGCTGCAATTGAAGTAAATGAAAAACAAAAGTTTAAATTAGTAAAAAAAGCAAGAAATGATTTTGCTTCATTCCAAGGGTTAAAAATAGCCGTCCTAGGATTAACCTTTAAACCTGGAACAGATGATTTAAGGGAAGCTCCTTCCATTCCGAATGTACGTTTATTGCTAAATCAAGGTGCACAAGTTCATGCATATGATCCTGTGGGAATAGAAAACTTTAAAAAAATTTATCCAACTCAAGTAATTTATGAATCCACACCAGAAAAGGCATTGGAAAATGCTGACTTATGTTTTGTTTTTACTGAATGGGAAGAAATTAAAGTACTTGACTTAAATTTATTTAAAGAAAAAATGAAAACACCTTTTGTTTATGATGGTCGTAATTGCTTTACTCTGGAAGCAGCAAAAGAATCAGGTATAAACTATCAATCTATAGGACGACCTGAAATAAGAGAATTTTCAGTAACCCCTGCAAAAGTTTAATATGTAGACATGTTTATATTCACCTCTTAATAATCGGAACTGTGGTTACTAGGAGGTGAATTTTATAATAATCATTTTTAAAACTAACCAATTAATGAAAAATTAATTGGTTAGTTTTATTATCCTAAATTATTCTAATTAATGGGGGTAATTGAAAATTCAACTAATAATTTGGTGTTTTTGGTATTACTTAAGTGTATTACTAATTTTCGATAGTTTTCATTTCCGTTTTGGTTATTAATTATTGAGGTTTGTAAAGGTTTAGCTTTCATTATGGAAAATTTAGCCGTTGAAGGTGACTTTATATGAATATATAATATTTTTCCTTCTCTAACTAAAACCGCAGTTTGCTTATTTAAACTTAGTCCAATATTTGCTTTTGTATGCATAAACCAATAAATTTCTGATTTCTCATTTAAAGAAATTTTATCCTCTAAAATTACTTTTTTTCTATTATTTACTAGGGATAATTTCCTCTGTATTAACTTTGCATTTTCATAAGCTTTGGACATATTAATTACCACAGAAGCCTCATTCTTTTTAGATTTAAAACTTTTTATCTCACCTATAGCATGTATACTTTGATTAACAGATTTATTTGGATTTATTACTAAGCTATTTTGGCCTTCTGTGCCTTTTCTATAATACATCCATCTCGCTCTGTTCATATCAAAATAACCTGGGAGGTTATAATTATCAGTACCAAGTTCCTCAGCCCACCTTACTCCTTGCGCATCTAATACAAATGAGCCTATATCTAAATCTCCATGACTTGCCTGATTATCCCCAGCGTGTATCCCTGCAAAGATTGAGTTGGAGTCGGACCATGAGCTTCTCATGGTTACTATTCCTGTTTCTTTTCTGGAAAAATATTTATCTAAGGGTAAATATTTAGTATTCTTATAACCTAATGTTTTTTTGTACCAAATTAAGTTCATAGCATTATATTTTTTCAATGCTGGAAATCCGAATACTGGATTATTATATTTATTAGAAAACCATAACAATTGGGATAAATTATTATAATTATCTCCCCCTGAATCTCCTACATTAAATAAGCCTCCAGGACCATTCATATAAATATAAAAATATCCTGTTTCAGAAAGTCCTTTCATTGTGGATAAACCGTAATCGTTTCTAAGAGAAGTGTCCATAGAAGATAAAGAGTATGCAATATATTTTGTTGCGTAGTTCCAATATCCAGGGCCTTCCTCAGTTCCTCCATCCTCAGAATATGAGGATAAAGATTTTTGTATAGACTTAATAGCATTCTCCAATACCTCACTTGAAATTTCCTCTAACTTTGTAGATTCATCTGCGATTGCTAATGCACTAACAATAAGGCCGCTATTAGTTATTGTATTCCAATTGTTTGTTGTGTTTTTCCAAAAAATCGGAATATTTTCTATGTCAGTAGTATTATTATATACCTTGAGAGCTGGATTAAAAGCTTTATTAATTAGAGCATTTTGCAAAACTTCTTTTTGACGAGGTCTTAGATAATCATATAACCAGTCATATCCAATTCCAAATGCAGTCGCCATCTCAGCAGTATCTAAGAAATGAGAAGGATTCCAATCATAAAATTTAGATGCTTGCTCTAATTCTTTCCAAGCTGCTTCAGCATATCTCCAATCACCACTTAACTTATACATCATGGATAAAGTAATAGTTCTATCTAGAACAGTTTTACTGACAGGGAGGATTCTAATTCCATCCGATTTTTTATATTGTACGACAGGTTCATTTAATATTTTATTTGCGTCTATATTAAGTTCATTAAACCACTGTTTTAAGTAAATATCTGACTTTAAAGACTCTTTAATTTTTTGGAAGTCTTCGTTAGTTGCCATTAACCGTGGATGTTTTTTATTTGGAGAGTTCTTTTTTAAGTCTATTAATAATTCTTGGGATGTCGGTTCATCTATTTTTACTATTTTAATATTGTTTTTTTTAATCTCTTTTTTTTTATTACTTAAATCAGTTTGATATATCATAAAGGCGAAAAAGACAAATATTAATATAATTAATATATATATATATTTCTTTTTTATCCTCATGGAAATCCTCCATTATATAAAAATACAATTTAATTTGTGAGAATTTTTTGTTCATTTTTTATGAATACTCTATACACGTAAGGAATATAAGAAATTATTAATATATTTCAATAAAAAAAATGTTAACTCACTTTTTTAAAATAACCCTTTTTTTCTACAATATTGGAATTATTAGTACTCGATTCTTTTTTTACTGTTAAACAAGAAATCACAAAAGCTAACATTAAGCTCACATTTTGCCATTCATAAAGTTCAAAGAAAAACAATTCTACACTAATTACAAGTAGGCATAACAATGATAATTCATTAACCCAGTTTCTTTTTTTTATTAATATATGTGTGAAAATAAAGAATATTGTAATAAGGTAAGAAACTAATCCTATAATACCTAGTTCGTAAAACCATGCAAGATACTGATTATCAGTAGTAGAGAAGTTTTGCATGGTAATTGGGTGTGCCAACATAAATTTGCTTACTTGACCACTCCCATATCCAAATAAATAATTTATATAATTACTTTGTTGCATATATTCTAGTATTAAACTTATTGTCATTGTACGTTGTAAACTAGAATTATCTGATGAATTAAAGCTTAATGAATCTCCAAATCTATTTGCTATTGCATTATAAAGTTCGTAATAATTAAAAATTAAATAAATTACTCCTATAATTGTGAAAATTGAAGCTATATACATAATTATCATTTTTTTATAAGTCAGAATAATTTGTTTAGGTAATTTAAATATTCTTTTGTAATGTATAGTACCATAGAAAATTAGAGAAATAACTAATGCTATCCAAGCACTTCTTGACATGGTAGAATAGATGTTTATTAAAAGAATAAACTGTAAGGAGTACTTATATAGAGGTGTTTTTAAGATGTATATATTACTTAAAAATGCAATAACAAAAAAAAGCCCACAAACTATAGGGTGGTCAAAAACCGACATTGTTCTATATAAATCTGTTCCTATATGATAATTATAGCCTACTTCTCTTATATTCATATAATTTAGTAATAACGGCTTTTTAAAAAATACTTGATAAAGATTCATGACTGATAAAATATTTAGTAGTATAGTTAATTGTCTATAAGTTTTGGCAGCATATTGGGTTCCATATTTAGTAAACATAATATACATATAAAATATAAGCATATACATTAGTAAATAATTTCTAATAAAAAACATACGGTTATCAATTGATGAAATTACTGTATAAACTAAACTTACTATTAAAAAAAAGAGGAAATAAATATTTATCTTTTTTAGATGTAATCCTATTTGTGTATATCTAATAATTAACATGGAAGAAAATAGTCCAAGAAATAAAGAATATGCAAAATGGGTTATAGGATATTTTATTAAAGTTGCTGCAATAAAACCTAAAACTATCAAACTGATCTCGAATTGCTTTCTATGATTTTCTATTTTCACAATTTAAAACCTCCTTATTACACTCACATTATAGTAAGTATATAATAAATCCATATTCTTTAGGAGTGGTTTTTGTTAATTTATAGTATAAACTAGCACATTATTTCAGACTCTCTTTTTTCACTTTAATCCGAGGGGAAATATGAAATAATGTGCTATTTTTCACGTTATTCCAAATGAAATTAGTAAGCCCGAAATAAAAAATAAGCGCACCTTCACGGTACGCATCACAAATAACCGTATATCATGATTTTTTTCATCAGATATACGGTTATTTCATTTTATGTGCCACATTAAGCTTGGATCATTTTTGACCAAGGCATATATTGATTCAACACTTCTGGGTGTTGATAGATATCTAGATTCGGTAAATCCGTTCAGTAGCTTCAAGAGATAACGATAGAAATCCACCCCATTGGCTTTTGTCGTTTCTACGATACTTAAGCAAATAGCGTTCGCTTTTGCTCCAGCTTCACTGACGGAAAAAAGCCAATTTTTTCGACCAATTACATTGGGACGAATGGAGTTTTCTGCAGGATTATTATCGATGTTGATCCGACCATCCTTCAAAAATGCTTTTAATCCATCGACTCTGTTCAGCGTGTATTCAGCTGCCTTGGCCAGCGCGTTTTTTCTGTAGAATGGTGATTTTTCAACCCAATCAAGAAACTTTTCAACAATTGGCTTCGAGTACTTTTGGCGTTTTTTTCTTTGTTTACTTGGGGACAAATGTTTGAATTGCCTTTCAAGTAGATATAAATGATCACAATAGTTCACACCGATTTGTCCATTTTTACTGTCCGCTTTCAGCCAATAACGACGAACATACGCCCAACAATTTGCGAAGGTAACACCTTCTATTTTGTTATAGGCAGAATAACCATCACAAACAATCGTGCCAGAATACCCTTCAGTGAAGTTTTCAAGAACAGCCCGAGCACGTCGATAGTGAACTTTGAAACAGAATAATCGTCGGACCTTGACTTGGCACACTTCGATACACCCAATTATAAGCATTTGATTGACCTGATTTCCCATCAGACCGTTTGATAATTTGTGCATACGTTTCATCGACATGTAGAATGGTTTTAGACATCATCAAAGACTTCATTCGATCGTACACTAGCAATAGCCAATCGTGTGATGCACGAATAACCCAATTGGAAAGGTTCTTATCATTCGTATTCAGGCCATAACGTTCCCATTCTTTAAAGTGGTAAGTATTGTGAAAATTTATCATACATCACTTTGGCTAGTACGCTAGGACTTGCCATGCTCCGTTGAATGGGGGGGTGTGGTGCTTTAACACGTTAAATCTGCGCTTTTTGAAATGTGTCGCCTTTGCAGTTTTTACATTCATAGGCGTGTTCAATATGTTGCACTTTTTTCATTTTTGTCGATATTAAAGAAAAGGAGGAATGCTAAGAATGGATAAGAATAAAAATAAAAGGCTATTTTGTGAATCGTTGTTTGGTAGCTTCGATAAGATAATCGCTGAGCTAGAAATGGTATACAATTTAACTCACAACGGTGAGAAAGGGAGAGAAGCTGAGGAAATATTGCGCTCATTTCTGTCAACTTTCCTCCCTAAAAAGTATCAGGTTGGTACAGGTTTTGTGCGTAGCGACCTTGGTGTTAGTAACCAAAGCGACATTTTGATATACGATGGGATTAATATACCACCTATCTATTCAGGATATGTTAATAAAATTATTCAGCTTTATAGTTTAAGATCCGTTATTGAATGTAAAATGAACCTTTTGGTCGAAAGTATTGAAAAACAAAATTTGAAGTTTGCAAGTATTAAAGATATGTATCGAAAAGATGAAGAAATTCAATCAATTATTGATGAGCCATTAACAGTACTATTTGCCTATAAAAAAATTGGCAATATAAAAGCAAAACTTGACAGTCTGCCGGTAAGAAATATCGATATGGTATTCTGTGGTGAAGGCGAATTATATATAAACGGAGAAGATGGATATACCAACAATCTTTGTGATGGAATCTATTATGGACAAACAATTCACGGATACAGTGTAACAAAAAGTCAACAGGCCTTTGCTGTTTTTTATTCACATTTCATTGATAGACTTAATAAAATGAAATTTGATTACTCAAGAGTGTCAATGATGTATGAATATAGCAAGTCAGCCGTTTATATTGATTACAAAGATCTTTAAAAATAAAAAATCAAACTCTAGGTCACAATGGGTTTCAATCCATTAGGTAGAAAAAATAAATTCTGGTGCTATGTCAAGAAAATGGACACTACAAAACAAAGAGAAACGATTAATTCATTTTTCTTTGTTTGTAGAAACTTTTGGTCACAGTGATGCCCCGAGATTTGTCAAATATTGATAGATTAGAAGTGCAAAAGCTGAATTTGTTGTGCTTCTTTCTTTTTTGTTCATTTTTTGTGATGTCATGGCAGGGTTTTGGCCTATTTTGTAGAATGGTAGATGTACATATTTTATCGTTCCTATGTTTTAATAGGGAATGCTCCTGTTTTTAAATCTGGATTTACTTCATCGTTATTTTTATCTTCATTTACTTATTTTAAACAATTCCTATTTTTGGTTGCTGTTAATTAAAAATTTATAACTGGAGGCGAATATATGATTGTTAAAGTTGGTATGTCAACACAAAACTAGACAACTGCTGCGACATACGGTATTCCGCATGTCGATTTTAATAGATGAAACGCAACCGAATGCATCAATTAATCCATATGGAAAGTCTAAACTAATGGTTGAGCATATACTAGCTGATTTTGCTGCTGCATACGGTTTAAATTATGTAGTGCTTCGCTATTTTAATGTTGCTGGTGCACATGCTTCTGCTGAAATTGGGGAAAGTCATGATCCGGAAACACATTTAATTCCGATTATTCTACAACACTTATTGGGAGAACGGGAGAAAATTAGTGTGTTTGGTACAGACTATGATACACTAGATGGTACATGTATCCGAGATTATATTCACGCAACAGATTTAGCAAATGCTCATATTTGGCATTAGAAGCTTTATTATCCGAATCAAAGAGAACGGAAACGTATAACTTAGGAAATGGCAATGGTTTTTCGGTAAAAGAAGTAATTGAAACATGCGAAAAAGTAACAGGGATAAAAGCTAATATTGAATATGCGGATCGTCGTGCCAGTGACCCTGCGAAGTTAGTTGCTTCATCAGAGAAGATTCAACGAGAACCTGGTTGGGAGCCGAAGTTTAGTTTAGAAGAGATTATTACTAGTGCGTGGAAGTGGCATAGTAAGGGGAAATAACTATTATCGTTGGGACTTGCCTTAGTTCGAGGTAGGTCCTTGAACTCTAGGTCACAGTGACGCCCCGAAGTGCCCCGAGTTTTGTCGAATATTGATAGATTAGAAGTACAAAAGTTTAGTTGTTGTGCTTCGTTCTTTTCTTTATTCATTTTTTGTAATGTCATGGCAGGATTTTGGCTTATGTTGTAGAATGGTAGATGTAGGTATTTTTTGTTCCTTTGTTCTAAAAGGAAACGCTCCTGTATTAACCTCAATTAATTTCCTCTTTCTTTTTATCTCCATGCATTGCTTTTCAATGATTCCTATTTTTTATGTTGCTGTTACTCTAAAATTTTTAAATTGGAGGCGAATGTATGATTGTTAAAGTTTCAAGTATTTATTTAAAAGTTTTGGAGGGCTACCGGGTGTTGGCTTCGATTGCACATTTTGATCTGGATGTGACAGACAAGAAGGTTGTCGTGAAATCTATCTCTGTCTGATCAAAAGAAAAACGGTGTACTGTATGATTTGGCAATTCCCAATGTAGCATTGAAGGAATTGGGTGAGGTGAAGAATGAGATTCCAATAGAGATGGCGTTTATTGGTGCCTCATTCCTAGTCACTGTGTGACCATCTGGAATTTGTTGCATTTAACAAATAATATGAATGGAAGTTGGATATTGTAAGGATGATTGTTATATTGATCAAATAAGCTTTCTTTAAAACTTATGAAATGAATTGCTTCTGTTTGTTCAATAAGAGTCTATTCGTTTACAAATGTTCCTTGTATAAGCCTTGTGATTTCTTAACATTTTTTATCTATAACTATATAAGCCTCATTATTTGGCGTCATAAAACGGAGCTTTTCTAATACCTTTTGTCTTTCTGTTTCTAGCTTAAGAGGTTCAGCTATTAGATCCTCAATTTAATAAAGAGAATCAAGAAGATAAAAAGTCCATCCTCGATGTTCATGCTCAATTAGAAGACGGTAGTCGTGTAAATATCGAGATTCAAGTTAATAATAAACATGACATGGAGAAAAGAACACTATATTATTGGTCTCGAATGTTTACCAGTCAAATGAAAGAAGGAATGGACTACGGGGAACTTTGCCCAACCATTACTATTAACATTGTTGACTTCCGTTATTTCTCGCATATAAATGGATATCATTCGGTATTTCATTTATATGAAAAAGAAGAAAAGCTGTTATTAACAGATATGTTAGAGATTCACTTTATGGAATTACCTAAGCTCTTAATTAAATGGCGTAGGAGAGAAGTAGACCCTCGTGAAGATCAATTAGTGAGATGGTTATTACTGCTTGAAGCATCAGAGGATGAAGAAATCACTCAGGTATTGGAGGAGATTGCGATGCAAGAAGATCAAGTATTGAAAAAGGCCATGGATGAATGGGAAAGAGTCAGCCAAGATCCAGAAGTATTACTAGCATATGAGGCAAGAAAAAAGCTCTATTAGATGAAAAATCAGCTCTAAGAAGAGCGGAAAAGCTTGGTGAGAAAAGAGGAGAAGAAATAGGAGAAAAGAAAGGAATTATGAAAGTTGCTTTAGGAATGATTCAAAAGGGAATGGATGATGAAACAGTAGCTGAATTAACAGGGCTTACACAACAGGAAATTGATGAACTTCGTCAGCAATGAACTCCTGATCACAGAGCCCCCAAAATCGCCTCGAGATTTGTCGAATATTGATAGATAAGAAGTACGAAAGCTGGGTTATTGTACTTCTTTCTTTTTTAATTTTTTGTGATGTCCTGGCAGGATTTTGGTTTATTTTGTAGAATGGTAGATGTGGATATCTTTCGTTCCTATGTTCTAAAAGGGAACGCTCCTATTTTAAACCTCAATTGACTTCATCTTTTTACCTCAATGTATTCATTTTAAACGATTCCTATTATTTTAGTGCCTATTGTATGTGTTATTATTTAAAAATTTATAACTGGAGGCGAATGTATGACTGTTAAAGTTTCAAGTATTGGCTTAAAAGGTTTGGAGGGCTACCGGGTGCAGGTAGAGGTGCGGATTTCGCATGATACGGAATCGATGGTGATTGTGGGCTTGCCTGATGCTTCGGTGAAAGAGTCGCGGGAGAGGGTGTTGGCTTCGATTGCACATTTTGATCTGGATGTGACGGACAAGAAGGTAGTCGTGAATTTATCGCCGTCTGATCAAAAGAAAAACGGTGCACTTTTTGATTTGGCAATTGCCATTGCTGCATTGAAGGAATTGGGGGAGGTTAAGAGTGAGATTCCAACAGAGACGGCGTTTATTGGTGCTTTATCCCTTGATGGTACGATTGTGAGTGGAGAAGGAATGTTGCCGGCGGTTATTGCTGCAAAAGGGCTTGGGATAAAGCGGGTGTATTTACCGTATGATCCTGTTCTTCCGCTCCATATGCTAAAGGATATTGAATGTATCGTTGTCCAGCATATTGAGGAAGTGGTTCAGTATTTGGAAGGCCAAGAAAGTTTATCGTTTCATCCCCGCTCATCTCCTATCGAGCAATTGCCACAAAATGTTGACGCTCATCAAAAGGATTTCTGTCATGTGATTGGCCATGAACAAGTGAAACGAGCATTAGAAATTGCTGCTGCTGGTGAGCATAATGTGCTCATGAGTGGTCCGCCAGGCTGTGGAAAGAGCTTGTTAGCGGAAACTTTTCCTTCTATCTTACCAGCCTTAACCGATCAAGCTCAGCTCGAAGTGATTAGTCTCTATCAACTAGCAGGTGAAAAACGTACCCAATTTCAAACTGTTCCTTTTCGACATCCTCATCATTCAGCATCTTCCGTAGCTATCATTGGCGGTGGGTCATATCCACGTCCTGGTGAGATCTCATTGGCGCATCGTGGTATTTTGTTTCTCGATGAGATTGCAGAATTTGCAAAGAAGACACTAGATATGCTTCGGCAGCCACTCGAAACTGGTAATGTGACAATTAGCAGAGCGCATTCTACGGTGACATATCCCTCCTCTTTTATCCTTGTTGGTGCCATGAATCCTTGTCCGTGTGGGTACCTCGGATCTCTCCATCATTACTGCACCTGTTCTCAAAAGCAAATTCAATCGTACCGAAATCGACTGTCAGGTCCTATATATGACCGGATGGATATTCTTTTATCCTTAAAATCGGTAAATGTAAACCAGTCCTCGAAGGTGCAAGAATATTCAAGTGATATTCGTAAACG
Source organism: Niallia yueguangensis (assembly GCF_052663115.1). Lineage (NCBI taxonomy): Bacteria > Bacillati > Bacillota > Bacilli > Caryophanales > Bacillaceae > Niallia > Niallia yueguangensis. The sequence goes on from NZ_JBQTCX010000002.1 coordinate 97,474, forward strand.
AGTGGAAATAGCTCGGCTGCATCAGTATGACCGTTATCAACAAGAAGTGTCAAATGCGAAGGTTCCTTTTGAACGAATGATGGAAACGAGTCCGTTAACAAAGGAACAGAAAAAGATGCTTACAAATGTTTCTGCTAAGCAAAATTGGAGCAATCGTGTTCAAATAAAAATTATTCGGCTCGCAAGGACCATATCTGATTTAGCAGGAGAGGAAGCGATTTCCGACCGTGCGATTTGGGAAGCGATGACGTTAAGAAGGTGGCAGCTTAATAAGCAGCAAGTGATTGCGAGGGAAACATAATGCCATTTAAGAAAAGAATCTATATACCAGAACGATTTTATCATATTGTTTGCAGAGGAAATCGCCGCGATCCCTTGTTTAGAAATGCAAGTGACTTTCAAGCTTTTTTCCATATTTTTCACCAACTTTACGAAAAATCCCCATTCGAACTAGCCTCCTTTTGCTTCATGAACAATCATTACCATTTACAATTACGATCAAAGGAAGTATCTATTTCAAAGCTAATGTCACTCATTAATAAGCGCTATGCTAATTACTATAATACAAAATATCGTTTAACAGGCCATGTGTATGAGAAACGTTTCTACGACAAGATGATTGTGGATAAAGAAGGAATGTTAGAAGTCAGCCGCTACATCCACCTCAACCCAGTCGAGGCGAAAATGGTCAAGCAGCCAGAGTTCTATCCTTGGAGCAGCTACCATTTTTATAAGAATGAGAATTCAATAGCTCCTTGTTTTATGAATATGAATAGTCTGCTAGATTATTATGAAGGGACATTTCTTCAGAAACAGGAGAAGTACTGTAACACAGTAATGTCCTAAATTTCCTAGCAATCACAGTGATGCCCCGAATTATTAATTATTAAATACTAATATTGTCAGTTAAATAATAAAAGAGGGGATAAAATAGATGATTAAAAACGATTCGTATAATACCAATTTTATGTTTGAAATTCCTGTTACGTTCAAAAAGGTATGGATAAATAAATAAAGTATTTGATTTTAAGGATATTATTTATATGTCCTAAAAGAATGGATAACAATAATAAAAAAAGCCAAATTTGAATATCAACTTCCTTATTTAATATAATATAAAAATTTAATTTTGGTTATTTGTGGTAAAATCTAATAGTGGAGGGGGTGAAGGAGTGGCAATAGGAATTGCTTTAATTATTTTAATCGGTGCTATAGTGATTGGTTATAAATCAAGTATTGGTAAGCCAAAAAGAAGAAAATTCATTAATTGGGGATTAGCTACAATGTTTGGAATAGCCCCTTTCTTTTCATGGTTAGTTGGAATTTCGTTTGGAGTTTATGTCGGTGATGGTTTTGCAGGAGGAGCATTAATGGTATTATTGTTTGGTATCCTTTTCTTTATCGGTCTTATTACGCTTTTAGTGGGTATTTTTAGAAAGGATACAGAAACAATTTAGTTTTTTGATCTTGGCAGAAAATTTTCAACAAGAGAAAAAACAGGGCTGATCCATATGTGAATTCACCTGTCTTGTTTTTTTATAAGTTTTTTAATGTTTTGCACCTCTCAAAAGAGAACCCGTTATTCTATAGGTTGATGTGCTTTTTTAATATATGATTTTGTCATTATTTATATGAAAGGCTGTTTTCTCAAAGTTTGTTGTTTTTTACATAAAAAAAGGGAGAAGAAGTACCCAGCAGCCTGAATACACGTAGACTCCTGTGGGAATGCGAGAAAGACGAGATCCCACAAGAGCGTATGCGACGAGGAGGCTCGACGCTCGCTCACGGAAAGCGAAGTGTATTCAGGCTGCGCGTTTAAAAGCAACAATCTATACGAAAACAGCCATATGAAATGAAAGAATAATAATAAAACACTAAAAACTATTATAGTATTAAAATTGAATTTACTAGAATAGTAATTGATATTTCATAAGGATGGACAAAAAAGATAAATGGATAAGAAGATAAAAAAATTAATGTTATTAAATATTCTTTTTTATGTAAATAATTTTATTGTGATCATTCTTACAAATAACTTTGGAATAAAGGATATTGGAGCGATTTTGTTTTTCTCACCATTCATTTTAATACTATTTACTACTTCAATAGTTGAAAGTTCAAGGGGGAAAATGTTAGGTCAGCTTAAAAAATTGTCTATTTTAGACTTTTTATTAAGGTGCACAGTATTAGTTATTAATTTCCTTGTTATTAGTGGAATCATCCATCTTACGTTTTATTATCTTATTGTCTTAGGAATCATTTTTATGACTGTGAATGTTTATTTGGAGTGGAAAATATATAAACAAATACGCTTTTTAAAATTACAAAATAAAACCATAGAGGAAGGTTTGCTAACGAAAAAAGAAATAGATGATTTGTGTGAAGACTACGCTAATGACCAATCTATCCTAAGGTATAAATCTCCTGATGAAAAAGAAGAAATTAGAAATATTTATCATTCAACCTTCTTTGTAGGCTACTCCTATGTGTTGATTTTAATATTAATTGGAGAGGGAATCTTTGCGTTCGATTTTTTTGGAGAGAAGAATAGAATAGTAATATTAATGATAGCTTTTCTACTATTAGGAATATACTTTTACTTAACAAATAAAAAACTTGCTTTGTTTTTAAAAGATAGTAGCCATAGAATGAAAATAAATTTAAGAGATAACTTAACATTTATAATTGGATTATCAATCATTTATATACTACAGGGGTATATTCATATAGGAACGGGAACATTTAATTTCTTAGGTATCTTCTTTGCTGTCATATTCTTTATTCCAACTATAAAAACAAATCATTTGATAAGAGATGAATTTCATAAAATAAATAAGAAATATCTTAATAAATAGTTTTTGCTTTAGCTTGTGGAGCTTGTTTTAAGTAAATGTGAACTTGCTAGCTTTGAAGGGTTAGCAGAACAGTATACTTCAATGATTCACCATATGATAAAAAAACTTGCCATTTATAAAAACAAAGAAGAATTCTTTCTGCTTGGCTTATAGCATGTTATAGGAAGGTAGGCTTTTTTGATCTTATTATAAAAAAGAAGGTGTCAGCATATAAAAAGTATGTGACACCTTGATGTTTGAGTAGTTTCTTCTAATCCTTAATTCCATATGTTTGATCTATACCTAGAAAAAACTTGCTTCATACACCAAATTAGATCTTTTAAAAGAATAATTATTCATTTTTAATTGGAACATTCACCGTAAACGGTGATAATTCTTTTGTTTCAATAAAGCTTGAAAAGTTAAATTGGAGTATCGTATTTTCCAGTTGGAAGTTTTCTATTTTCTGTTCTCCATTAAGATGGAAAACCGATTGAAAATGAGCTGTTTTGTCATCTAGTAATGTTACTTTATTTCGGGAAACAGAATGATTTTCTGGGTAAATTTTATTCCTATAATTTTTATCTACCAATGTAAATTCATAAGCCAAGTTATTTTTTAGAATTCCCGATTTATGTTTACTTAACTTATCAGGAAGTCCGATAAATTGATAATCAAGAATCAATTTATCTCCTTCTTTTCTTACATCATTCACTTTTATTTCCATCTCTGTTCGTTTACTTTTCATTGTAAAAGATTTCGTATCCAATAATTGCTCTACATTCGGATCGGAAATAGAAAGAATCGGATAGAAAGTAAGAGAAGAAATATTTGAATGTAACTTACTCATCATCATTCTCACTGTTTTATGATAACCCTCCTGTTCTTTTGATTCAGAAAGTAACGTATCATTGCCAAAATAATAAATATTGCCTTTATCATCAACTGCTTTTTGTAGACGAATGTAATCGTTTTTATATGCCGATTCTCTTTCCATTATTAAGGATGAAGATGCTTTCGCGATAATAATTTCTTTTATACCAATCTGCATCTGCTCGCCTGGGTAAGTTTTCGTTTGCTTGATGGACAAAGTATGATATTTTTCTTGTGTAATTGGTATATTAAAATTCCAATCGCCTTTAATACCATTAATATAATGAATCGATATTGGAAGTGTAAGCTTTTCTTTAATCTCCTTATATGGATATTCCATTTGCCATTGAAAATTATATCCCTTTCCTTTTTTCCTAATGTCCGTACTTTTTCCATTTAACCATGGATCGTGATCTCCCTTATTGTTTTCGAAATTAACATCAAAACTTACTTCCCCTTCTTCATTGTGTCCCTTCCCCAAGTCCCCATTAACATATCCTGTAATGGAAACAACATTTCCATCAAAGTAGGCACTTGTTAACTTAACTGTTAAACCATTCTTTGTTATAGATTGGTTTAATTCAGTAACCAAGTTCTGTTTGGCTAAAGATAATCCCTGTGAATCTTCAAATTCTTGAAAAATTTCTCCGATAAAAGGAGCTTTTGCCAACACTCTACTCATACTCGGATTAATAAATCCAGATGTGAGGGTAGCCCCAAATAAGATCACAGCAGCGCTGGCACTAATTAGAATTCTTTTTTTAGTTGCATTAGAATTAGTCCTGCCTGCTCGTTTTAATCCTCTATCCATCGCATTAAAAACTTTATCCTTTGGTACGTTAATATTTTCAATTGCAGCTTTTAATTCCTTTTCATCCATGGATTTGTTCCTCCCTCTGATAGTATTTTTTTAAAGCTTCCTTCCCTCTACTTAAATATGTTTTTACCGTTCCTTCTGGTATTTCCATTATTTCACTAATTGTTTTAATAGAATAATCATGGTAGTAAAATAAAAAGATGGCCGTTCTATATTGTTCCTTCAGCATACCAATGGCATTTAATAGATAGATCGACTCCTCATAATTGGGGTTAATCTCCGATATTATATTACTCAGCATTTCCTCTGTTAGCGGAATTACCTTATCCCTCTTTTTTAATATTTGGCCTGCACAACGAATCACTATCTTTGTGAACCACGTCAAAAAGTACTCTGGATTTTTTAATGAATGGATCGACGTATATGCTTGATAAGTTGCCTCTTGAACAACATCTAAAGCATCCTCTTCTTTATGTACATATAAAAATGCAGTTCGGTAGATTTGTTCGTAGTGCTGCTTAATTAAGCTTTCAAAAGCTTTTTTATTTCCCTTAATTGCTTTTTTTATCATCCTATGATTCTCCATTTTCATCTCTATTCAACCCCCTTCATTCTATTAGTGGGATATAATACCTGAAAAAGTTTCAAAAAGTTATACTTTTTACAAAACCACATGAAAATAGCCTTCCAAAACTTAACTCCTACCATATTTTATTAACAAAAGTAGCTCTTCGAAATTTGGCGAATTTTAATAGATAGTATGAATAGCAAAAGTTGCACGTAAAGCTCCCTATCTCCCTTTGAAGTATGATGAGTAGTAACTTTATAAAACAAAAAGAAGCTGCTGGCTTCCAGGTGAAAAGGATGACGGCTGCTTACATAAATCTCAGTTCAGTTGAGGCAAAAATGGGCAAGCGCCCAGAGTTTTATCCTTGGAGCAGTTATCATATTTATCAGGATGAGATTACGTTTGTTCCTTTTTTTATGAGTTGTTATTCATCCCCTTTTAACAGCATGTAATTCGCGCAATTTTCTGAATGAAGCACACTGGCAATTGCAAATGAAATTTATTTATTACAGTTCATTTCCACGGTAAACGGTCGATAAATATTATATCAAGTTAATCTCGCTTTCCCCTCTAAACATGGTGAAAAACAGACTTTCTCATTGCTTCATTATTTTAACGCCTAAAAAGTCTGTGCAAAAACTGGAGATTGGCAACGACATAATAAACTTTTAGGGAGCGATACATATGATCAAGCAATCGCCAAGATCATCAAAACTCAGCTTACGGACCATTCAAATTTTATTAATGATTTCTGTAGTTCTTATTCCTAATATTTTCATCTTTTCCATTGTATATAAAGATGTCAATAAAGCTCTAAAAACAAGGTTGCATGAAGAAGCAACAAATAATGTGCAAATGCTTAATGATAATCTCACGGAGTTTATTCAAAAAGAGGCATTTACAGTAGAGAACGTAAGCAAAGAATTATCTAGTGATTTATCAAATGAAAAAGAAATTCGAAGCCTTCTAAAACATGTACAGGAAACAAATAATAGTGCGAGCGCCTTGACAATTATCAATAAAGATGGATATGCCCTGCGCTCCCCTATAATAGACAGCAGCAAGAAAAAGTATAAGCTGGAGTTTTGGTTCAACAAAGCAATTGAGAATCCTGAGAAAGTGATTATTACGCCTCCATTCACATCATCAGCAACAAACAAAACGGCCATCTTAATTACCAAAGCAACTCTTGATCGGAAAGCGGTAGTAGCGATGGATGTTGATATCAGTTCTTTGCAGGACATGGCGAATAAAGTAAGTGTGGGGAAAAATGGCTATGCTTTTCTCTTGGATGGAGGGGGAAACTGGATTGCTGACCCGATCGCAAAAGCAGGAGACCATGTAAATCAAGATTTATGGAATCTCTTGTCCAAAAACAAAGACGGCATGTTTAAAGATCCTGAACCAGGCAAAGACAATACAATTTTTTATGTGACGAATCCCTTAACTGACTGGAAAATAGGAGGTATAATGGTCAATCGGGATGTCAGTGCAATCATCGATCCATTGCTGTTGAAGCTGTTCTTCATTGCGCTAGCATTGCTGATGGTATTCCTAAGCATCGCACTCGTTTATGTAAGCAAAAAAATAATTAATCCTCTTCAGCAATTTGTAGCGTTATTTGCTCAAGTCAGCGAAGGAAACCTAAGCAAACGAATAGGCAAACAGGTGGCTGTCAATCGTGAATTTGCGAATTTAGGCAATGCCGCAAACCAAATGATGGACAACTTAAAAGATCTTGTTGACCAAATTAATCAAAAATCAGAGACTTTAGCGGCATCCTCTCAAGAATTAACGGCTTCCATCGAAGAAAATAAAGCAACAGGGGCTGAAATTACGAACTCCATTCAAGAAATAGCCGTTGGAGCCAATGATTCAGCGGAAAAAATTGAGCAGACGAATGAGTTTTCGGAAACGATTTCCCAGCAGCTGGAATTAATGACAAGGAATGCAGATTCTCTGAGCGGCGCCTCGTCAAATGCCGTTCATAAAGTCGGCGATGGCAAAAAAGCCTTGCAGGAAACAGTAAAGAAAATGCAGGATATTCAAGACACGCAACAAAATGTCACCGTGTCCTTTGATGATTTGCTGCAGCAAGTAAGCAGTATTGGAAAGATGAACAGGCTAATTGATGAAATTGCCGCACAAACACATTTGCTTTCCTTAAACGCTGCCATTGAAGCAGCGCGTGTCGGAGAAGAAGGCAAAGGCTTTGCCGTAGTTGCCGATGAAATTCGTAAACTGGTAAGCGAATCAGCTGATTCAACCAAACAAATTTCCGAAGTCATCCACTCCATACAGGCGAAATCGAAAGCAGTGATGCAGTCAATGGAACATGGAACGATGGAAGTAGAGAAAGGCATAGCAGCAGTCCACCAAACGGAAGCATCATTCGGAGACATTGAATCATCGATGAACACTGTCTTCATAGAAATTACAGATGTGACCCAGTCCATCAAAACCATCTTCAGAGAAATGGAGCATGTCAATACTGCATTAAGCAATCTTTCTCAATTTTCTTCGGAGGCGAGCGCTAATTCTGAAAATGTATCCGCCGCAACAGAAGAACAACTAGCTGCGATGGAAGAAATCTCCGCCAGCGCGACAATCTTATCGGAAATGGCTGAAGACTTGCAGAAGCTAGTTTCTGTCTTTAACGTCAATGAGTCGTAAGTAGATCATCACATTATTTTTTATCCTACTTATAGCAACAGGGCTGTCCAAAAGTCAAATTTCTGGACAGCCCGCTGTGAGGGTGGTTGGTTGTTACTCTTCTTTCCAGTTTAGGAAGGGAGGTGATAATCATGGAAAACATTTCTTGAATATATACGGGAGATTTTGAAAGGAATTGTACGAGAAATAACTGCTTATACCTTTCGGAAAAACGTACTAGAAAACAAGAAAACCACCCTATGCCGTCGCAAGCAAAAGGGTGGTTCCTCGAAAAACGAACAAGTAATTTTGACAACCATCACCCTGACGGTAGAGGTTGCAGGGAGAAGTGTTAGCAGCATTTCTCTTTTTATTATATGTTCATTATACATAAAGATATACTTGATTTCAATTTGGCGCCTGACTCCGGTTACTGGTAGAGGTGCGGATTTCGCATGATACGGAATCGATGGAATATTTTTTTGAGAAAGTTCTTTAATGTATAAAACATACTTGACAGATTGGTATACTAATATTATTATTCTTTTAATACTTAATTTTTAACTTGTTAAGACTTCTTAGTGAAAGAGAGACGATGCCCTACATATTTCATCATAATATGCTTGATAGGAAAAGATATGTTTATAATTTTTTTTTACACTAAAACAGAGTATTTTTATAGGAATAATAGAATTATGTATTAAATGCTAACAAGAGAAAATGGGGGAAAAGAAAATGAGAAAATGGTTAGTTAGTATACTTACGGTAGTATTAGTGCTAGTTGTGTCTGCATGTGGATCAAAAGATACAAACGGTACAGCAGGAGATAGTAATAAAGTAACGGTCGGTTCATCGGGATCTGATGCACAAGCGTGGCAATTCATTGCGAAGTCTGATGCTGCTAAAAAAGCAGGACTTGATATTACTGTAAAAGAATTCAGTGATGGTCTTCAAATTAACAATGCCACAGCGGATGGTTTAGTTGATGTGAATGCTTTCCAATCGCTATCCTATTTTCAAGATTATAACAAGCAAAAAGATAACGCACTTGTTGCCATCTCTACAACATATCTAGAGCCAATGGGGATTTACTCTCAAAAAGTAAAATCTATTGATAAAATACCAAATGGTGCAGAAGTAGCGATTCCTAACGATGCAGCTAATACCGCTCGTGCATTACGCGTGTTAAAAGCAGCAGGATTAATTACATTAAAACCTGACTTTAATTCTTTCTCTGGTGTGAACAGTATCGCAAGTAATCCTAAAAACCTAAAGTTTACGGAAGTAGATGGAAAAACGACTGCACGCGTGTTACCAGATGTAGACTTAGCTTTAGTTGGTAATAGTGTCGCATTAGACGCTGGTCTAAACTCTGTGAAAGATTCTATCTATCATGAAGAAATCAATCAAGATACAGAAGCAAACATTAATATTCTAGTAACAAAAAAAGGTCGTGAAAATGATAAAACCCTAGCAAAACTACATGACCTTTACCATACAAAAGAAGTACAAGATTATATTAAAAAAGAATTTGGTGGCACAAAAATCCCTGTTGATAAACCAGTAAATAGTATTATCGATAATAAATAATGTATAAGTATTTACTAATGAAAGATAAGTAAAGTATAGGAGATTAGAAGGTCCAATATCACAATTGGACCTTCTAATCTCCTATTTTCATTCAGGCTCTGTTAAAGGATAATGTTGATTAGTTTAAAACAAGACTAGATATGGATGCAGGCTGTGAAGAAAAAATAGATTGGGAATTTATCAAATGGGTGTGGAACTACCCAAAAAAGAGAAAGCCGATGATGATGAAAAAGGTAGGCTGTTTTCTAAAAGTTTGTTGTTTTTGAATAAATAATAAACATTGCTGAAGCACTGAGCAGCCTGAATACACGTAGACTCCTGTGGGAATGCGAGAAAGACGAGACCCCACAGGAGCGTATGCGACGAGGAGGCTCGACGCTCGCCCACGGAAAGCGAAGTGTATTCAGGCTGCGGGTTACATAACAACAAAGAGCGGAAAAGTTAAAACAAATGGAGCAAGATAAACAAGTAAATCTACTTACGCAATAACAAAGAAGTACAACAGTTTCTAGAACAAATAAGGTCAGCAACTTTTAGTGAAAAATCCACATAGTTATTTAACAGAGCCAATAAAAAAAGCAAGTCCATCAAAATGGACTTGCCCAGAGTGTCGAAAAAGTAAGACTGCAAACTTTCAGGCTGATTGAAAACGTTTGTCTATCGAGGAACGACCCTTTTTGAGGAGCGGCGGGCAACAGGACGTTGGTCAGAACGACGTTGTCACAGGACGTGACGTACTTAGTCGTTCATCCTCTTTTACCTAGTAATGAGCACCGCAAAAAACGGGGAGTGACGAAGAGAGCGAACGTTTTTCAACAGCCTGAGCAAGTCCATCAAAATGGACTTGCCTTCCTATTATCGGCGTCTAATTTTCTTAGCAATTAAGTTACCCGATGATTGTAGTGCTTGTACGATAATGACAAGTGCGATTACTGTTACGATCATCGTTGGTGTGTCAAAACGTTGGTAACCATATGTTAAAGCAAGGTCACCTACACCACCAGCACCAACAGCTCCAGCCATTGCAGATGCACCAACTAATCCAATCGTTGCAGTTGTGAACGTTAGGATAAGAGAGCTTAGTCCTTCTGGTAATAAGAAACGGTAAATGATTTGCCAAGTTGTTGCACCCATTGCTTCAGCCGCTTCAATAATTCCCTTATCGATTTCAAGTAAAGAGTTTTCTACTAAACGTGAAATGTAAGGTGCTGCATAACAAACAAGTGGAACGATTGCTGCTTCTATACCGATCGCTCTACCTACGATAAAACGAGTAAATGGAATAAGTGCAACTAACAAAATAATAAACGGTACGGATCTTAAAATATTAATAATAGGATTCAGGATGTTAAACACCCATCTATTGCTTAAAATATGTCCTTTTCTAGTGATTACTAGAAGAACCCCTAATGGAAGACCAATTAATGCTGAAAACAGTAAGGAAAATGCTACCATGTAAAGTGTATCCCCGAACCCTTGGATTAATTGATCTAATGAAATGCCCATTCCGAATAAGTTATTTTCATTGCCCATTTGCTACAACCTCCTGTAGGGATACATTTTCATCTTTCGCAAATTGATATGCTTTTGTAATTTCGTCTTGTTCTCCAGTAACATCTACAATTAAATTACCAAACGGTGTATCTTGAATTTCCGAGATGTTTGCCGATAGTACACTTATATCTACATCAAATTTTTTCGCAAGTGTAGAAAGCAAAGGTCTACCAGAAGACGTACCGATAAAGTTAATTTTCCAAATGCTTTTCTTACTTGCATGTAATTCATTTAAGATGCTCTGTGGTACTTCATCGTGAATAACCGTTCGTACAAAGTTCTTTGCAATTGTACTTTGAGGATTAGAGAAAATATCAAATACGGAACCATTTTCAACAACTTTTCCATATTCCATTACAGCTACTTTATTACAAATTTCACGAATTACAGACATTTCATGTGTAATTAAAAGAATCGTAATGTTATATTCTGCATTGATCTTTTTCAGTAATTGCAATACTTCACTTGTTGTCTGTGGATCAAGTGCAGACGTTGCTTCATCACATAATAGAATGGAAGGGTTTGTAGCAAGCGCTCTTGCGATTCCGATCCGCTGTTTTTGACCACCAGACAATTGATCTGGGTAATTTTTCGCCTTATCTGCTAAACCGACAAATTCTAGAAGCTCTGATACACGTGCTTTAATTTTTGCTTTTGGCGTTCTACTTAGGACAAGTGGCATTGCGATATTATCAAAAACCGTTTTAGAGTTTAATAGATTAAAATGTTGAAATATCATACCAATTTTTTTCTTCTCTTGGCGTAACTTACTCGGTTTTAAGGAAGCTAAGTTTATACCATTAACAAGTACGGCTCCTTCAGATGGACGTTCCAATAAATTTACCATTCGGATGAGTGTACTTTTACCAGCACCACTATAACCAATTACACCATATATATCTCCTTGTTCTACCTTGAGGTTAATCCCAGTTAAAGCTTCTATTTGTTGTTTATTTGATTGAAACACCTTTTTTACATCTTTAAATTCAATCACAATAAAACCTCCTTTAATTTTGTTCTAAAAAAACCTCTTCTGTTTGTAGTCAGAAGAGGCAAGCATGTAAGATTGATTCCTATGTATCATCAGTCATTATATGTGTATTTGCGTCTTCTCATCTTTCAAACAGCTGTTTGATGGAGTTAGTACAGTATTTATCTATTAGAGAAACCTGCTGCCGATGCTTCATGGGGCCAAATTCCTCCACATCTCTAGATAAGAATAAATGTATTATGTGATTCCTAATATATCGGCAATTTTTAACAATGTCAACCCGATAATTCCCATGAAAAAAGTTGGTTATTATAAAAGCAGGATTTTTTTATAAATGTAAAATGGGATAAACCCTTGGTAGAACTATGTTTACCGAATATTTCGCTGTACCGAAAACTAAAAATGAAAATAGTAATAATCGCATCAATTACTACTATTTTCAATAATTAGTAATTGACTTAAAGAAGAGAGGATTGTATAGTTACCATTATTCTAAGTTTTTGAAAAATATAACAGCTTATCGAGAGAAGTTGAGGGACCAGCCCAATGACACTTCGGCAACAGACTTTTTCATGAAAAAGCACTGTGCTAATTCCAGCAGGTTGTACCTGATAGAATAAGAAGGGTGTACTCTCATACGAGTCTTTCTCTTCTTATTTTCATCCCCCAACTTTTCTAAATTAGGAGAATTGGAAAGCCTTCTCCTGAACAATACTAATCTATTGAAAGTAGGTTAAGAAAATATGACACAATCAAGGCAAATCAAACTTGCTGCTTATTTGGTAGGAACAGGGATGCACATTGCTTCATGGCGTCACCCACATGCAAAACGTAATGCTAGTATTGATATTGACTACTATCAAGATCTTGCGAAAAAAGCAGAGGAAGGGAAGTTTGATGTTGCGTTTATCGCGGACAGTTTAGCCATTAATAGTGAATCGCATCCAAATATCCTCAACAGATTTGAACCAATTACGTTGATTACTGCACTCGCAAATGCAACGAAGAAAATTGGCGTTGTTGCGACAGCTTCTACGTCTTACATTGAACCATTTAACCAAGCGAGACTTTTTGCTTCTGTTGACCATATTAGTAAAGGTCGCGCTGGCTGGAACGTTGTCACGACAAGAGATTTATCTGGCAACACGGCACGGAACTTTAGTAAACAAGAACATTATGAACATGATTATCGTTACGAAAGAGCGGAAGAATTTCTAGACGTTGTGTTTGGTCTATGGCAGTCGTGGGAAAAAGATGCCTTTATTCAAAATAAAGAGACAGCTACATTTTATGATCGTAGTAAATTACATACGCTGAATCATAAAGGAGAATTCTTTCAAGTGGAAGGCCCATTAAATATTGGTCCATCGCCACAAGGTAGACCCGTGATTTTTCAAGCAGGTTCATCTCCAGCTGGTCAGCGACTCGCAGCAAGATCTGCAGACGTTATATTTACCCATCAATTCGATTATGAAAAAGGTCAACTGTTTTATAAAAATATAAAACAACAAATTGCAGATGCAGGTAGGAATCCGGACGATGTATATATTCTACAAGCAATATCGCCTATTATCGGAGACACCTTAGCAGAAGCGAAACAAAAGAAAGCAGATCTAGATGCGCTCATTACCGATGAACAAGTACTGTTATTTTTACAAGATTACTTTCATGGGAAGGTTGATTTCCACGGAGCAAGTGCAAATGAACCGGCATTGTCTTTTGGTTTAGATACGTTACAGGGCGTTCGTTATGAATTTAGAGAAAGATTCCAAAAAGATTTACTTAGTGCAAATCCAACACTAAGAGAGTTATATTCTTGGTTAACTGGCAGTAAAGAGATCGATGCGCTAGTAGGAACACCAGAACAAATTGCAAATGAATTGATTCGTTGGTTTGAAGGGCGTGTCGCAGATGGATTTATGCTCATGACGCCATTATTATCAGACGGCTTAGATGAATTTGTAGACAAAGTAGTACCATTGTTACAAGAAAAAGGATTATTCCGCACTGAATATGAAGGGAATACGCTAAGAGAACATTTTGGCATTCCATTTCCATTACAGACTACAAACAAACAGAGTGAGGTAAAGACAAATGAAATTTAAAAAGTTAGCTATTATTTTTTTAATTATATCCCTACTATCCTTATCGGCTTGCTCAAGTAAAAGTAGTTCAGAAGATAAGCCAGTTGTGATAGGAACAACAGAAGCGCAGTTAGATCTATGGAATTTTGTAAAAGAAAGAGCGAAGAAACAAAATATTGAGATTGATGTCAAAGTACTTACTGGGAACGTAGACATTGACCAATTAACGGCAGATGGTGAAGTGGACGCAAATGCATTTCAACATATGGCATATTTGTATAGCTGGAATAAACTTAAAAATCAGGATCTAGTTCCCGTCGGTTCTACTATAATTGCACCACTTGGCATTTATTCTAAAAAGATAAAAAATCTGAAGCACTTAAAAGATGGAGCAGAAATCGCAGTTCCTAATGATGATAGTAACTGGCCTCGCGCACTTGTTTTATTGCAAAGTGCAGGATTAATTAAGCTGAAGGATGATTTTGATGGAAAAGGCGGAGACGATAAAATCAAAGAAAATCCGAAACATATAAAAATTACGCCAATGCAAAGTGCGACGTTGCCACGTGTACTTGATGATGTCGATGCGGCAGTTATTATTAATGGCACAGCATTGCAAGCAGGCTATCCTTTAAGTACATCCCTTTTCCATGAGGATAAACAAGCAACGCCATATATAAATGTCATTGCGACAAAGAAGAAAAATCAAGATAATACGCAATTAAAGAAAGTGGCAGAAATCTTCCATTCTAAAGAAGTAAGAGAGTTTATCGATCAAAAATATAAAGGTAATTTTATCCATGTTACTCGTCCTATTGATGAAGTGATCAAAGACTATGAAAATAATTTTGTAAAATAAGAAGGGATAGATAGTAACATGCAACCTACATTTAGTATTTTGGATCAAAGTATTATTGGTCACGGTGATACAGCAAGTGAAGCTTTATCTCAAACGATCTCGCTTGCCAAATTAGCGGAGTCTTTAGGGTATCATCGGTTTTGGGTGGCGGAGCATCATGATACAAATGAAGTGGCGGGTACTTCTCCTGAAGTTTTAATTGCTTATATTCTAGCTGTCACGAGCAATATTCGCGTAGCATCTGGGGGCGTGATGCTTCAGCACTATAGTCCTTATAAAGTCGCAGAAAATTTCGGAGTGCTAGCAAACCTTGCACCAGGCCGTGTTGATTTAGGAGTTGGGCGCTCACCAGGTGGTTTGCCGAGAGCAACGAAGGCACTGCAAGGGATAAACGCTGAAAAGAATGAATCTCTTTTTGAAAAAACGCAGCAGTTAAAGGATTTTTTATATGATACTTTATCTACTGACGATCCTTTATCAGGAGTAAAAGCTTACCCCCGACCAACAACAAAAATACCGTTGTATCAGTTGGGTGCCAGTGTTTCAAGTGCAGTGTCTGCTGCAGAGTTAGGTTTGGCTTACGTGTTCGCTCAATTTGTAAATGGAGATCCGGATACATTAGATGAAGCAATACGAGCATACCAAGAGAAGTATGAAGAGAAATGGCATAAAAAAGGATCGCTTTCGCTTGCAGTTACGGTTGTGGTGGCAGATACTGAAGAGGAGGCGGAACGACTCGCAAGTGAATTAGAGACAGTGAAGCTTCACTTTGAAAATGGCAAAGTTCTAACGATTAGTAATTTGAAAAACGCAGAAGCATATCGTGCGGAAACAGATGAGTCCTTTACGATTGAATTAGTAGAGGCGAAGCACGTGATTAAAGGAACGAAGGCGCAAGTTGCGGAGAAAATTCGTGCGCTTGCGACAAAATATGATGTAACGGAATTTATTATTCATACTCCTTTAAAAAATTATGAGAAAAGACGTTATTCTTATGCGCAATTAGCAGATGCTTTTTCATTAGGGCATTTTTCGCAAGTATAAGGTATCATTAACGTATTAAAGGAGGAACAATTATGACATTAACGTATCGCGTCGCTACTTTGGAAGATGCAAAAAGCTTGTTATCGTTGTCGCACAGATCATATGAGCCGATTCGTAAACTCGGCTTACCTTTTCCAGCAGCAACGGCAAGTTTATCATTTGTAGAAGAAAATATTACGAAAAACACAACTTATATCGCAGAAAAAGACGGGAATATCGTCGCAACGGTTACATTAAAGTTTCCGTGGAATGATCCGAATGTCCCGTTTAGTTATCCATATTTTTGGTGGTTAGCGGTCGATCCAGATTACAAAAATCAAGGGATTGCTGCTACTGTTTTAACGTATATAGAAGAAACAATCGCAAGAGATACGCTGAAAGCCCCAGGAATAACATGTAATACGTCGGAGGATCATCCTTGGTTAATCGACTTGTATTTGCGGAGAGGATACGAACGAGTTGGCAAATTGTATTACGGTGAAAATGGTGAAGGCACGTATATGAGAAAAATCCTGAATCCGCATTTAGTGAAGGAAAAGGATGAAGATTTAAATTTCGTGATTTCTTATCGGTAAGGAAAAAGGCAATGCTCAAGTCGTGGGTATTGCCTTTTTGGATGGGATTACTCTAGGTCGCAGGGACACCCCGAAACACCTCAAAGTTTGTCTATTATTAACAGATAGAGTACCCGCATAAGAAAAAGCATATATAAAAACAAGTATAGAAGCAGTGGATTTCGCAAGTGAAATCTCACTGCTTTTCGCATTTTATCAGGTGAAATGGTGTAAAGTTTTTAAAACTAAATGGAGTAATTCAAGCAACAAAAATATATACTTTATGAATTGCCTAATAATTGTACTTACCGATAGAGATTTTTATCTGTCGTTCTTTTTTTAAAAATTTTGATAGGATTGAATCATAAAAAACGTATTACTAATCAGTTACTGAATAATCAAGGAAGGAGGAGGGACCGAGTTGCGTGTTTTAGAAGAAAATGTTGTGCAACATATAAAGTTAAAAAATGAAGAGAGTATTAATTTTGTACTCCAAACATATGGAGGGCTGCTTAATGCTATTATTCGAAAATATCTTCAAGGAAATCAGCAGGACATCGAGGAATGTTTGGCTGATGTATTAGTTTCCATTTGGTTTCATATTCATTCATTTGACCCTGCTAAAAATGAATTTAAGCAGTGGATTGCCGCTATTGCTAAGTACAGAGCGATTGATTATGTCCGAAAGGCTGAAAAAGAAAAGAAATATGCAAGTAAATTTGAATGGGAAGATAAAATATCAGGTCAATCGGTTTTAGAACCATGTATGTTCGATATGGAAAGCATGTTAAATGAACTATCTGATGTGGAGCGGACTATTTTTGAAAAATATTATGTAGAGGGTGTACCTTCCAGAGAAATTGCCACTCATTTTCAAGCTAAGGAATCCTGGGTACATAATAAGCTATCTAGAGGAAGAAAGAAATTAAAAAGCATATTATTAAAAAATGAGGTGTAATGGTATGTCTATTTATAAAGAGCTTAATAATGTCAATTTAGATGTAAGTGAATTTGAGGAAATACCACTGTCAAAAAATGAACAAAAAAGAGTGTTAAAGCAAGCAAAAAATAAACTTTCTTTAAGAAAACCGAAGAAAAAGTGGATGAGAGCAGGTGTTGCGACTGCCGCTGTTTGTGTGCTTAGCTTATCGCTGACAATTAATAAAGAAACGATCGCAAGCGTGCCATTTATAGGCGAAGTGATTGAAAAATATATCAATTCAAATGAAGATCTTAATTATTCATCCTATAAAACCGCTATTAGGGAAACGGCTGAAAATGAACTCGGTAAATTAACTTTAAATGAAGTAATGTTGGATGACCGACAATTATTTTTAAGTTCCACATTCGAACCAGCAGACAATGTAGACTTTGACTATCAGACAAGTATTACCCCAAAAGTAAAGATCAACGGCAAGGATTATACGTTCACAACAGGAGGACAGTCTATTGAGATAAATAATACAATGTTTACGATTTATAACGATATTGATTTAAAGCAAGACATTGACACAGAAGATGTTAAAATTGAAATCAGCTATGACAATTGGAATTTTGACAAAGTGATTGAACAGCCTTGGACTTTTCATGTTGAAGTTTCACAGGCAAAGATATTAGCAGAGAAAAAAACGTTTGAAATGAATAAACCAATAAAGTTAAGTAATGGAGAAACGGTTATCATTCAAAAAGTAGTGACAACGCCAATTTCAACAACTGTTTATTATGATTTATCACAAAGTAAGAGTGAAGATATTTATTTTAACATCCAATCTGAGGAAGGAAAGGAAGAGGGACATAGGTCAGGTTTTACTTCTAATGATGTAGGTGCTGTGTCGGTCGTACGTTTTAATGGACTTTCACTTAAAGATAACAACTATTATTTAGTTCCTTTTGATTCTAACGGTAACAAGCTGAGCGAAGTATCTATTCCAATTAAGTAAATGATGAAGGCTATTGTATTTTATACCGTAGCCGAGGAAGAGAAAACTGTTATGATAATTAGGATTCTTTATAGCAGAAGAGATGGGCAGAATTTATTATAATATGAGTGCCTGAACCCGGTGCGGTAACACTTTAATAAGTTAATGTACTGGGACAGGCACTAGATTAAGGCACCCAATGGGTAGCTCTTTTTTCTTAAATCTCGTTAAAAACCTCTCTCATGAATATGTTAATAAGTGGAGCATTGAATGGATCTTCCACTTAAATCCTGAATACACATCCACGTTCGATACATTTGTTTTTCTAGGATGAAGGTGGATTCTGTTCTTAGGAGTTCCTGGCCGTTTTTAAAAACAATGATGGAGTGGTATTCTCTTGGTGTGGGTTTCGTTGGTTTTTGGATATGTTTTACATGGTGGTAGAAAATCCAACAGCAGTTAATCTGGCTTGGCGACTTGGTTGGGAAGGCGTAAATCTGCTTTGCTTCATCGATAGGAATAGGTAGTTTGTGTTTGGCTCCAAGGAGGTAGATGACATATACTCTGCGGCCTCTGTAGTCAGAGCCGCCTCTAATTGCTGCTTTTTGGATCAACTGCAGAGCTGTCTTTTTTACATACAGTTTTCGGTTTGTTTCGATTACGATTGTGTCGTATGCATGGTGGAACGCGGGAATTAGTGCCATTGTTTTTTCATTAATTTCATAATCGGATAAACTAGCGCTCATTGAATCATGCTCCTTTGTTTTATTTAATTTTTTCTTGTTGATATTTGTAGAATGTATGCCTGAAATGGATGGCGATCTTGAGGTGTAGTAAGTCCGTATAGATTCTCAGTTTTGAAAATTCAGAAAATAAAAGATGGATTAGTCCTCATTGTCATCTGATTTTTTCTTTCTTTTTAGTAAACTTTCAATAGGATCCAGCCGAAGTTCTATGCATAAAACAATAATCGTCAGAAAATATGGATTTGCTTGTCCCCGTTCAATTTTTCCTAAGTGGTTTGGTGTAATATTCACCCTTTCTGCAAGCTTTGTCAACGATAAATTTCTTTTCTTTCTAGCTGATCTCAGTGGATCCCCTGTGAATACATATTTTTTCACTATATCCTCCTCCTTTACCAATATTATCTAATGATAAAGTCATAATTTCTACATTCTAGTGGATTGAAATTGTTGACAATTTGTGAACAATTATACAAAAACAGGTCTTGAGACATAGTGATTTATTCTTAGTCAACCGTTGTCCCGATTTTAAGCAGAGAATTTTCTCGGTTTCTTGCAGTTTCTTGAGGGTTTTTTGGTTGTTGGCAGGGAGTTTTGGCTTTTTTCAGTACATTGATGGTACCTAGTAATAACAAGAAAAGCGCTTTTCTAGAAGGATAAGACAATGGAACTTGTTAGTTTTGAAAGTTTAGTAGAACAGTATACTCCGATAAGAAAAAAACTTCACCCTGCTCATGAAAGTCTTCTTTTCGTTTATTATGTTGCATATAGTGTAAAAAGGATAGAATCACAATCAAAGTGAACATTTCGCCATTTTCATTCTAGAGATGCTGCCATATGTGGATTTATTTTATGGGGTTGAAAAATGGTTAATTATTTAGGAAAGGATGTGTAGCAGCTAAATGGATTTAAATAAATTTATAAAAATATATCAAGAATTTTTACATGAATGTGAGCAAAAGGGATATATGAACGAGGTTCTAATTGAAGAATTTGGAAATTATCTCGTATCGATCAAAAATATGGATGGCATAGAAGTACAATTCTTTATTGAGTTGGATGTAGAAAATTCTGTGCAGCTTTATGATACAACTTATCAAACTAGGCTGAAGTATGGCGTGATAAGGAAAAAAGGTGAAGAAGAATCATTTTCGAAAAAAGTATTAGAGGCATTCCACCAGTGTTGGGCAAAACATTCACCGAAACGGAAATCGATCTTTATTCTTGGCTCTGTTAAACGATAAGGTTGTTTATAGGAAGGGAATCTGCGAGACTCCTGCGGAAAAACAGGCTGACAAGACCCCGAAGTGAGGTACGAACGAGGAGGCTTGCCAGTCTTTAAAACACTCCAAAATCAAAATCAGACAGACATTGTCTTCTTTTGCAGGGCATCAGAAAGGGCGCTGTAGGCGACAATCTTTCTTTTATATTGTTTAACGATATCTACACGGTCATTGTAGCGGAACACTAATACTATTATGTTTTTTCTGCCTTGTTTTGTGTTGATCATGATTGGAGTTCCGCCATTCTCAGGATGTAAATAGACATCTTCATTATAGCCTTTAAAGATCATATATTTTTCTAAAAAGGAAGCTTCGTTAAAGGAGTGGATCAGATTCCTTTTTTCTTCGCCTTTCAACTGTTTTCCATCAATGCTTATCGTACAATTTTCTTCGGTTAGTGTAGCATGTATGGCATATTTGCGGAGCAGCTTCTCCACAATACCTGTTGGTAGGCAGGTCATTAATACTTTAATTATGCATACAATCATGGTTGCAATAAAAACCGTCCAAGTCATTTTTCTTCATCCCCTATGATATATTAACATGTTATTAATATATCATAGGGGATGATACAGTAACAGGGATTTTACTAATTTTTGGTTACAGTGATGCCCAAAAATGCCTCAGAATTTGTTGAACATTAACAGCAACTTGATAAAATAAGTCTACTTTGTCTATAAGTATATTTTTTGCAAGAAAAAAAGGCTTTATATACAAGATTTCCATAATTTGTATATAAAGCCTTTTTTAAATACTTCTGTAAAAAGTCGATTTGTCACAAAAGCTCTTTCATTTCCTTCGTTAGCTCATTAAACCTCTTATCTAATTCTGCATACCTCTTGTCATTTGGCGTCATAAAGCTAAGTTATTAATTGGTTTCGTTATTTCTTTTTTATAAAATAAAAAGCAGTAATCGCTAGATATATAACTAGTGTTATGCTGGTGATGATTATTTTGGTTGTCATAATAACACCAACCAAAATGGCTAATAGGAAAATAATCGCGATAAGTGTCGTGATTGGAAATTTTCTTTTTTCCGTACTATGCTGTTTTATCCTTGATTTAAAATGAGCAGAAGCAATGATTAACCAAATGAAAAGAACAGTATATCCTAATGAACCCATTAAGTAATTAAATGTATTTTCCCCTGCAATAATAGAAATAAGTACACCGATATAAAGGGAAGAAGTACATAGTAAAATGGCATACGTTGGTACTTTTCTTATCGATAGTTTGCTGAATATCTTTGCAATGCTGCCATCTATTGCTTGTGTGTAAATAACGCGAGACGATGCATACAAACCTGAATTCATGGATGAAATAAGTGCTAATAAGATAACACCATTCATGATGTCAGCAGCGTAAGGAATGCCTAATAAATGAAAGACCGTAACAAATGGGCTTTCTGCTGCCTTATTTACTTGATTCCAAGGAATAAGGCTGACAATGATAAAAAATGGCAGTAGATAGAAAGTAACGATGCGTGTTAATGTACCGCGGGCAGCTTTCGGTATGACCTTTTCAGGGTTTTTCGTTTCTCCTAATGTCACGCCAATTAATTCTGTTCCACCATAAGAATAAATAACCACTAACATAGCTGTAACTAAACCGCCTATTCCATTAGGGAAGAAACCACCATGTTTGGTTAAATTAGATACACCAACTGCTTCATGGCTGCCGGTAGTAACAAACATTAAAAATAAACCTGCAATAATAAAAATAATAATGACACTGATTTTAAGAAGAGCTAGCCAATACTCTGTTTCTGCAAATATTTTTACAGATAATAAATTTACTACTGTAACAGCAACGGAAATAATTAAAGCCAATGCCCAAATAGGGTACTGTGGAAACCAGTATTGTAAAAAGATAGCAGCAACGATCGCTTCTGCAGCAATGTTTAATACCCACATTTTCCAATAAATCCAGTCTAAGAAATAAGCTGGGTACGATCCAATAGCAGGTTTGATCAGATCATGAAATGTTCTTGCTTGTCTATTTTTAATTGTCATATCAGAGATGCCCTGCATAATAAATAGCAAGATGAGGCCACCTAAGAGATAGGCAATTAATACAGCAGGACCAGCCATATCGACTGCTACACTGCTCCCTTTAAATAATCCTGCTCCGATTGCGCCGCCCAATGCCATCATCATAATATGTCGTGTTGTCATGGTACGGTTTAATGATTTGTTTTGTTCTGTACTCATTTTTTTCTCCTTCCAAATAAGAAAAGCGCAGGCGCCTTGCTCAGCCCCGAAGAAAAATGTTCATTTGACTCGAAAAGTGCTTTTTACTTTTAGATGCAAAGGGGTATTTTTCACAGGGGATAGGCGCCGGAGCTAGACATTCATCTAACTTCAGATATAAATTCTGATATTAAAATAAAAAAACACCGTCTCTTATCTTATATATAAATATATAAGATAAGAGACGATGAGATTTGACTTACCGCGGTACCACTCTTATTAATTCTAACGTATTAGAATTCAGCTTTGCTAGTACATGTAATTGTACTAAAACCTAGTAACGAAGGTTAATCGTTAAAGTAGTAAAAGATAAACAAAGCCTTTTATTTATCTTTTACTACTTTACCGCTCCTGAACAAGTTCAAAGTGTCATTGGACTGCGTTTCACCATCCCGCAGCTCTCTAAACCTAATGAATCAATCTTTTACTACTCCCACTCAACGCGTATCAATTATAATATTAAAATAATATTTTATTTATTGAGCCTTGTCAAGGTCACAGTTAACAAAAGGGTAAGGAAGTCTCTAACAAGAGAACAATCTTACCCTTAAGCTGCTTTAGCATCTATTTTTTTAAAGGTTGTTTTCCAAAATTTTGTTGTTTATAGTTGCGAAGAGACATGGTGGAATTGGCAGAACCAAGGGTAACGGTTGGAAAGCAACCATTCCAGATGGGAAAAAACATAGCTATACTGTCAGAGCAATGAATAAAGGTTCAGGTGGTAGAAGTAAGGCATACTATAAAGTTAGCCATACTAAATGGGGATCCTTTGATAGATATGGTAACATGATTAATGATAAAAGACGCACCCATGTAAATCAATCTAGAAAATCGTATAAGCAAATTAAACACATTCTTAGAGGAAGGAGATAAAATATTGGAACAGCGCGTTTTAAATGACTTTTGGGGTTGTGTATTAAGCGAGATACAATTTGATGTGTTAAATCACAAAATAACTTTAAAGCTAAAGGATGATAATATAATTAATGAAATTATATTTAAAGGAGTAGCAGCTTTTTTCTTCTTAAATGAAGAAGGAGAAAATCGTTTTTCATTTGGTGAATATGGAGGGTATTTAGAGTTAACCGAAATTAGTTATTTACCTAAAGGCATTGGAAAATTAGCTCTTGTGGATGTTAAAGAAGATAAAGAATGGGCACAAAACCAATATGCTAATGCTAATTTTTATATTTTAATTTGGAATTCCTCTCTATTTATTGAAGCAACAACAATAATAATAAATAATATTAAATATGACCTAAAAAAAATTAATACTAATTTCTCAGATGAGAATATGGGAAATACGGTTTCTAGCTTTAAAAAGTTTATAGAAAAATTTAATAAATAAAAAAAGGGCTGTCCGATAAGCTCCTAAAAAGTAAAAACAGCTAAAGAAAATTGATCCATTTTTCTTTTGTAGTTTTTTCATGAAAGTACCGAGGCGAATGCCTGCTACTTTCAGTAGATTGTGTGCTAATGCCACAGGAGGATATATAAATGGGTAAAACAGTTACTTTTTCAGTTGGTACAAAATATAAAGATTCAATGGAAACAGAAACATTCACTTTTGAGAAATTAGGTATTGACGAGGCTATGGATGATACAAAAGTAAAGAAAGTAATAGACGAGATTTTTCAAGCTTGGGTTTGGGATAAACTTAATGTTTCTTATAGTATAGTTATAGTGGAGAAAAACGCACAGAGTACAGATGATATTCAGTAACAAAAGAGAAAGTACTTATTTGATTAACGGGTGCCCATTACTTGAACAAGGCATCAAAAAATGATCATACCTTTGTAAACCAATATTTACATTGAATACATGTAAATAATGTGAGAATCATTGATATTCCAATAGTTCTCACATCGAAGTTAAGATAAACGCGGATTTACAACGCTTAGGAAATTACAATATCAAAAAGCCAAATTTCTCAGTATTAAAATTGAGAAATTTGGCTTTTTCGTTAATACAGAAAAGCGCTCGATTGCGGAATATGGCAAACCAAAACCTACTATTTCTGGACAAGCCAACGCGGTGATGTGACAAGCATTGTAGATAACACAGGAGTAGAAGTAGGTTCCTATACTTATGATGCATTCGGGAATGTCTTAAGTGAAGGTGGAACGATTGAGAAAGAGAATTCGATTCGGTATGCTAGTTATTATTATGACCAAGAAACGAAACATTATTTTTAAAAAGCTAGGTACTATGATCCAGCGAATGGTGATTTCCTAGCGTTAGACCCGCGAATAATTTTAAGAAGATGTCCTTAAATGCTCGTTATTCATATCACAAATACCAAGCAAATGGATGGAAAAGGTTGCCTGGATATGCCGAAGTGGGAAAATATAAGAACGGGTCAAAACTTTACCTTCCTAGAATAAGAAAAAATTATAGAAAATATGATGCTGCCGCATATAGTAAGGGGAAAAAAGGTAAAGAGCGTTATGTAGTACACCAAGGAAGATTTGATAAGAAGAGAATCTACTATTCGTCAACTAATTATAATTCATGGAAACGTATAAAGTGAGGTGGAATGAATGAAGTGGGTTGAGCTTACTGACCGAGAAGAAATAAAACTTTGGAAGAGTATCAATAAAAAATTAGGAGTAAATTATAAATATCGTGAATTTCATATTACTAACCCTACTATTCGGTGTCAAAAATATAAAATGATTCTTCCCCAAAATTTTGAAGCAATAGATAATTTTATAGAAGAGTATGAATCTATTATAAAACGTTTATTTTTACAGTTGACAGCACCAGACGAAAATATTTATGCATTAGAATTAAATAGCTCATGCTATCAATTGAACATGTATTCTAGTAACACATATGAAGGGGAAGAAGAATGGGTCGTACCTGTATATCTTGATGGAGAATTTTATATTTTCATTTCTAGTGAGATGGATTGGGGGATTGTTATTCATCCTGAGGAGCAATTTTTTGCATTTTTTGGTTCTCGTTTGATTGAGCAACTAGAACCTCTAGGATTAGTTCCTACCTATCTACAATTAATCAACGAGGAAATTAAATAATTCCCTTTCTTTTACCAAAACAAATAAGTTGCTCACAGGGATCCCCTTCTATGGTTTGATTTTTTTCGAAAAACAAATTTATAATCATTTCACATGAAAAATTGGAGAAGAAGTACTCAGCAGACTGAATACACGTAGACTCCTGTGGGAATTCGAGAAAGACGAGATTTAAGCAGAGCGAATGCGACGAGGAGGCTCGACGCTCGCCCACCGGAAAGCTAAGTGTATTCAGTCTGCGGGTTAAATAACAACAATCTATACGAAAACAGTCTTTTCTAAATATTATTTGTCAATTCTCCAAACGCCTCTTTGAGATATAAATTAAATTGGTCTAAGGTATTTGTTATATCGTAATGACGACTTTTAATACTTCCGCCTTTTGCAGTTATTTCATCAATCTTCACACGTTTAAAATTATAAACATCTTCTTTCCAAACATTTATTTGTGTAAGCTCTAAATCTAAGATTAACGATCCGTGTCCAACTACTGTGAATTCTAGACGATTGGAATCGAAACTAATGAAAATATGATCTGTTGCTCTTGCTATTTCTGATAATTCTTCTTCCAAATTTTTTATTATTTGCTTAAAATCTAAAAAAGCATTCTTGATTGCAGATTCATCTCTATAGATATTTTTTAAATTTAATACTAAATTACGAGAAGCCGACATATATATCCCCCTTTTTCTATGACTAATCCAATAAAAGGATAAATTTACTTCTGCTCTTATAAAACGGTTGATCATTCTCCCGTTTTACACTGTTCGCTTTATCTTTTTTCTTCACTATTTTCATTATGATTAAAAACAAGCAATCCAGCTCTTGTTAATTCATCCATATGAATTTCAGATAACTCTTCTAACAAACCCATTCCATATGCGGTCAATCTTATAAAAATACTGCGTTTGTCCTCCGGGTTTGGGAAACGGCTTACTAAATTCAGGTCCTCACACCGTCTGATAAGTTCCACACATGCATGAGACGTGATTTGCAAGCGCTCTGCAAGTTCTTTTGGCGTTGCGTACTCACGATCGGGAAATCCCATTATTGATAGCATAAGCTGATGATGCTGAGGGGTAAGCCCCTTTGCCCTTGCTGCATCCTCGCTGAATCGAATAAATTTGCGAATTCGATATCGAAAGAAAGCAAGTTGCTCATAAACCTCTTTAGGTAAGTTTTCCTTTTTCATGTCCAGTTCCTTTCGAATAACTAAATATTCCTAACTTCTAAATATCCTGCACTTTTTTATGTTAACTTATCTAACATTATATAATAATTTAAGTCGTAATACGATATATATTTTTTGCAAATTTAATAATATTTTGAACTCAAGTCCTGACCCCGGTATGATATACTTTTTTGAATGTTAATCAAACGTTTGTTTAAGAAATGGTCAATCCCGTTACTGGATAACGGAACAATCCGTTATATAAAGGGCCAACCATAACAAAAAATAAGGGAGAAAGTTATAATAAAACTTATTGTAACAATTTTCTGGATAAAAATGGAGAGGTTAATAGGTGTTTAGGAATATTCATAGAATGATAGCAGTACTTAGTAGTTTTTAAAATAGGCTATGTTAAAGCTCATTGTTGATTTTGGCACGATGTTGATTGGAGTGGAAGGCGTGAGACTCCTGCGGGAAAAGCGAGTCAGAGGGAGACCCCACAGGTGCACAGCGCCGAGGAGGCTCCCGGACCGCCCGCGGAAAGCGAACGCCTGGAACGGAAATCAACAGGCAAGTTTAACAGAGCCTTAAAATAAAGGAGATATAAAGCGATGACAGAAATCACATTTTTAGCTTCATCCAAACCATTTAAAATGCCTGATGAAATCGAAGAATACAATAATCGAACAGTATTTGAACGTGAGGAAGATTTTATATTCTTTACTGTTCATAAAATGGACGATTATTGGAAGAGAGAGGTGGAAGGTCTGTTTTCTTTTCCTTATATTTACGAGGTAAATGGAGTGGGGAACCGCTTATTTCTTACATATATTGAAAAGTATATGGAAATAGGAGATGTGTTTGAAATTTACAGTGTACCGAATCAACACGCATTCGAATATTACATGGAAACAATGCTAGCCAAACCAGAACCAATTGAAGTAAATGTGGGGAGTTATACGTACCGAGATATTTACGGTACATACCAATTAAATGCTAAAAAGTGGTTGGAGGAATTAAGCCATCGTAGGTATATTACGCATCATGGTATCACCACATTTGTAAAATATTGAAGGTAGGATAATAAATGGGTGCAATCTAAAGGGACGCCCTGAATTTTGTCGATGTTTGATAGGGTGTATGGGTAGTTGTTAGCAAATCATTATCGATCTTAATAAAATAAGCCTACTTTTTCTATAGAACTTGTTTATAGCATTCCATTTTTTGCATAAAAAAGCCTTTATATACAAGTTTTGTCTAAAACCTTGTATATAAAGGCTCAGAAATTAATAAAAATAATTTTTAACTTCCACAATGCTTTCCGTTAATATAATAAGATGACTCCGAGAATACAGTAAATACAACCTCTACTTCTGTAAGCCCAAAGTCCATTATGTATGTTGTAATCGCCTGAGCAAATTGATCACGAATTTCTTGTCCTCTTTCGAACCATTTAACCTCTATAAGAGGAAAAGCCTCTATTTCTTTCTCATCAAATACAAAAGTAGAATGTTGTAATTCCAACGTGAAGTTATCCGTACCGCATTCACAAATCGCTGCGAGTTCTTCTACTAATGGTCTACTAATATTTTTTAATTGTTGGGTAGTAATTCCACGAAACATAATATGTGGCAAGTTCATTCCTCCATTTTCTTCCTTTTAGTTTTCGTAAATTAATAAATTGTGCCTCATTTGACAGTTCTATTGTATGTTTTTTCGTATAGCAAAACAAACACTTTTAACGCACTGGGGGTCAGGGGGTCAGACCCAATGTCATCAATCTAAACTTCAAAAAACAGGAAAATAAGCAACTAAATAGGAAGTAAGGGTTTCCGTTCTGTTCTCCGAGGCTTACCGCTCGCTTTCCACGGGGCGAGCGCCGAGCCTCCTCGTCGCTTTGCTCCTGTGGGGTCTCGTCTGTCTCGCTAATCCCGTAGGAGTCGAGCGGACACCTCTCCAAACAAATGAGGTATTTCTTTTTAAAAAAGGGTATCCCATAATAGGATCATAAAAAATCAAATAATGAAAAAAATCAAGTATCTTTATGCTTGAATTCTAACTATTTCATGACATTTTTACAGTTTGCAATTTATGGAATATTAAGTTGATGACATTGGGGTTAGACCCTAAATTTATCGATTACTTATGCCCTATTGACATCATATATGACATATTTGAAAATAACCCGTATATAGCAGCTATTTGTTAAACATCATCAGACTAGAAGGTAGGAATAAAACGTGGGAAGAATAGAAAGAAGGCAGCAGCGAAATTCATCCAAGAGGATTTGGAGCAAGTTGAACTCAAAAAGTATGAAGATGAGGATTTTAGTGGCAGGTTCAGCCCTGGCTTTATGTTGTTTTCTCATACTTAATATATTAATTTGGACAAGTGATGTCAGTAAACTAGAAGATCCGGCTCCACAGCCAACTATTATTTATGATCAAAATGGTGCTGTGGCTAGTAAGATTGCTGTTTCTAATATAGAGGGAGTTAGTATAAAACAGATTCCAAAAGACATGATTCACGCTGTTATCGCAACAGAAGATCAGCGGTTTTACAAGCACGGAGGAATTAATTATATTGCAATTGCTCGGGCATTTACTCAAAACATAATAAGCAGTGATATTGTCGCAGGTGGAAGTACTATTACCCAGCAGTTGGCAAAAAATGCTTTCTTAACACAAGAACGTACGTATACACGAAAGTTTAAAGAACTTATTTTAACGAAAAAAATAGAACAAAGCTATTCTAAAGATGAAATTATGGAGCGGTATTTAAATCAGATTTATTTTGGCGAAGGAGCGTGGGGTATACAGCGTGCTGCACAAACGTATTTTGGCAAGGATGTGAGCGAATTAACGTTAGGTGAGTCGGCAATGCTCACAGGGTTGATTAAAGCACCTTCCATTCTGTCTCCATTTAAAGATATGGATAGATCAGTTGAACGGAGAGATCTTGTATTATCCTTAATGAAAAAGGAAGGCTATATCAGTCAAAATGATATGGAAAAGGCAAAGGAACAGTCTATTGTCTTAGAGGGAAAAAAGATAGATGACTATAGAGGCAAATACCCTTATTATGTAGACCATATTATAGAGGAAGCGATAAAAAAATATGGTCTTACAGAAAATGAGGTTCTTTCAGGTGGACTTCATATTTTTACAGAATTAAATCCTACCATACAAAATGTAGTGGAACAGGTGTATAAGGATGATGAGATGTTTCCTAAAGGCCAATCAGACCAGTTGATTCAAAGTGGGGCAATTTTCATGAACCCTGCAACAGGCGGAATCAATGCGCTTGTTGGAGGGAGAGGGGAACATAGTTTCCGAGGATTTAATCGTGCCACTCAACTAAAACGACAACCTGGGTCTACGATGAAACCGTTGGCAGTATATACTCCTGCTTTAGAACAAGGATACGAAATTTTTGATAGGCTGCAAGATTCACCTATTGATATTAACGGTTATCAACCAATGAACTATGATAGACAATTTCGTGGAGAAGTTACAATGTATGATGCTTTAATCCACTCCTATAACGTCCCGCCAGTATGGTTATTGCAGAGAATGGGATTAAATTACGGTACGAATGCAGTGGAGCGTTTCGGTATTCAATTAAAGGAAGAGGATTATACTCCAGGTTTAGCACTTGGTGGTTTGAGCGAAGGAGTATCGCCGTTATTAATGGCTCAAGCGTATTCTACATTCCCTAATAAAGGTGTAAGGGTAGAAGCACACGCTATTCAAAAAATGGAAGATGCAGATGGAGAGGTCATTGGAAAATGGCATAGTAATGCTACTAGAGTAACGGATCCTTCAGTCGCCCAGAAAATAACCTATATGCTTAAAGGTGTTGTGGAAGAAGGTACAGGGATGAACGCTCAAGTAAATGGCTTGGAAGTAGCCGGTAAAACAGGTTCAACAGAGCTTCCTTTTGCTAATGAAGCAGGATCAAAGGATCATTGGTTTGTCGGATATACTCCACAAATTGTTGGGGCAGTTTGGATGGGATATGATAAAACAGATGAAAATAATTATTTAGTGGGATCCAGCGGCTCTACTGTCACGAAAGTTTTTAAAGAAATTCTCACTAAGTCAATTACGGAATTATCCCAAAAAGAATTTGATTTATCGTCGCTAGAAAAACAGGTTAGAAACGAGTATAAGGAAGAGGAGAAAAAGAGGAAGGTAGAGGAAGAAGAAACCCAGCGTCAAGATCAAGAAGAAGATAAGAGTCAAAAAGAAGAAAAGAAAAAGAGAGAAGAAGATAAAAAGAGAGAGAAAGAAGATAAGAAAAAACAGAAGGAAGATAAAAAGATAGAGAAAGAAGATTAATTTGCTTGAACTGTATGGTGTATTCGATTACGTGGATAACGGGCTTGAATTAGATATTACTGCTAAACTTTCAAAAGGTAAGACAATCAACGGAGATATTACTACGCTATTAATGTCTCCTGGCAAAAAACTTGAATTTGTTTATGAAAACTTTGCTATGGAAAACTCTATCACCTTTACAGGTAAAAACTAAACAGCCCCTTCTTAGTATACTCAAGATTTTGGTACAGTGACGCCTCGAGATTGCCGAAGGATGTTCATCTGGAATTATAATTGTAATAAAGAGCTATTCTAGAATGAATGGAGACAAAAAGCACTCTCAAAGGGAATTACAACTTATAAAACCTTTAAAACGCCTAAGTGCCCCTACAAAAATACAATTGTTTTTTTGTGGCGCCTGACTCCAAAATCAAAATCAGACAGACATTGTCTTCTTTTGCAGGGCATCAGAATGGGCACTGTAGGCGATAATTTTACTTTTATATTGTTTAACGATATCTTAAGACAGTCTATTCCGTCACAAAAGCTCTTTAATTTGCCTCGTTAGCTCGTTAAAGCGCTTATCTAATTCTGCATAATCCTTGTCATTTGGCGTCATAAAGCTAAGCTTTCCTAACACTTCTTGTCTTTCTGTTTCCAGCTTTAAGCGTAATTCATCCTGGTTATCTCTTTTTAAGGATGCTTCGTTAGCCTGTTTTTGGATGCTATTGTTTGAAATAACGAGTTTGCTGCTTGTTGTTTTTTCGAGAAAATAGCGATCGTGGGAAACAACGATTAGTGTTCCGTTATATTGTGCTAACGTATCTTCCAATTGTTCACGTGACGGCAAGTCAAGGTGATTGGTCGGTTCGTCTAAAATGAGTACCTCTTTTTCTTCTAATATATACTCCATTAATTTACATTTTACTCGCTCGCCCATGCTCATATTTTGAATGGGTTGTGTCCAATGGGTTGCTGTAAATCCTAAATGCTTCATTAAAGTCTGGACTTTGCCTCGCGCCTCGAATGTTTCTTGATAAAAAAGCTGTTCAGGCTTTTGCTCAAGTGGCAGATCAAATACTTCTTGCGTTAAGTAGCCAACGTTTGCAGATGGTGACATCCAAACATCGCCTTCCGCTGTTTCCTGACCAACGATGATTTTTAATAGTGTCGTCTTGCCGCTGCCATTTGGCCCGATGATGGCAGCCTTCTCCCCGTGTTGAATCGTAAAATGGACATTTTTAAACAGTGTTCGTCCGTTAAAAGATTTTGCTAATTTTTTCACTTCTAAAAACCGTTTTCCTACTTTGTTTTTCGCTGTAATCGAAAATTGTACCGTATATTCTGACTCTACACGGTCCACCTTTGCTTTTTCCAGCTCTTTTTCCAGTCGCTTTTGTTTGGATTTTACTTGTGCATCCATACGCTTTGCTTTGACGCGGTAGTATTCTTTAACTCCTTCCTTTTTCGTCGATTGGGCATGGGCTTTTTTTGACCAGGAAGTAAGCTCCTTCATTTGGTTTTCGATCCGCTCCACCATTTTTTGCTGTTTTTCATATTCTCGCTGCTGAGAAAGTCGTTTCTGCTTGCGAACCTCCATATAACTAGAATAATTTCCTTTGTGTTCGATCAGCTTTTTATCTTCAATCGACCATATTTTCGTTGCAGCCATATCTAAAAAATAACGATCGTGGGAAACAAAAATAATCGTTCCTTGATAATTTTTCATATGTTGATGAAGGAGTTCGATGCTTTGCTCATCAAGATGATTGGTCGGTTCATCTAATAGTAAAAGGTCTGACTCTTGTGAAAAGCCTTTTGCAAGTCGTGCCTTCAGCTTTTCTCCACCGCTTAATTGTGAAAAATGATTCGTTGGGACATGCCATTTCTCCAATAATTGTGCTTCTAAAGGAGTCTTATTTTCGGAAGAATAAGATTCCGTTTCTTGTTCTACCATCACAACTTTTAAGTCTTGCTGCAGCGATTGTATTTGTCCTTGTGTGGGCTCTAAGTCCTTACTTATTAATTGCAGCAATGTCGATTTTCCAGCACCATTTTTGCCAATAACACCGATGATATCCCCTTGCTGAACACGAGCATTTACCTCTTCAAAAACACTATAGTCCATTATGTCATAGCTAATATTAGATAATTTTAAAAGTTCTTTCATATAAACAATCCCTCTCTTCAAGGGAGAATAAAAAATCCTCCCAATTTATTTGGAAGGATTAGCCGTACCTGTGCATCATCAAATAAGCTATTAATAACTCCAGACTGTCGACAAACGTTTTCGATCTGCCTAAAAAGTGTCATTTTTAGACATTGCCGACAATCCAACGCTATTTTAATAACTCCATCATTTACAGAAAATGGGCAGACTAATCCTATTTTGTATGATTTGAAATATGCCATTCCAAATTTAAAAAATAAGATTAGTTAATCATCGTCCACCCATCATCCCTTCTGCGTTTATTAACATTAGTATAACATGAATGCATCTGTAAAATAAAGGGTATAAGGGAGTATAAAAAGACAATATCGTCATTGCTATTAGTTATTACGCTCCATCAAAGTAAAGATATCTTTTTCAAAAGATAAGAAAGTATAAAATTTTCAACTTAGACGAGTGTCTAGCTCCAGCGCCCTATCGACTTCAACGCTTCCCTCACCTCGTCTACGATAAGTCAACATCGAATCGCTATGCTCTTCGTGTTTCCTTTATCTCTGTAAGGTACACAATCTAAAACCGCCACGTCCTGTGGCAACGATTGTGTGATCCACATCCTGTGGAACTCACCTTTTTTTGTCGATGAGCAAGGGCGCTTCCGCTTTTCTTAAAAGATAAGAAAGTATAAAATTTCGAACCTAGTTTAGTGTCTAGCTCCGGCGCATAGCTCTTGTGAAAAATAACCCCATGCCTCTAAAAGTAAAAAACACTTTTTGAGTCATGTGAACATTTTTCTTCAGAGCTGATCAAGGCGCCTGCGCTTTTCTTATTTTCCCATGTTTTCTTAGCAATAAACTTCACATTTTCTTCAATCCTCTGAACTCGTTCATCAAGCATATCAAAACGCTCTCTCATTTCCTGTTTCATTATGTCTTGGTTTTCACTAATTCTGCATGGCGATTCTTCATTTCAGTTTGTAATTCTTCACGGTTTTTCTTTATTTCTAATTGTAATTCGTTATAGTTTTTCTTCATTTCCAATTGTAACTCTTCATGGCTTTTCCTAAATTCCAATTGTAATTCTTTAATAGCTTGAAAAATTTGTTCCATTTTTATCAGCCTTTCTTATGGATATTTTACAATAGTTAGATGAAAAAAGAGTAATGTTTATGGTAGAGAAATATGAGGTACCTTCGAAGTATACAATTGATTATAAAACAACTGGCGTGTGTTTTGTAGTAAAAGATAAATTTGACAGTGGTCATAGGAACGCCACTGGGTTTTCCTCGAATATGCTAGAATATTAGAGACTAACGACTATAAATGATAAAAGAAAAAAGGAAGTGTAATATTTGTTATACCTATTAAAATTTATTTATGGCTTTTTACTTCCTCCGGGTTTATTTACTACATTGTTGCTATTGTTTAGTATTTGGTTATTTTATAAGAAAGTTTCCTACTATAAAATAATGCTGCTCATTACTTTCATCGTATATACTCTTTCCATTCCATTAACAGGTGATCTTTTAATAAGATCCTTAGAAAAAAAATATGAACAACCTAATGAAATGAATGGTGATGTCATTATCATGTTAGGTGCTGGTGCAGTTAGTGGAACACCAGATATGGACGGGATAGGACAGCTATCGGGATCTGCTGCTAACCGCTTAATAACCACAGCAAGGCTTTATCAATTGACGGGGTTGCCGATCATTGTTTCTGGTGGACAAGTTTTCGAAGATTCAGGCAATGAAGCAGAAATTGCCAAACGACAATTAGTAGGGTTAGGAGTGCCGTCAGAAAAGATTTATTTGGAGAATAAAAGCTTAAATACTACGGAAAATGCACAAAACTCCAAAAAAATATTGTTGGAAAAAGACTTCAAACGTCCTGTTTTAGTAACTTCAGCATTTCATATGGATAGGTCCGTTAAGAATTTTTCACAAATAGGAATAACCGTTCAACCGTATCCAACTGATTATTTAGCTAGTTCAACTATCAAATTATATGCAAACAAATTTGTTCCTTCTAACTTAACTAATGTTAATCTTGCTCTTAAAGAATATCTAGGTAAGTTAGCAATCGATACGAAGAGTTTTTTTTATTAGATAGAAAAGAGGTGGATGTTGGCGCCTAACTCCCAGTGTGTGACCATTAGATTAAATGATACGACATTACTGGGAATTGATTTATATCAATTGGAGCCTCTGCGAACATGAATCGTTCGTAATGGCGATTAGCTGAAGGTCGTTTAAGTCAACAAAAATAATCGTTGAAATCATAGTTTTAATCAAACGTTTGTTTAAATTCCATTGTTATTGGGAGTAATATTTATGGTAAAGACGTAATTTGCTGTTTTTTTTATGTTTTCTTTAGCCGTTTTTTAAGTTTGGACCGAAATTTGGGCATATTGGTCTTTTTTTCGCTTCAAGCATTCAGTTTTTGCTTTCGCTCCGCTTTTCTTTTTCCTGTAAGTTAAGTGTTACCTAGGAATAACAAGAAAAGCGCTTTTCGAGAAGGAAAAGACAATGGAACTTGCTAGTTTTGAAAGTTTAGTAGAACAGTATACTCCAATGATCCATCATATGATAAAAAACCTCTCCATTTATAAAAATAAGGAAGAATTTGTGCAGCTTGGCTTAATTAGTATTTGGGAAGCATCCCATACCTTTCAGCCAGAGAAAGGCAAATACAGCAGCTATCTTTACCGGCATATGTGGGGAAGATTTGTCGATGAATTAAAGAAACGGACAAAAGAGCAAGAACGATACGTTCATCCAGAAGAAGAATTTTGGTCCGTAATAGAAAGCCCCAGCCTGTATACAGAAGATGAATATATGATTAGACAACTATGCAAGCCATTAACAGACTGCCAAACCAAATGGGTCATCTATACGATTATCCATCAGATGACCATTAAAGAAATTGCCGAAAAAGAAAACGTCTCTCCCTCTGCAGTGAAATGGTGGAAGAAAGGGGCGGTTGAGAAGTTGAGGGTGATTTTGTAGAGAGGAAAACCTGTTGCAAGTTAAATGGTTCATACAAATCAAGTTTAAAAAGCCTGTTTTTCTATTTAAATATAGGAAAATAGGCTTTTTCGTTTTTATTTTACAAAACGAATCTAAGTGTAAAGGAAAGTGTGAAACTTTCTCAGCCGAGTGCAAATAGAACAAGTCCCGTGAATACGCTATAAGATAGACTAATAGAGGATGGGATGAGAGATGGATTTTCCAACACAAATAGCGATACAAAGAATAAAGCAGCCGCGATTGGACGTATATGTTCCAGTTGTACATGGTCTTAAGAATCAATCTGCTCAAACAGCGATCAATCAACAAATCATAAAAACGGTAAGGGAATTAATTCAAAAGCAAGGATATTACGAAAATCCACAAACCGAAATAACCGGTTTTTTTGAACTGAAAACGAATGAAAGAGGCATTTTGAGTTTAACCATCGAGCATTATTCTTATTCTGGTGGAGCACATGGAATGACGTATATTGTAGGATTAACTTTTAATGTACACACCGGTGAGAAATATAAACTCTCTGATTTGTTTAAACCGAACAGCCCGTATGTTGAGGTGCTTTCTAAAATAGTCGGCCAACAAATAAAGGAGCGTGACATTTTCATATTTGAGCCATTTAAAGCGATTAGTCCCAGTCAAGATTTTTATATTGCCGACAAGTCCCTCGTTCTTTATTACCAGCTATATGAATTAACGGCATATGCATATGGATTTCCTTACTTTCCTATTTCCATTTATGAGATTCAAGATATCGTTAGCGAAGAGGGACCATTGGGGAAAATGTTTTAATGGAGAAGTTGTCTTTTGGAGAAGGGCATTCTGTTAATAAACGTAAAGCAACTATTGAATTGATTGTCCAGGTAATCCTGCGCAGTCAATTGCTGATTCTGAGAAGATTTGAAGAGAGTATGATCAGCTTTTTTGTCGTAATTTGTCATAAAAGAAATACTTTTTATTGTAAAATATATAGTAAAATAGTTCTATAGGGGTATTTAATAAATATTCAAGGAAGTCGGGAGGAGGTTAGTGACAGATTAATCAAAAGATTGTTGCTTTTAGATAAACTGGATGGATGAGGGTAGAAGAGTTTGAGGAATTGCAATAGGAATATTTTGAGTAAAGGGATCAAACCCTTTATAAGATTTTTTATGAATAAACTAATGGGAGATGTTGATCAAATTGAATAATATTTTTAGAAAAGTATTTTTTACAATCATTACTTTGTTCATTTTCTTTATAATCAAACAAAATCATTTTGTTTATGCAGATGCTGCAGATGCAGCATTAATAAATGTTAACCAGAGGTATTCTGGAGAATTAACAAGCTTTGACGATACCGATTATTATAAAGTGATTTTAGAAGAAGATGGCAATGTTACTTTATCAATAAAACAAAAATCTGATACAACTTGGTATGGCAGCATTGAAAATAGCAATGGAGATGTTTACGAAGATATAAAAACTGATAGTAGTGGAATGGTATCTGAAGATGCTGTTACACAAGTAGGGTTGCCAAAAGGAACCTATTACATAAAAATAAATAATTATTATAATGCAGATGGTATACCATATGAATTTTCTGTGAATTTCACAAAAAGTAGTACATATGAAAAAGAAATGAACAATGATGTAACAAGTGCAAATGATATCCAAACATATCAAACGTATATTGGTAGTATCAATAATTATAATGATATGGACTTTTATAAATTTACTATTCCAAAGGATGGCAATGTTTCATTAGCTATTAAGAACAAGTTAGAATCGAGATGGGAGGGGCATATTCAAGATAGTCAAGGAAATATTTATGAGGAACTTAGTACAGATAACAGTGGATCAGTTGATGGAAATACGACTACCGAAGTAGGCTTGCCGCAAGGAACTTATTATATTAAAGTAGATTACTATTACTCAGCTGAGAACATTCCATATGAAATGAGTGTAGGTTATACCGAAAGCAATAATTATGAAAAAGAGAATAATAATAATGTTACAGCTGCAAATACTATTAACTTAAATCAATTATATAATGGCAGAATTAATAAATATAATGATAAGGATTTTTATACATTTACATTGCCGAGCGACGGAAATGTAGCATTATCACTAAAAAATATGCCTGGATCAAGTTGGACTGCTACTATTCAAAATAGTAAAGGAGAAACTTATCAAAACCTTAATTCAGATGATAGTGAGTTAGTAAAAGGAAATTCTGTCGTAAATACAGGACTTGCCAAAGGAACATACTATATTAGGGTAGAGGGAGATTATCATTCAGAAGATAAAACATATGATTTAAAAGCTAAATTTACGAAAAGCAATAATTATGAAAAAGAATTTAATAATAGTTTATCTGCTGCTAATAAAATGAAACTAAATCAAAAATATTATGGCAGTGAAAATGATTACGAAGATAAAGATATTTATAAATTTACTTTACCTAGTGATGGAAAAGTAACGATAAAAATGAAACAAAAAGCAGGAATAAAATGGGATGCGAATATACAAAATAGGTCAGGTCATACTTATAGTACATTAACAACAGATGATAGGGAAATAGTTTCAGGTTACGCAACTTCCAATAAAAAGATGAAAAAAGGAACCTATTATTTAGTTGTAAATAATTACAATTATAATGCAGTAAATGTACCATATGAAGTTAGCGTTTCATTGAAGTCTAACCCTTTAAAAACATCTCAAATAAAAGCAGCAAATAATAAAGGGAAAAAAGATAAGATTACAGTAAAGAGCCTATCTAAAGGGGATACAGTAAAAGTATATAATGCAAGTAAAAAAGGAACTGTATTAGCAACCAAAAAAGCGAGTGGTTCATCTGTAAATTTATCGATCAAACAGCTCGGAAAAAAAGCAGGCAAAGTATATGTAACCGTTACTCGTTCTGGAATGACAGAAAGTTCACGAACAGCGGTAAGTTATAAAGCAGAGAAATAGTCTGATTTAGTTGCATGTAAACATATGAACTTTTTTAGAATCAAAAGTATCCTCACCTAGTAGGGTGGGGGTATTTTTATATGGTGTAGGTCATGGTTAACATGAGGGGGTCAGCGTATAATAGCAAATAAGTCAAAGTCAAGGGTTGATAGGAGGACCTTTTAAAAGTTCTTATTCCTGAAAAGTTCGGTGGATGGGGAGAAACGTAGATAGATGTTGTTTCTATTGTAAGAACTTTGGCTAAATATGATAGTTCCCTAGCTCATGTCTATGGTTATCATTTCGTAAATTTAATCACATCACATTTATGGGGAAATGCTGAACAACAAGAATATTTTTATCGAGAAACAGCAAAGAACAATTGGTTTTGGCGCAATACATTGAATCCTGTTGATATTCAAGTGCTTGCACGTAACGATGGTCATGCCCACTGCCTGTAAAGATTTTGTAAAAATAATAAGTGGAAATTATGAAGTTTGTAAAATATACCAATTATTAGGTGAAAAATAGTTAGAAAAATGTAAAATGGTTATGAACAGGACTATATGTCTAGAGTGGTAATTAAAAAAGATAATAATCTCTTTCATCGTGGACAGACAATTCAATAATAAGAGGAAAAGATTTAGCCCGTATTTTTGACGAAAGCAAGAATAGACCGTTGTACATAGTAAACGAATCGATAAATTTTAGTAAAAGAATTGGAGAAGCAATAGAATATGAACGAAGTAAATAATATATTGAAAAAAATAGTATGGTTTCTTGAAAAATATTACTTTCTATTTTTTTCTATCATTTTATTGGTTGCCATCATCAATCTATTTTTCCATTTAAATATTGCACCTATAAAGGATTGGGATGAATCAAGGCATGGTATTAGCGCATATGAAATGCTCCAAACAGGAAATTATATTGTAAATACCTTTAGATATGAGCCGGATTATTGGAATCTAAAGCCGCCTATCAGCTTTTGGTCGATTATGCTAGGCTACAAAATAGTTGGATTTAATCCTTTGGGACTGCGGTTGGTATCTGCAATTAGTACACTTGTATTAATAATCGTTTTATCGCTTTTTGTCAAATACAAGCATGGAGGCCTGGCTTCCTTCGTTACAGCTGCTGTTCTTATAACAAGCAAACCGTTTATTCTTGAACATTCAGCGAGAACAGGAGATGCTGATTCCCTGTTTAATCTATTTTTTGCTTCTTCCATCATATGTTTACTCTTAATGGAAAAGAATATCAAATGGCTTTATTTATCAGGATTTCTGTTCTCCCTAGCTTTTCTTACAAAGAGCTGGCATGCTGGCAGTATTGCTATTATTGTAGGAATGTACTTACTATTTACAAAAAACATTTTAAAATGGAACATAAAAACCTGGTTTATGTTTCTATTTTCTATTTTTTTTCCGATCTTAACTTGGGTTATGATTAGATACCAATCTGATGGTGTAAGGTTTTTTAAAACGATGATTGAATATGATCTATTAAAGCGGTCTTCAGAGCCGCTTGAAGGTCATACAGGTGATATTTGGTATTATGTTAACATATTTCAAGTAGAGTATTTCTTTTGGCTCCTATTGCTAGTTGGAGGATTCTTCTCTTTCTTAAGTTTGAGTTCACATAATAAGATAGAAAGAGCAGATAAAAAATATACTTTTGGAATACTGTTATGGGTTATCATTCCATTTTCTGTTTTTACCATTGCTGAAACAAAGCTAAGATGGTATATACTGCCTCTTTATCCTGTAATGGCGTTGTTGATAGGTATATTTGTTAGCAAAATGATAAAAACGAGCAAAAATGGTATTTTAAACATTATGGTCGTTTTTATAATTATTTTTACCTTTTGTAAATATGAAATGGAAATTCTAAATAACATACAAAATATGCGCTTACCCGATGTCCAAGAGGTACTAAAAAAGCTAGAATCTAAAGAGAACTATCATGGGTATGATATATATATTTATGAAAAAGGTTGGTCTCAGAGCAAAATCTTAGCGGCGGAATTATTTGGAGACCTTCATGTAAAAAACGGTAATTACAAAGAATTTATGACAAGACAAGATGGGCTGCTGCTGCTCCCGAAAAACAAAGAAACTACTGAATTAATAAAAACAAAAAAATTAACAATAATTGTGGAGGGTCCTAAAGATTATATAGTGGCACGTCGCAGTGACGCCCCGTAATATTAATAGTATAGGGATTTGAAGCAATAGGGTGCGGTTTTTTTTCTATTTATAGAAAAGTTTAAATAGTAGGAGATTAAAGAAACGGACAAAAGAACAAGAACGATACGTTCATCCAGAAGAAGAATTTTGGTCCGTGATAGCAAGCGATTGGATCAAATCCCTTATAGAATCACACCAAAATAAATGGCAAAATCAAACGGCTGTTTTCTCAAAGTTTGTTGTTTTTTACATAAAAAAATGGGGGAAGAAGTATTCAGCAGACGGAATACACGTAGACTCCTGTGGGAATGCGAGAAAGACGAGACCCCACAGGAGCGTATGCGATGAGGAGGCTCGACGCTCGCCCACGGAAAGCGAAGTGTATTCGGGCTGCGGGTTTAAAAGCAACAATCTATACGGAAACAGCCAATCAAAAAGATTCCTCCACAGGTCTAACCGCTTCATTTTAAAGACTGGACGAGAAAAATGAAGAACTGTTATTCTTAGATATAAGCTAACGAAAAAAGCATCTTTCCAAACAGTTGTTAGCAATATGAAAAGAAGAGGTGTTCTATGAGCCAGTATTGGAATGAACTTGTCAAAAAACTAGAACCGTACGTTCCTGGAGAACAGCCGAAGGATAAATCATATGTAAAATTAAACACAAATGAAAATCCGTATCCTCCTTCTCCTTATGTACTAGAAGCCATTAAGCAAGCTGCTGATGAACAATTACGCTTGTATCCTGACCCAAACTGTGATCGATTGAGAGAAACAATCGCAAAGCATTATAACCTCTCGAGCAATCAAGTTTTTGTTGGCAACGGATCTGATGAGGTGCTTGGTTTTAGCTTCATGTCTTTCTTTTCACCTGATCAACCTGTATTATTTGCCGATATTACATATAGTTTTTATAAGGTCTACGCGAACTTATGCGGTTTACAAGTAAATCTCATTCCTCTTGAAGAAGACTTTAGTATTCCCATTGCTTCTTTTTGCGAGCCAAATGGAGGAGTGGTAATTCCGAATCCAAACGCACCAACCGGACAGCTTCTTTCATTATCTGACATCAAAACCATTCTTGATGCGAATCCAGAAAGCGTTGTGATTATTGATGAAGCTTATGTTGATTTTGGAGGGGAATCTGCCATCCCACTTATACAGGATTATCCAAATTTACTTGTCGTCCAAACACTCTCAAAATTCAGTTCCCTTGCTGGAATACGAGTTGGCTTTGCCCTTGGTAACGCTGAGTTAATTGATGGTCTTAATCGATTAAAAAATTCTTTTAATTCCTACACACTGGATCGTCTAGCGCTGGCAGGTGCTGTTGCAGCGATTGAAGATCACGATTATTTTCAACAAATGGCACAAAAAATCATAACAACAAGAGAGCAGACAGTTGCTGAATTAAAAGAGCTTGGATTTTCGATCGTCCCGTCAAAAGCAAATTTCCTTTTTATCACGCATCCAGAAATAAATGCTGAAACAATTTTTCAACAATTAAAAAGCATGGGCATTCTTGTCCGTTACTTTAACAAACCAAGAATCTCAAACTATTTAAGAGTCACTATCGGCACTGATGATGAAATGAAGCAGTTTTTAGATGGAGTTAAAACGATTTTACAAGGGAAATGAGGTATTGGGGTCTGACCCAATAGCTATCAAAAAAAGTCGAATTCCTTACTATGCTGAGGATTCGACTTTTTTTAAAGAGG
Organism: Niallia yueguangensis; assembly: GCF_052663115.1. Lineage (NCBI taxonomy): Bacteria > Bacillati > Bacillota > Bacilli > Caryophanales > Bacillaceae > Niallia > Niallia yueguangensis. The sequence continues at coordinate 140,646 of NZ_JBQTCX010000002.1, forward strand.
GTTCTTAACAAATAGTATCTATCTTAGTGGAATCTTTCCCTTAACCTGCTTTAATGTTGCTACTATAAGAAAGCTAACAATCACTAATAAGAGCCATGAACTCACCTTTCCTAGATGAACGAGACTCCATGTATCGGTTTGGTTTGGATATTCCCAAGCTCCAAAGAACGTTGCGATATTTTCGGCTATCCATATAAAAAATCCGATGAGTACAAAAGAAAGGGCGAGTGGCATACGGTAACGAGTTCCATCAACCTCGTATGTAACCCATGATTGCCAAAAGACGATCATTACAAGTCCAGATAACCACCAACGAACGTCCATCCAATAATGGTGGGTGAAAAAATTCAAATAAATCGCAGCTGCAAGAGGTACAACTACCAAAAACGGTGGCCACTTAATGAGTTCAACCTTTAACCTCCTCCACGCCTGGCAAAGATAACTCGCTACACTTGCGTACATGAATCCGCTATACAAAGGCACTCCAAAAATTTTGAAATATCCTTCCTCTGGATAAGACCAGGAGCCCATATGTACCTTAAAAAGTTCAAGCGCAAGTCCAATAAGGTGGAACAAGGTAATCACTTTAAGTTCATCCCGTGTTTCAAGGCCAGAACGCACCATCCAGCCCTGCATCAGAAGGCAGATGAGAAGCAGCCAGTCATACCGTGGCAGGAATGGAAGTGGCATGATTTTTGTAAAAGCCAAAGAGGCAAAAATAACGACAGGAAACAAACATGATAGGGCCTGCTCCCAACCAAAACGAACGAGTTGTCTTAGTGCTCTCATGATTTATGCCTCCAAAGTTTTTTTCTCCATATCTGCCTGAATTGTATAGTAGCTAAATAGATTTAGGGTTAAGTGCATCGGTTCACCGCCGAATAACTTTCATTCCTTCTACATGTTAAATATTTAATCTTCGGCGTCTTCATCACTTCGGTATTCTAAAATATCTCCAGGTTGACATTCTAAAGCCTTGCAAATCGCCTCTAAAGTGGATAAACGAATCGCTTTTGCCTTTCCATTTTTTAATATAGAAAGATTAGCCATTGTTATTCCAACCCTCTCTGAAAGTTCTGTTACACTCATTTTCCTTTTCGCCAGCATCACATCAATATTGATTATAATCGCCATTGTTTTCACCTCAGACCGTTAAATCATTTTCGGATTTTATATCAATTGCCTCTTTTAACAGCATTTGAAGAACAGCAGCAAAGACGGCAATAACCGTTGAAGCGAAAATAATGACCAATCCGATTAAGATGATACCTGGAGCATCATCTCTCTCTGCCACAAGATAAAAGAGGGGCATGCCTACTACAAACAAACTACTGATAATGATTGCACAGTATTTTATTTTCTTTAAAGCCTTTACAGAAATTTGCGAGAACGCATTGTTCTTGTCAATATAGTGTAAAAGTTTAAAAGCCTGATACAGAGCAAAATAAAAAGGTATCGCCGCTGCATACAAATCGATAAAAACAAGATATTTTATAGAAGCAATATTTGGATACAATTCTGCTGCAAACTTTGCTATTTCCGGCACCAAAAAGATGCACAAAGCAAGAATTGGGATTCCAATAAGAATAACAGCTATTTTTAAAAAGAGTGTTGATCCTCGTTTCATAAAAAGCACCTCACTTAGTTATTTTCAATCTGAATTTAACATAATATTTATCGTTTTACAATAAAAAAATATTGAATATAGTTATATTATTGTTGTTATATAATGATTCTTTTTGATTTTAGACAAGAAAAAAAGCATTTCTCATTACGGGGAATGCTTGTTTAACTTTTATTTCTAATAATGGAAATTTAGTTTTTGATAATTTGTTAGAAAAAGCATTTTTTGAACAAATCTATAAAAAATATTTATAGGTTGTTTTATTTATTTCCTATTGTAATTACATTTCCGCGTGATAATATATAACATATATTTACCGATTTAATAATGAAGATACTTAAATAACACATTATTAATGAATATGTGTTAGAAAAAGTGACACGAGCGAAAGCGGGTGGCTTATGGTTGAAATTCGAAATATAAGAACTTTTTATTATGCAGCGACGACATTGAATTTTTCGGAAGCAGCAAAGCAAATGAATTATACGCAACCGGCAGTTACCTTGCAAATAAAAAAATGGAAGAGGAGTTTGGTTGTGAACTTTTCAAACAGGTTGGTAAGTATAAAGAGTTAACCGAAAGTGGAGTGATTGTTTTTGAGGCTGCGAAAAAGATACTGAATATTCTTTCTTCAATGGAAGATGACCTGAAGCACTCGGGCAAAAATGAAACACATGTGTCGATAGCGTCAGACATTAACTTTTTAAAAAATCATTTATTAAAAAAACTCGAAGACATTTACTTAAATGATCAAGACATAACGGTTGAACTAAATGTTGTAGAGGATTCTACGGATATTCTTTTGGGTGTACAGAATAAGAAATACGATATAGGAGTGGTTCACGGGAAGTATGAAGAATGGAATATGAAATGTCTTGAAGTACAGAACGATTACCATGAAGTTCCTGTTGGAGATGCTTTAAAGATTGATGTAGAGGATTATATTTCTCTTCCATATGCTGTCGTTATCGTCAATCCCAACGCCCCTTCTGGTCATTATCTACCTGTTAAAGATATAGAGCGATTGGTTAAGAGTGATTTGAATCGCTTAGTGATTATCGATGAAGCGTATATTGATTACGGTGGTGTTTCAGTGGCGCCTCTGGTGAAAAAATACAATAATCTTTTAGTAGTACAAACTTTTTCGAAATCACGGAATTTAGCGGGTGCGAGAATTGGTTTTGTATTGGGAGATGCTTCGCTCATTCATGATTTGAACGGGGTTCGCGGAACGACGAATCCATTCATGATGAGTATGATTCAAGAAAAAATTGCTTGTGCATCATTAGATGATAATGAATATTTTTCAAATTGTGTGCAAGAGGTTATCGCAATTAGAAGCTACTTTACAAAAGAACTTCGCCGTATGGGTTATACAGTGCTGGACAGTTTGACAAACTTTGTGTTGATTCAGCCAAGATATATAACAGCGGAGGAGTTGTATGAAGGATTAAAGAAACAAAAGATTTTGACAAGATTTTATAAAATGCCACGTATTGAGCAGTATCTACGTATTTCAATCGGGACTAAGGAGGACATGGATAAAGTTCTCGCCGCAATACAACAAATAGATGTACATCAGTCAAAATGTATAAAGATTTAATGATTTTATCGAGTAAAAAAGGCGATTTTTGAAAAAGAAGATGACATTGGGTCAGACCCAATGTCATCAACTTAAGATTCCATAAAATGTTATTAGATTAAACTGTCATAAAATTGTTATATTAAAACTAACAAATTACTTGACTTTTTAGGTTCAACGTCAAATGTTGGGGTGAAGTAAATTTATCTTCATCCTTCATCCAACGTGCACACCCATTTTTTTATACCTATCCGTTATTATATGTCCACCATTAAACAAACGGAAACAGATCAAATCATTGAACTGAAACAGCGTGGAAAAAAACAAGGAGAAGTCATCCGTTTACGTGCCATTAAATTCACTTTGGATTCCGGTGAGGAAGAACTTCTCCTCACCAATATAGAAGAAAAGCTGGGAATAGACGATTTTAAGGTCCTTTATTTTAAACGTTGGGGAATTGAAACAAAATATGATGAGTTGAAAAATAAGGTTTATATCCAAAAATTCACTGGTGATACGGCTTTATCTATTAAACAGGATTTTTATGCTACCATGTTTCTCGCAAACATAGCCGCCCTTGTAAAACAAGAAGCAGATGAAATAATTTCCAAAGAACAGAATGGAAAAGAGTTGAAATATGAATATGCCGCCAATCAACGACTTTTAAAAGGAAAGCTGAAAGATAATTTTATTCAATTAATGTTAGAAAAAAGCGCCAGAAAGCGTAATAAGCTGTATAAAAAATACTGAATGAAATTCAAAGGAATAGAGTTCCTAAAAGACCAGGTAGGAGTTTTAACCGTGTGAAAGGATTACGAGCTAATAGAAATGGATTGATTCAAAAGTCCGCTTTTTAAAGGTTTAATTCATGAAAATAGGATGTCAAGGGAGGGTGAAAAATTACATTTCATACGCCCGGGCATCCTATTGCCTTTTTTATAATCCTATTTATGGGATACCCTTTATGTAAAAGAAATACCCCATTTGTTTGGAGAGGCGTCCGCTCCACTCCTACGGGATTAGCGAGAAAGACGAGACCCCACAGGAGCAAAACGAGGCCACTGAAAAAGTCCAATTTTTTATTAGGCAGTTGAAAGTTTTATTTAATCGAACTTTCAACTGCCTTTTTGTTTTATAATTATGATATTAAAAAGTATGTAGGTGGTATAAAAATGATTTCTAATCAAGAATCTTTCACGTTTAGTCCGTTCTAGCTATTTATGATTTCGTTGTCCCAAAAGATAATATGCTTCGCCAGATCAATGATTTAGTGGACTTTTCCTTTATTCTTGAAGAATTGAAAACAAAATATTGTCTGGATAACGGTCGTAATGCAGTGCCGCCGATTCGTATGTTCAAATATCTCTTGCTTAAATCGATTTATGATTTGTCAGATGTAGATGTAGTAGAACGTTCCAAATATGATATGTGATTTAAATATTTCCTCGATATGGCACCAGAAGAGGCCGTCATTGATCCAAGTTCCTTAACGAAATTTCGTAAGCTCCGTCTTCAAGATGTGGGTTTATTAGATATGCTTATCGGCAAAACAGTGGAGATTGCACTTGATAAAAAAATCATAAAGAGTAAAACCATTATTGTAGATTCTACTCATACAAAAGCACGTTATAACCAAAAGTCACCGAAAGAATTTTTACAAGAGAAATCTAAAAATGTTCGAAAAGCTGTCTACCAAATTGACGATTCAATGAAAGAAAAATTCCCACCAAAAACAACTTCTAATGAAGTAAATGAAGAATTGGATTATTGCCGTCAACTCCTTTCAGTTGTTGAATCAGAACCACAAATCGCTGCCATCCCTGCCGTGAAGGAGAAAGTAAATGTTTTAAAAGAAGTGGTAGAAGACTACACCGAACAATTGAGCTTTTCAGAGGATCCAGATGCACGTGTGGGGTATAAATCAGAGGATTCTTCTTTCTTTGGATATAAAACACATTACACGATGTGTGATGAACGAATTATAACTGCAGCAGTTGTGACAACAGGAGAAAAAAGTGATGGAAAGTATCTTCCAGAGTTAACTGAAAAAAGCCAAAAAACAGGAATGAAAATTGAAACAATCATTGGGGATACTGCCTACTCGGAAAATGAAAATATTTGCTATACAAAAGAAGAGAAACTAGAACTTATTTCTAAATTACATCCACTTATTACAAATGGGAGACGGACAAAAGAAGAAGAATTTGAATTTAATAAAGATGCAGGGATGTATATTTGTAAGGCAGGACACATGGCCATTCAAAAGAAAATAGATGAAAGAAAGGGGCAAGATAAAAACCCTAGAATCAAATATCTTTTTGATATTGAGAAATGTAAAGTTTGTCCTTTCCGAGAAGGATGTTATAAAGAAGGAGCGAAAAGTAAATCCTATTCTGTAACCATCAAATCAACGGAACATAAAGATCAAGAAGCATTTCATAATACAGAAAGATTTAAAAACCTAGCGAAAACCCGCTATAAAATTGAAGCGAAAAAAAGTGAACTTAAACACAGACACGGCTATGATACAGCATCATCCTCGGGTCTATTCGGCATGGAAATTCAAGGCGCTACAGCGATATTCGCCGTCAATCTCAAGCGGATTCTAAAACTCCTCCAAGAAAAAGAGGAAAAATAGACAAGGAAAAAGGCAACTTGCTGTCTAAATTTTGGAGACAAGTTGCCTTTTACTGCCACTACTACTTTTACTTATCTCGAGATTGAAAAAAGGGAATCATGAAGTAAAGTCATAAAAAGAATTGTTTCCAAATTCTAAGGGGAAATCATGATGTGATTATATGGTAATCCTTTGTAATTTTGAAATAAAATATTATAAAAATAAATCGCAATAAAGCCTGTTTTTGATTAATCTTTTATACATAAACTGAATCTTTTATTAACGGTAAATCAACTTTCCGAGTAATGTTTTGGTCAAACTTTATTTCAAAGCTACACTTAATATGAGGAGAAAGACACTTGTTTTATAGTAACAAAAACGGTCTATTTAGATACAAATCCCTAATGAGCATATATAAATCTTGGCAACCTCAAGTGGGAATACATCAACCTTTTTCTTCTTATTCACAAGTAAATCAACAAGGTGGCAAAATTAACAATGAGCTTTAACATAGCCCACCTTTTAAAAAATCATGTTAGAAAACCTTACAAAAATATACAAATATTACTATAAAAAAATTATAATTGCATTAAGGTTTTAAAACTTTCATATCGTATCATTTTTTCATTCTAAACTCATTTTTTATGAATTTGAGTGGCAAAGAGTTTCTAAAGGACTGTGTTTCTTTATTTATTTGCCCCTCCTGTCTTCTTAAAAGAAGACAGGAGGGGCTTTTGTTTTTACTTATTATGTACGAAAAGGAGGTATTTTAAATTGTTATGTTCATGCTGTGAAGAAAGTACTTTCATTATTTATAGAGAAAACAGTACATAAAAGAAATATTCTTCAGCCATTTAAGTGAAAAATATAAAATTCTATACGTTTTTGCTTACCAAGAATAATAAAGGAAATCTCAGTTTTATATCATTGGTAAAATACTCGGGCACAATGAAGGATTAGATGATAACCATCTTATACATCTTATCTAGTTTAACGGAATTATAAGAAAGGGCTGATTCAATTGAAAAGCGAGAAATTAAGTATTGGTCAATTAATTATTCTAGGGTTTCAGCATATGTGTGTGATGTATGGTGGTGCAATTGCAGTTCCATTAATTATTGCACCAGCAATTGGCTTAACGCAAGAGCAACTTATCTATTTAGTATCCTTTGATTTATTTACTTGTGGAATTGCCACATTAATTCAAGTAATAGGAGGAAAAGGCGTAGGTATACAATTACCTGTAATGATGAGAATTTCGTTTACAGTCGTAGAATCAATTATTGCGATTGGACAAATTCATAGTATTCAAGGTGTATTTGGGGCTGTCATTGTTTCAGGCATTGTCGTCACTATATTAAGTCGCTTTTTCAGTAAGATTATTCCATACTTTCCTCCTGTAGTTACTGGATCAATTGTATTAATTATTGGTGCTTCATTAATGTCTGTAGCCATGAATTATGTTGCTGGCGGTGTAGGCTCAGAGGATTTTGGATCCTTAGAAAATTTAACATTAGCTATAGTGACTTTGTTCACCTTTCTCGTTTGCAATACATTATTAAAAGGCTTTTTACAGGTAATTTCCGTATTGATCTCTATGTTGGCAGGAACATTCATAGCTTATTTGGTTGGAAAAGTAAATTTATCAGCTGTTAGTGATGCAGAGTGGTTTGTGCCAATTACATCTTTTTATTTTGGAATGCCTACATTTGATCTTTCTTCTATCCTTATTATGAGTTTGATAGCTATTATTATTATGATTGAGAGTGTAGGGGTATTCACAGCATTAGGTGAGGTTTGTTATACAAAAATTGGAGAAGAACAAATAAAGAAGGGGGTACATGCAGAAGGGATAGCCGTTATTTTCAGTGGAATTTTTAATTCCTTTAACCATACTTCCTTTACTCAAAATGTTGGACTAGTTTCATTGACGAGGGTAACAAATCGATATGTAGTTGCTGTTGCAGGTATCATGTTAATCCTTATAGGTATTTTTCCTAAAATTGCAGCATTAGCGATCGTCATTCCTGCACCTGTTCTAGGTGGTGCAATGATTCCTATGTTTGGCATGCTTATAACCGTTTCGATTCAAACCCTGTCAAAAGCAGATTTATTAAAAGCTTCAAACCAAATTATTGTGGCAGTTGGCTTAGGGATTAGTTTAGGTATTAATGCCATTCCTCATGCATTTGATGCTTTTCCTGAAACGATAAGACTTGTTTTAGGTAACGGAATCGTGATGGGTACTTTAACTCTATTATTTTTAAATATCATCTTGAATAAGAAAGAGAGAGTTGAACAAAAAATGAAAATGGCTGAACTCTCACATTATTAAAAAACGATCCATTAAAATGGTGAAAACAGTATTTTATATTAAATAGAAAAGGAAATTTATTGTTCTTTTAGATAAAGTAACATAAATAGAAGGTGATTTGATGAAAAAAACATTATTAATAAAAAATGCGAGAAACATTATAACAATGGATGATAATAAAAACCTTTATCCAGGTGGGAGTATTTATGTAGAAGGTCAAGAGATTAGGGCTATTGGAATAGATATTCCATATGAAACTGCTGATACAGTAATTGATGCAAGAGGAAAAATAATTTTTCCAGGCTTAATAAATACACATCATCATTTATATCAAACTTTTACACGAAATATCCCGAGAGCTCAAAATGTCGAATTGTTTGACTGGTTAATCACTCTTTATGATATATGGCGTCATATTACACCAGAGGATGTTTATTTAAGTGCTATGGTAGGATTAGGAGAATTATTAAAAAGTGGTTGTACAACAGCTTCAGATCATTTCTACGTATTTCCTAATTCGATAAGTGGAGAATTAATTGATGAAGAAATACATGCAGCAAATGATTTGGGCATACGTTTTTTCCCTACGCGAGGATCGATGAGTCTTGGTAGGTCAAATGGAGGTTTGCCACCAGATGAAGTCGTACAGGATGAAGAAACAATATTAAGAGATACTAGAAGAGTTATTGAGACCTATCATGATTCGAGTAAATTTTCAATGTTACGTGTTGGAGTTGCTCCTTGCTCACCATTCTCAGTTAGTAAAGACTTATTAAAAGAATCAGCAGCTCTCGCAAGAAGCTACGGTGTAAGGATGCATACGCATTTAGCGGAAACTGTGGATGAAGATCAATTTTGTATAGAAAAATTAGGGCTACGACCGTTAGAGTTGATGGAGGAAACTGGATGGGTAGGGAATGATGTTTGGTATGCACACGGCATTTGGTTTAATAATCATGAGATTATAAAAATTGGGCAATGTGGATGTGGAATAGCTCACTGTCCAAGTAGTAACATGAAATTATCGTCAGGAACATTCCCAATTGAGAAGATGTTAAAAGCAGGTGTCAAAGTGGGGTTAGGAGTCGACGGTTCCGCTTCAAACGATGCCTCTAGTATGCTTTTGGAGTTAAAGGTGCTGAACTTACTTCATAAACTACAACATGGATCGACTGCTTTAAGTGCAGAGGATTGTTTGTATGTAGCAACACGAGGCTCATCTCGGATTCTAGGCTGGGAAGACGGAATCGGCTCATTAGAAGTTGGGAAAGCAGCGGACTTATTTATGATTGATACTAATCGATTGGAATTTGCAGGTGCTTTATTTGATGATATTTCTTTACCTATATTAACTGGAACTTCACAAGTTGATACTACCATTGTCGGGGGAAAAGTAGTAGTGAAAGAAGGAAGGCTTGTAAATATTAATGAAGAACAATTGGCTATTAAAGCTCAGGTAGCAGCAACGAGAATGTTGGAGCTTGCTGAAAGACATACAAAAATAAACTATAGAAAAAGTCAACCTAGAAAATCATTAATATAAGTGTGAAAACACTGTTGCATAATATATGGTAGACTTAGGTAATCTCATATTTTTTGCGATATCCACCTACAAACCTAAAAGAATAAGAAGAATCTTTGTAAAAAAGTTTAACAAATGTTCGAATAATATGAAATTTAGAGAGGACTTCCTTACTTAAGAAATAAAAAACATTAATAATAAAAACAAATGATTGAGGGTAACAGTTATTTAAGATAGATTGTTTAATATTCATTGCCCTCACTCCTTCCGATCAGTAATAGATCAAAATTTTAAACGGTGAATAATAGTATGATAATACAAAAAAATCAGATTTATTAATCTTTTTTATCATTCTTTTTCGTTACTTTTATTTGGGGTACCGCAACATGCCCATCAAGCTAACGGTGAGAAACCCTAGCTACACCTTGATTTTTGTACTGTGACTAATGAGTTTTGGAAAAATAAACATGCCAAATAAACCTATGAAAATGTGATTTTTTCGCTAGGCAGCTTGTCTGTTATTCAACGTCGTTTCATAGACAACACCAAGAATATCGAAGACGGTCATTTTTTTGTAACGATGACATTTACGACCATTCTTTTTAAGCAATTGATAGAGGCGATGCAGAATCGCCAAGAGTTCATCTGTGTCAACTGCCGTTGCTTGGAACAGTAACGGAAAGTAATCCTTAATCATATAAATGGCTTTGTATTCGCTCAGTTCTTGCTTCTGCTTTTCGAGTAGAAACTGTCGCATTTGAAACATCGTAGAGGAACAGATGAGAATGCCAATGAGTTGGCCATACAAATGACATTCAAGACGTTCTTTTTTGATGTTTTCATCAATTTCAAAGAACGACTTCCATGTTTTAAACAAAATCTCTATTTGCCAACGTAGTGAATACAAGGCATGCACGAAGTTAGTCGGCACTTCTTCTGGCGATGTGTTCGTGATGATACATTCATGCCCATCAAACGCTTACTTTTATCCTTCATGACAATACCCTTTTTCTTTTCACGTATTGCTTGATTTTTCAAACGCGTTAGCGTTTGATCGTCGGTTAAACGATGAATAATGACACGCGTTGGCAGCTTTTGATTTTGCCCAATGTACGCCTCAGGAATTTCAATCGTTTCACCTGGTAGTAGTTCAGACATCATCTGGTCCATATCAAGCTGAATATATTCCGTATGTTTCTTCAGTGTGCCATTTTTGAAGTATTCTGGTTCGGGATTTTTGATATAAATGCGTGTATTCAGCTTCAACCGCGAGATATAGTAAGCCTTTTTATCGTGAATCGCTTGTAGATCACTTAAATCGAAGTAACCGAGATCTCGCAAACATAGGTCTCCTTTTTCAACGGTTTCAAGACAAATGGTACCGTATGTTTTATCATTGTTCTTTCCCGGCCCAAGCTGCACATTTAAAAATTGACTACTGAGTAAATCGTATTCAAGTTGAATCTTCACTCCCGCAGTATGACTACTTCCGCCTGAACCTTGATAGTCAGTGGCGAAGGTATCTGGTAACTGAAACACCGTCGCATCTAAAATACGAATCCGATTGAAAATAGACATCATGTGTGCAGAAAGCGATTGATTGGAACAGAGTTTTTTTGTGAGAAGAGAAGTAAAGACTTCTCGAAGAAATGCGACAGCTGCTGGATTAAAGCGTTGATTCAATCCTTCTGGGCTCATGAGCACGCCCGTCGAAGCCTCTAATCGACTACATAGTTGCGTAAGCGATGTGCTAGCGACTTCTTGTAGGACGATTGGAGATAGAAAACGTTGTAATTCTTGTGAGAATAGATATAGTTCTTCAGAAAGCGAGAGGTTCATAAAAAAACGTCATCCTTTTCAAGTATTTTACTGAAAGAATAACGTTTTTTTCATTTTGGGGGAAATTCGTTTCGTTAGCTTGATGGGCATGTGGGTCAGACCCCCAATAAAGACAAATTGCATGATTTTTCTTTATTGGGAGGACATTGTTACTTCTTTTGTTACAATATTTTTAGGTATAGTTAGTAAAAAGAAGAAGGATTTCAATATTTTGTGTAGCAGGTATGTAGTGTAAGTGAGTGTTGTTGTCCATTCAACATGACTTCCCTGCAATCGATAGTTTGATGCAATCAACTCCTCAGTAATTCTCCATTTTCATTTCCATCTCACTGCACATGAAGTATCTAATTTAATCATGGCTAAGCACTGTGACCACTGTCCGCACTTATATTTGTAGAAGATGAAGAAAGTTGTAATAATAATTTTTTATTCTTTCACAAGTAGATCAATAGAGAGTGAAGTGTAGGCGGAATGAATCACATTACAAGTAAAATACCATTCTATATGTCTATGATGGTTTTGGCTGAAACCTGACAATCGTGATTCACTATGATTACGATGCTTCTTTTAAAGGGGGGGCGTGTAAGAATATATTACACGAATTGTAAATCCTTTGTTTAAAATGTACAAAAATTCAAAAAATAAATAGATATATAAGCTGATGAATATTTAACTTCTATTTATTATCATTAATAACGTGATGATGTTAGAAAAAATAACTTAATATGTTATGCGTAAGGTGCTTTATTAAAATTTTGGAAAAATAAAAACGTTTTCGGGAGGAATGAGGAAAGAATGCTACACAATCGTTATTCTGGACATGCTTTTGAAAAAAGATTTTTACCAAGATTATCTACAAAAGAAGTAGAGGTTTTAGAAAAGGAAGATGTAGTAGTTGTCCTACCAGTTGGTGCTATCGAACAGCATGGTCCCCATTTACCTATTTATACAGATACTTTAATAGGGGAGGGACTTCTAGTTCAAGCATTAGAGATGCTTCCAGAAGAGGAAAATATCTGGGTGCTTCCGCCTCTTGCATATGGAAAAAGCACAGAGCATTTAGGAATGCCAGGTACGATTACATTGTCTGCTTCCACATTGCAAGCGGTTATTACTGATATTGCGAAGAGTGTGCAGCAAAGTGGTTTTAAGAAATTGTTGCTTTTTAATACACACGGTGGCAATCACGATTTATTAAATATGATTTCAAGAGATATTCGGATTGAAACAGGGTTAACGGTTTTTCGTTTAAATCCTGACTACTCCGTTATTGATTCACTTATTTCTGAAAAAGAGCAAAAATTTGGCATACATGCAGGGGAAGTAGAAACTTCCATGATTTTGGCATTAAAAGAATCTTGGGTAAATATGGATTTAAGTCCAACTGAATTTGTACACTTGCCGGAGGATACAAAGCATCTATATTTAAAAGGGTCAAGCTATTTTGCCTGGGTAATGAATGATATTTCCAATACAGGTGTAGCAGGAGATGCAGCAAGCGCTACAATTGAAAAAGGAAGGAAAATCAATGCTCTTGTTAGTCAGCAAGTAGCTAGTGCATTAAAAGAAATGATTCGGTTTAACATTTCAACCGTTAAAAGTACTTTGCAACTATTTTAAATGCTCTTTTAAACGATAATGTTGTTTTTGGGAAGGGAATTTACGAGACTCCTGCTTAAAAAACGGGCTGGCAAGACCTCAGCTCAGACGGGTACGAGCGAGGAGGCTTGCCGGTTCGTCCGCAGAAAGCGAGTAGATTCCCCTGACCATTCAAAAATCAACAATGAAATTTAACAGAGACATTTTAAAAAGGAGGAGAATTCATTGAAACCAAGTTCAAACCTTTCCGTGTTAGACGTCGAACAGATAAGTAATAGGAATATTGTTCATTTGAAAAATGTCAATAAAGTGTATTTAAATGGAAAAACAGCTGTGCAAAATGTTAACTTAAATATTCAGCAAGGAGAGTTTGTATCATTTGTTGGTCCTTCAGGATGTGGAAAGTCCACGATTTTTAAAATGATTTCAGGATTAATTGAGCATACAGAAGGAGAGCTACAAATTTTGGGGACAAGCCCACGTCTTGCGCAAAAGGAAAGTACCGATGTTTCCTTTGTTTTTCAAGATGCAACCTTGCTTCCTTGGAGAAATGTGATGGATAATGTGATGCTTCCGTTAGAATTTCGTCCCATTCCGAAAGCGGAAAAGCGTGAAATGGCTGAAAAAGTATTAAAAATGGTAGGACTCGAAGATTACAGGAAAGCACTTCCAAGAGAACTGTCCGGTGGAATGAAAATGAGGGTTTCGATAGCAAGAGCTCTGATTGCTAAACCAAAATTATTACTAATGGATGAGCCTTTTGGTGCGCTAGATGAAATTACGAGACAAAAATTACAAGCAGAATTATTAAAAATTTGGGAGCAAGAAAAAATGACTGTTTTATTTATTACCCATAATGTATTTGAAGCGGTTTATTTATCTACAAAAATAGCAGTAATGACACCTAGTCCTGGAAAAGTAGAAAATATGGTAGCTGTAGATCTTCCTTTTCCAAGGGAAGCAGAACTAAGAACAGATCATAAGTTTAGTGATATTGCAGCAAAAGTTTCGCATTATTTAAAATTTTAGGTGGTGGTGGTTAAATATGTGGCTGGAAAAATTAATGGAATTAATGGGAGAAGATAAAGTAATTGTCAGTCAAAATGTAAAGGAACGTTTATCAAAAGACTATTATTGGTATTCACCAGTTCTTTATGAAGAGTTAAAAGAAAAGATTGCTGATTGCATTATGAAGCCAACGACTATGGATGAAGTGAAAGAAATTGTAGCTTTTGCGGTAGATCATAAAGTTCCGGTCACTATTCGTGGAGCAGGTACAGGGAACTATGGACAAGCTATCCCTCTTAAAGGCGGAATTGTACTTGACTTAACGATGCTAAACCGTTTATTGGAGGTTACTGATCAAACAGTTCGTGTACAAGCCGGAATGAAGCTAGGTGTGTTAGAAAAGAATCTGCGTGCACAAGGAAAAGAATTGCGGATTTTTCCTAGTACATTTATGACTGCAACAGTTGGAGGATTTCTTTGTGGGGGATCCGGAGGTATCGGCTCCATAAGATGGGGCAATTTATGGGATCAAAACATTTTAGGTGTAACGGTAATGACCGTTGAAGAAGAACCGCAAATATTTGATGTAGCTGGAGAAGAAATAGAACAATATATACATAACTATGGTACAACTGGCATCGTATTGGAAGCAGTTTTGCCAATAGAGAATCGAACAGAATGGGAACAGCATATTGTGTCATTTCATACTTTTAAGGAAGCAATTAAATTTGCAGACGAGTTAGCACATATAGAAGAAGCAACGAAACGTCTTGTATCTGTATGTGAATGGCCAATTCCAACTCATTTTCAAGGTTTAAAAGAATATTTACAGCCCAATAAGTCGATTGTCATGTTGGAATTAGAAGAAAAATCAAGGGAATTACTGAAGCAATTGATACAGAAATATGCTGGGACAATTGATTTTACAATTCCTGCTAGTAAATATCATAGAGGGTTGAAAGTATCTGATTTTACGTGGAATCATGCGACATTATGGGCGCATAAACATGGTGAAAACATGACTTATTTACAAGCACGCTTTAAAGTAGATCAAATTTTTGAACAAATGGATGCGATACGCGAGAAATATGGGAATGAAGTACAATTTCATTTTGAATATATAAAGATAAAAGGTGAAATTACGGCAGCTTCCTTACCTGTATTAATTTATCAGTCAAAAGAAAGATTATATGAAATAATTGATTACTTCAGAAGTGTTGGAGTAGAAATAAACGATCCCCATACTTATTTGCTAGGCTTTGGTGGATATAATTTAAGAATGGAAGAAATTTTGCAGAAGAAAAAAGAAAATGATCCTTATGATTTGTTAAACCCAGGGAAAATTCCGGTAAAACAGGAAACAGAGGCTTATTAAAAAAAAGGAGGGAGCTAAATGGAACAAGCCCGACAAGGATTGACGAAATTTCAAGCTGTTAAAATTAAAAGTAATAAAAATTCACTGAAAATTTTAAATGTTTGGACACCACCTGTTCTTGTGTTTATTTTGTTTATGTTTATTTGGCAATATGGTACGGTGTGGTTTCAAATCCCACCATATTTGCTTCCAAAACCAACCGATATTTTAACAGCAGCAATAGAAAATGGCGAGAATTTAAGAAATGCGGTTTTTAGAACAATCTCCGAATCTATCATTGGTTTTCTTTTAAGTGTTATTGGTGGAATTGTTGGTGCGATTTTAATGGCTAGCTCCAAAATTTTAGAAAGAAGCTTATATCCGTATGCTATTCTACTGCAAACAATTCCGATTGTTGCAATAGCACCCATCATCGTTATTTGGTTCGGATCCGGTGCAAATGCAATTGTTATTATTGCATTTACAATTGGGTTTTTCCCGATGCTTTCCAATACATTGGTTGGCTTGAATGCCACTGATAGAGGGATGATTAATCTTTTACATTTATATCAAGCTTCCAATTGGAAAATTATGTGGAAGGTCCGTATACCCTTTGCCCTTCCCTATATAATGGCAGGTTTGAAAATATCCTGTACGCTAGCGGTTGTTGGTGCTATCGTTGGGGAATATATTGCAGGAATAGGCGGAGGAGATGGGGGCTTAGGCTATGCCATAACTGTTGCTTCTACTAAAATGGAAACACCCTTTTTATTTGCTTGTGGGATTTCTGCTAGTATTTTAGGTATATTGTTTTTCCTAGTAGTAAATTTGTTTTCGAAATGGGTGCTTGGATCTTGGCATGAATCAGAAATGAAACGTGATAATTAAAAGATGAAGGTATTTTTAAGTAGAGAAATAGAAAAGACGCATTAATTCGAAAATTACCAAAAAAGTTTGGGGGAAAAGCTGATGGATAGATGGAAAGCGGGAAAACGAATTGGGATGGTATTAATAGCTTCTGCGATACTGATGCTTGCAGCTTGCGGAAATAGTGATAAGACAAGTGGAACAAAGACCAGCGACGGATTGGAAAAAGCAAAGTTAGTTACAAACTGGTTTGCTCAGCCGGAGCATGGGGGAAATTATGCAGCGTTGAAAAAAGGCTTTTATAAAGAAGAAGGAATTGATATGACGGTAGAGCCAGGAGGCCCGCAAATATCTTCCACTCAAATTGTAGCATCTGGAAAAGCGGAGTTTGGCTATACGCAAGCGGAAGATATTTTAATTGCTAGAGAGAAAGGAATACCATTAGTTGCAATCGGTGCGATCTTCCAAAAAAGCCCACAAGTTCTTATTTCTCATAAAGGAGCTGTAAAAGATTTTTCAGATTTAGCAGGAAAAACGGTTTATACTGCTCCAGGAAGCGGCTATTGGGAATATATTAAGAAAAAGTATCATTTAAATGTAAAAGATATGGCATATACAGGTTCTTTATCTACATTTATTGATAACAAAAATTCGGTGACACAAGGATATGCAACTTCTGAACCTTTTGTATTGGATCAAAAAGGTGTGAAAACAAATTACCTATATATTCATGATTCTGGTTTTGAAACATATGCGAACGTTATATTTACGACAGAAGATGTTTTGAAAAACAAACCGAAGCTTGTTGAATCCTTTATGAAAGCGACTGTTAAAGGATGGAATTATTATCGTGATAATTCGGATGAAATTAATCCATTTTTAAAAGAAAAAAATCCAGATTTATCCTTAGATGTAATGGAATATGGAGCAAAAACCGAAAAAGACTTAATCTTCGGCGGTGATGCAAAAGAACATGGATTTGGATATATGTCTAAAGAACGTTGGACAAAACTTCAAGAGGAACTAATAGATTTAGGAATCATTAAAAAGAAGGAAGATGTGTCAAAACTATATACAACTAAATATCTAGGGGAATAATTATGGAAGAAATCCAATTATATAATGTTAGCGTTCCAATATTAGACAGTCAACATTTCTATACACTCACCATCCAGGATGGAGTTTTTTCTAAAGTAAAGAAACAAGGGGAAAAAAGGATATTAAATATCCCGAAATTTTCTAAAGGCTTTACGATGGATTGGAAGAGTCAAAAAAAGGTAGATTTGGAGGGGAGGGTAATTCTACCCTCTTTTGTTGATATCCATACCCATTTAGATAAAGCGTTTTCTCTCAAAATGGTTCCTAATAAATCAGGGACCTTGCAAGAGGCTATTTTAAACTATAGTCAAAAAGCTGCTGCTTTTACTTATGAAGAAATAAAAAATAGAGTGATAAAATCAGCGCTTCAATCCTTATCCTATGGAACTACTCGTATTCGTACACATGTGAATTTTGAATTGGATGTTTCGCCGAAGGTTGCGTTGAGCAATTTACAGGCAGTTCTCGAAGCGAAAGAATTGATGAAACCATTTATTGACTTGCAAATTGTCCCAATGTTTTCAGAGATTTCATCCAAAAGCCGAGAGGACCTAGAAATTATCGAGGAAGCAATATCTTACGGGATTGATGGTATTGGCGGTGCACCTCATTTGTCGCCAAAGGCAAAAGAAGATATTGACTATTTATTCCAACTTGCTGTAAAGCACCATAAATTTATTGATTTGCATGTGGATGAACAGGATAATCCTAATGTTTGTACAATTGAACAGATAATTCAAAATACAAAAAGATGGGATTTTCAAGGAAGAGTAATGACAGGACATTTGTGTTCTTTAGCGGCAATGGAAGAGATGAAAGCATTTAAAATAATAGAAGATATGGCAATTCAGCAAATCGGTGCAGCTACATTGCCTGGAGCAAATATGTATTTGCAGGGAAGAGGGGATAAAGGGCTAATTCGCAGAGGAATTACAAGGGTGCAAGAGATGCTTCAACGAGGTGTTATGCTTGCAACAGCCTCCGATAATGTCAATGATCCTTTTCATCCATTTGGGAGAGGCGATTTGCTGCAGATTGGACTTTTGACTGCATATACCGCTCACTTAGCAAGTGAAAAAGAGCTCTTAGCCGTTTTGAAAATGATGACAAGTACACCGGCATTTTTATTTAATGAGCAAAGATACGGAATAAAGGAAGGAAATGCAGCTAGCTTTGTTATTTTTGACGCAAAAGATATGTATGATCTTTTTGCAAATCTGTCTCCTACTCGCGTGGTTTTTCATAATGGTGAATGGATAAGCTGCATGTTTTCTGATCATCGGTTTGAAAATGAACGTTTACACCATTTATCAAGTGTAATAGGGAAAGACTAGGTTTTTGCTTGAAAACAGATATATTTCAGAAAGGTTCGGTGTAATATATGTTTGAGAAAGTAATAAAAAATGCTCAGCTGCCATTTCAAAAGGATCTTTTGAATATCGGTATTATAGATGGTGTCATTGCATCTATTTCAACAGAGCAGCTTATTGGAAAGGAAGAATTTGATTTAGACGGAAATTTACTCATGCCTCCTTTCATAGAAATGCATACACATTTAGATACAGTGCTGACAGCCGGGGAGTCAACTTCTAATAATAGCGGCACCTTAAGTGAAGCAATTGAAATTTGGTTAAAGCTAAAGCAATCTTTAAGGGAGGATGATGTAAAAAAAAGAGCCACTGCGGCTATAAAAATGCTTATGGAATATGGTGTATTGCATATTAGAGCTGCTGTTGATATTTCTGATCCCAATTTAACGGCATTAACTGCACTATTGGATTTGAAAAAACAACTTCAGCCTTTTGTTGATTTGCAAGTCATTGCCTTTCCTCAAGATGGGTTGATTTCCTGTTCTGCTAATAGAGAAAGACTTATCGAAGCAGTAAAAAGAGGCGCTGATGCTGTAAGTGCTGTTCCACATCTTGAGTATACAAGAGAGGATGGAGTAAAATCTTTGGAATTTGCATTTTCAGTGGCAAAGGAATATGGGAAGGACGTACATATTTTCTGTGACGAGACTGATGATGAACATTCTCGTTTTTTAGAAGTAGTTGCAAGTATAACGATAAAAGAGCAGATGGAGGGAAGAGTTGCCGCTAGCCATGCAAATGCCCTGCTTTATTATTCAGATGCGTATGCGCAAAAAGTTATGTCACTAGTGAAAAAAGCAAAGCTTACTATTGTATGCTGCCCTTTGATTAATAGTACTATGCAAGCAAGGATGGATGCCCATCCGAAGGGAAGAGGTATTACAAGAATTAAAGAGTTAACAGAAGAAGGAATAAATGTCTGCATCGCCCATGATGACATACAAACGCCTTTTTATCCTTTTGGAAATGGGAATATACTACAGGCAGCCCATATGGCGATTCATTTAGCCCATATGACAGGAAGTGAAGAATTAACTCATATCTATCATATGATAACGTCTAATGGCGCGGATGCATTTTCTATTAAAGAGACATATGGAATAAAAATAGGATTACCAGCTACATTCGTTTCCTTCCCTGTAAAGAATATTAGGGATCTTTTCTTTCGTCAGCCTAAATGCAGATATGTATTTAAGAACGGGGAAGTTCTGATCGAAACAGAGCCTGAAAAAACAAAATGGACACAATCAATGATATAAAGAAAAAAGAAGTGATGAAAAATATTAAACAAAAATTAAAGAAGGGGAAATAAAAAGTTTGTATCAAAGGCAAGTAGAAAGTGGCCGAATTAAAATGGAGCAGCAGATTGACTTTTGGAATTCGCAGTATCAGTGGAAGTGGATAAATATGTGGTGACTTGTGTTCGTTTAAGCACGGAGAATAAAGGTTTTTCCAAATTTAGATGGAAACGATAGCATAAAGAAAGCTATTAAGTGCATAATTATTAAGTTTATTTTAAGTGAAATTATCAGGAGGCTTTATTTTATGACATCACAGAATAAACCATCACCATTACCACAAGCTGCACCACAGGCAGTACAGCAAGCTCAACAAGCAGTCGAACAAGCATCAAGACAGCAGCAAAAGCAGCAAGGACAACAGGCAATAGGTCAAGCAAGAAATGCAGCAGGCACAGTAGGCAGTACAACATGCCCAAAAGCAGCTGTAAAGCGTCCAAACTTCGGAACTTCAAGAATTGCAGCAGGATGTTCAGCAGGCACAACAGAAATTGCAGCAAGCACAGGATTTCGTAATGGATTTTCAGAATCATGAGCAATAGTGAAAAGAAGATTAGGAAAGGAGCTGACAATGGATCTTGTTGGCTTCTTTAAACTTTAGGTCACAGTGATGCCCCCGAAGTACCTCGAGATTTGTCGAAGATTGATAGGTTAGAAGTGCAACTGCTAGTTTATTAAGCTTCCTTCTTTTCTATATTCATTTTTTTGTGATGACCTAATTAATACTTCACGCACATTTAAAAATCAAGGATTCAAATATTTATTTCCAACGTACACTAATGGAAAATTTACTACGTCTTATTAAGATAAAAAATCCCGAGATAATTATTTATCTCGGGATTTTTTATCTAGTGTATATCTTAAGGCTTCATCTACTAAAAAGAATACACACGAAATTCCTATAGAATAAAAAGTTAGAAACCATAAAAATAAAACTGGTGCTATCCCCAATATCAAATGGAATGCAAAGGCAAAAAATAATCTTGCTTCTTTAAATTTTTTTGTAATAATTTCTACTAATAAAGAGCCAGGTAGACCGTATAATATAACAGCAAGACCTACATACAACATAGAAATTAAAATATTACTAAAAAAATCACTTTCATCAGCCAAAAAAGAACTTGGAGGTGTAAAAATTGCAATAAAAAAGGTGGAAATAACAAATGTAATACATGTTGTTAAAATCTTTCTTTTTATCATATAACAATCTTTTTGGAAATAGTGAATCACAATTAAGTATAATATATAACTCTACGTCACATTACGATCCGAAGTTTGTGTTTTGCGACGATGATAGAGTAAAAGAATTTTTGGGTAAACTTTCGGAGCCTCGCTGTGGGAATACTTTAAAGCATTAGGGGCCCACTGCCTGTTAAGATTTTGTAAAAATAATAAGTAAAAATTATGAAGTTTGTAAAAAATACCAATTATTGGGTGACGAATAGTTAGAAAAATGTAAAATGGTTATGAACACGACTATATGTCTAGATTGGTAAATAAAAAGTTAATAATCTCTTTCATCGTGGATAGACAAATCAAAAATAGGTGGAAAAGATTTAGCCCTTATTTTTGACGAAAGCAAGAATAGAACGGTGTACATAGTAAACGAATGGATAAATTTTGGTAAAAGAAATTGGAGAAGTAATAGAAAATGAACGAAGTAAATAATATATTGAATAAAATAGTATGTTTTCTTGAAAAATATTACTTTATATTTTTTTCTATCATTTTATTGGTTGCCAGCATCAATCTATTTTTCCATTTAAATATTGCTCCTATCAAGGATTGGGATGAATCTAGGCATGGTATTAGCGCTTATGAAATGCTCCAAACAGGAAATTATATCGTAAATACCTTTAGATATGAGCCAGATTATTGGAGTCTAAAGCCGCCTATCAACTTTTGGTCCATTATGCTAGGCTACAAAATAGTTGGATTTAACCCTTTGGGACTGCGGCTGGAATCCGCAATTAGTGCTCTTTTATTAATAATCGTTATATCGCTTTTTGTAAAATACAAGCATGGAGGCCTGGCTTCCTTCGTTACAGCTGCTGTTCTTATGACCAGCAAACCGTTTATTCTTGAACATTCATCGAGAACAGGAGATGCCGATTCCCTGTTTAATCTATTTTTTGCTTCTTCCATCATCTGTTTACTCTTGATAGAAAAGAATGGTAAGTGGCTTTATTTATCTGGATTTCTGTTCTCCCTCGCTTTTCTTACAAAAAGCTGGCATGCTGGCAGTATAGCTATTATTGTAGGAATGTACTTACTATTTACAAAAAACATTTTAAAATGGAACATTAAAACCTGGTTTATATTTTTATTTTCTATTTTTTTCCGATCTTAACTTGGGTTATTATTAGATACCACTATGATGGTGTAAGATTTTTTAAAACGATGGTTGAATATGATCTGTTAAGACGGTCTTCAGAGTCGCTTGAAGGTCATACAGGTGATATTTGGTATTATGTTAATATATTTCAAGTAGAGTATTTCTTTTGGCTTCTATTGCTAGTTGCAGGATTCTTCTTTTTTTTAGTTTGAGTTCCCATAATAAGTTAGAAAGAGCAGATAAAGAATATACTTTTGGTATTCTTTTATGGGTTATCATTCCATTTTCTGTTTTTACCATTGCTGAAACAAAGCTAAGATGGTATATACTGCCTCTTTATCCTGTAATGGCGTTGTTGATAGGTATATTTGTTAGTAAAATAATAAAAACGAGCAAAAATGGTTTTTTAAACATTATGGTCGTGTTTATGATTATTTTTACCTTTTGTAAATATGAAATGGAAATTCTACATAACATACGAAATATGCGCTTACCCGATGTCCAAGAGGTACTAAAAGAGTTAGAATCTAAAGAAAAATATTATGGGTATGATATATATATTTATGAAAATGGTTGGTCTCAAAGTAAAATCTTGGCGGCAGAATTATTTGGAGACCTTCACGTAAAGAATGGTAATTACAAAGAATTTATAACAAGACAAGATGCGCTGCTGCTGCTCCCGAAAAACAAAGAAACTACTGAATTAATAAAAACAAAAAAATTAACAATAGTTGTGGAGGGTCCTAAAGATTATATAGTGGGTCGATAAATTAGTTTAGCCTGGCTCCTGTCGCTTTAAAGCGTCGGGGGCCAGGCACCTTGTTATTATCTCGTTATTATTTCTTTTTCCTAAAATAAAAAGCAGTAATCACTAAATAAATTACGAGTGTAATCAAGGTGATGATTATTTTTGTTGTCATAATAACCCCAACCAAAATAGCCAATAGGAAAATAATGGCGATAAGTGTCGTGATTGGAAATCTCCCTTTTTCACTACTATTCTGCTTCATCCTTGATTTAAAATGGGCCGAAGCAATAATTAACCAAATGAAAAGAACGGTGTAGCCTAATGAACCATTAAGTAATTAAATGTATTTTCCCCTGCGATAATAGAAATAAGTACACCGATATAAAGGGAAGAAGTACATAGTAAAATGGCATAGGTTGGTACTTTTCTTATTGATAATTTGCTGAATATCTTTGCAATGCTGCCATCAGTTGCTTGTGTATAAATAACGCGAGATGATGCATATAATCCAGAATTCATAGATGAAATCAGTGCTAATAAAATAACACCATTCATCATATCAGCTGCGTAAGGGATGCCTAATAAATCAAAAACCGTAACAAAAGGGCTTTCTGCTGCCTTATTTACCTGATTCCAAGGAATAAGGCTGACAATGATAAAGAATGGCAGTAGATAGAAAGCGACGATGCGTGTTAGTGTACCGCGGGCAGCTTTTGGTATGACCTTTTCCGGGTTTTTCGTTTCTCCTAATGTCACGCCAATTAATTCTGTTCCGCCATAAGAATAAATAACGACTAACATAGCTGTAACTAAACCGCCTACACTAACGGGGCAGTTTAGTAAAATAAGGAACTTTATACATAGATGTTCGTAGTATTTATATGTAGATAGATTCGGAGGGACATATATGTTTAAAATTAAACCCCAATGTTCTTATTGTGATAAAGAAATAAAAGGGAATGAAGTCATTTTTGTTAAAATGCGGTATCCAGAGAGAAAAGGAATGACCGAGATAAAGGCCTTTATACAATATGAAGGGCAATTAATTTGTGAAGAATGCTTTAATAAGAAATCTACCTAACAAACATTCTTCTTATTGTAGTAAAGGAGCAGGTTAGTTCAATATATTTAAAAGTAAAGAATAAAGAAAGTAGTCCATAGGACTACTTCTTTATTTACCAATATTAAACCAACCTGGCATTGCTTGAATAACATTCCATAGTTTTTCTGGAATATTAAGCTGGTCTAGTTTCGTAACATTCAACTCAGAAGCGATCTCGGCTTCACGTCCATTTGCGACCTTTTCAACCCAATCAGGGTTCATAATTAACGAATGCCCAATGGCGACTAACGGCAATCCTAATTCCATAGTTTTAAGAGCATCATCTGGTGTTACTATCGAACCAGCAGCCAACACAGGTACCTTACCGTTTGCTTTTTCAAGAATCAATTCAAGCCGTGTTTTTTCATCTTGACTATCTACTGGTTTTGAAGACACATTATCTAATGAAGCATGTATATAATCTAAATCCTGTTCAACAAGGAAATTAATTAATTCATACGTGTCTTTCATACGTAATCCGTCCTCTTTGGAGGATTCTTCAGGTGAAAATCGGTATCCTAAAATGAATGGTTTTGTAGCATGTTTTTCAATTACGTTTTTAATTTCTTCAATAATCGCCAATGGAAAATGCAAACGATTTTCAAGTGATCCTCCCCATTGGTCCGTCCGCTGGTTGGTAGCTGGTGACCAGAAATTTTGAATTAAAAATCCATGAGCCCCATGAATTTCAACGCCATCAAATCCAGCTTCAATCGCTCTTTTTGTTGTGTCGCCAAAAGCACGTATAATCGACAAGATCTCCTCATGTGAAAGTTCTCTTGTTTCTGAAGTTGAACCTAAATTAGTAACTTCGGGTTGCAATGCACTCGCACTAACTGCATCCAATCCAGGCAGGGCTTTATTACCTGCATGAAAAATCTGAAGTACCGCAGGTGAGCCTCCACTTTTCGCTGCATCAGCTAATTTTCGTAAACTTGGAGTAAATTCATCATTGTATCCAGCAAATTCATTCGTAAAACCTTGCCCATTAGGAGTAACATGAGTACACCCTGTAATGACGAGTCCTACTCCATTCACTCTTTGTTTGTAATACTTTACTTCCTCATCCGAAATGGTAAGATCGTCATTACTTGACCAGGTTGTCATAGGTGCCATAACGATTCTATTCTTAATTGTTATTCCACTTCTGAATGTGAAGGATTCAAATAACCTACTGTATTTTTGATTCATTTCTTTAACCTCTCTATCGAATATTCTTCTAATGTTGAGTTAATCTGACTGAGCCGTTACAACTATCCCTATTAGAAGTTCTACTTTAGTGTAATTGGTTAACGCAAGGGTAAGTCAAGTGTTAATTTTTATATGATTATATAAAGGATTTTTGTTTTTATTTCTCCTTTATGATATATTTTTAGTTACAGTAACTGTAACTAAAGGTGGGATAAGTAATGTTGTATTCAATGAAATATGTAGTGGAGAACTTAAATATATCTGCAAAGACACTTAGATTTTATGAAGAGCAAGGGATACTGCCAAATGTAACTCGTGATGAAAAAGGTCGTAGAGTTTATAGCGAACAACATATCGATTGGATTTCTTTTATTCGTTGTCTTAGAGAGACAGGAATGCCTCTTTCTAAAATAAAAGAATATAAGGAACTTTATGAAGTAGGAAATCATACCTTCTTGCAAAGAGAAGAAATGTTGATACAGCATAAATTGGAAGTGCAGAAGAAAATTGAAGAAAGTTTAAAACACTTGGAAGAAATAAACTATAAAATAGCCATGTATGAACTTCAGAAAGAAGAGGTTAGGAAAAATCCTAATTATAACTTTAAATGTCATGGTCTGGAAAATAAGATTGTGAATTAATGTACTTACGCTAACGGGGGCGTTTGTTCAAGAAGTAACCAAAAAAGGACCTAACGGTCCTTTTTAAATATATTACTAAATCTATTTTCCATTTTAGAAAGGCTTGTATTTTTTTCAGCCGTATTAGATTCTTCCGGTTCAAAAAGGGTTTCCAAATTTTCCAAGCTTGTATGTTTCTTGTTCTTGTGATCAAACTGAATCAAATTAACTTTCACCTGGTTTTGTGACTGAAGATGAGAAAAGGCACTTGAAACCATTTGCTGATTGTACAATTGTTCATAATGTTTTACTTTTTCCTGCAATTGTCGGATCTCTTCGTTTTTCTTTTTTAGTTCCTCGACGTCATCTTTTCTCCGATTGAGCTCCTCTTTTAAGCTCTTAGCCTCTTTATAAAGCTCAATGAAAGTTGGGTGTTATCGTATTTGGCATCATTGCTTCTGTATTAGGAATTGCCTAAGTTTTGGATTAGGAGGCAGGGACGAGAAGTTTCTGTCTTCATTCTTCTGTACAACTCAGATTGTTTAGGAATATAAGTCTTTTATTTAACAATTGGAGGAAATCATGACCATCAAGATGAATAAAGAAAAACGAATCTTTCATTTACAAACCAATAATACTAGTTATCTTCTGCAAGCGAACGAACAAGGGCATCTTCTCCATCTATATTGGGGAGAAAGACTGGAAACTACCTTCTTGGATTATTATGTGTCTGAGATTCAACGTGCCAGTTACATAGCGGACGCGGATGGGATTCCTGAATATAAACTGGAACGTTTGCCAGTTGAATACCCATCTTTCGGGAACCCAGATTTACGAAGTCCAAGCATGACTTTGAAACATAGGGACGGAGCACGTATTAGTGATTTTCGCTATGTAGATTATGAGGAAATGAAAGGGCATGTGGCGATTTCTGGACAGCCTTGTTTAACCGATGAGAAAGCAGAAACCTTAGTAATTACCTTAATTGATGCCTATCAAAAGCTTACTATGAGACAATATTACACTGTCTTTGTAGAAAGCGATGTGATTACACGAAAAGTCGAGTTAGTAAATGAGGGCAGTAAAACGGTTCTTATTCAGCAATTGAATTCTGCGTGCGTGGAACTTCCACACATGAATTATGACCTTGTGCACTTAAGTGGAAAATGGGCGCGTGAACGCCATTTGCATCGCACCCCATTAACGCAAAATCGTCAAACTGTAGCGACTCGCCGTGGTCAAAGCAGTCATGAACATGATCCATTTATCGCGCTTGTTACTCCAGAAACAACGGAAACAACTGGGGAAGTATATGCGATGAGTTTGGTTTATAGTGGCGACTTTGCAGCAACCGTAGATGTCGATATGCAAGAAGCAGCGCGCCTTCAAATTGGCTTGAATCCGGAACAATTCGAGTGGAACCTAAAAGCAGAGCAAAGCTTTGTCACACCTGAAGCTGTACTTGTTTACACGAACGGTGGACTTGGGAAGATGGGACAAATCTTCCAGAATGCTGCGCAAAAGCATGTAGTACGAGGGAATTTTCAATACAAGGAACGTCCGGTCTTAATTAACAGTTGGGAAGCTTTCTATTTTGGATTAAAGGAACAAGAGCTGCTTGAATTTGCTAAAGAGGCAAAAGATTTAGGTGTTGAGCTTTTCGTTTTAGATGATGGCTGGTTTGGTAAACGGGATGATGATTCCTCTTCGCTTGGGGATTGGTTTGTCGATAAACGAAAATTCCCGAATGGTCTACGTCCATTCCGTGATCAAATCAAAGGGTTGGGCTTACAGTTTGGGTTATGGGTAGAGCCGGAAATGATTTCTCCAGATAGTGAATTATTCCGTGTGCATCCAGATTGGGCACTTGAGGTGAAAGGACGCCTTTGCTCGCTCTCACGGAAGCAATATGTGCTTGACTTAACAAATCCTGAAGTACGCGACTATCTTATAAACACATTTATCAATTTGTTTAAAGAAGTGGGCGTAGATTATGTGAAATGGGACTTCAACCGCAGCCTAACAGAAGTGGGTTCAAACTACTTGCCGGAAGAGCAGCAAGGAGAAGTCTATCACCGTTACATGCTAGGTCTTTACGAAATAGTGGAGAAGATTACCTCAGCCTTTCCAGATGTCTTATTTGAAAATTGCGCAGGTGGTGGTGGTCGCTTCGATCTTGGAATGACGTATTACATGCCGCAAACCTGGACGAGTGATGATACGGATGCGATTGAGCGTCTAGCAATCCAACAAGGTACGAGTTATCTTTACCCAAATGCGTCGATGGGTTGCCACGTGTCTGCGAGTCCAAACCATCAAAATGGACGAGCAACCTCCCTTAAAACTCGTGGGATTGTCGCGATGCAAGGAAACTTCGGCTATGAGTTAGATATTACAAAATTAACGGAAGAAGAGAAAAGTGAAGTCAAGGAGCAAATTACGCTTTATAAAGAAATTCGCCTGACTGTGCAATTTGGGACATTTACCCATTTGTCAACGATTGAACAGGATAATGCCTTTGCTTGGCAACATGTAGATGATGGGCGTGTCGTAGTTGGCTACACTCAAATTTTATCGAAGGCGAATTCACCAAGTAAACGACTTCGTTTAGCTGGTCTCTCAAAACAGGGACAATACAAACTAAAAGGAACAGATAAAGTGTATGATGGGGATGAACTGATGCGCGTCGGTCTTCAAATCGAACGCGTAACACATGATTTTTATGCACAGCAATGGATTTTTGAAAAACAATAACAATGATCGAAAAGAGGAAGAGAAATGGAACTCAATAAATGGTGGAAAGATGCGGTTATTTACCAAATCTATCCGAAGAGCTTTAAAGATACAAATGGTGACGGAATTGGAGATTTAGCAGGCATCAAAGAAAAACTCCCATATCTTAATGAGTTGGGTGTGGATGGAATCTGGATTAGTCCAGTCTACCTTTCTCCACAGGTGGATAATGGGTATGATATTACGGATTATCGCATAATTGACCCAATGTTTGGTACCAACGAAGAAATGTATGAATTAATTGACCTCGCTCATGAACGTGGGATGAAGATTATTATGGACTTTGTGGCGAACCATACGAGTGACCATTGCGTTTGGTTTAAAGAAAGCTGCAAAGGAAAAGACAATTTCTTCAGCGACTTCTATATCTAGAAGGATGCAAAAGAAGACGGCAGCGAGCCGAATAACTGGGGAAGCAGCTTCGGTGGCTCTGCTTGGACGTGGAATGAAGAACGTGGACAATATTATCTTCACTACTATGCAGCAGAACAGCCCGACTTGAATTGGGAAAATCCAAATGTGCGTCAATACATCTATGACATGATACGGTTCTGGAAATCCAAAGGGGTTGATGGTTGGAGAATGGACGTCATTACGTCTATTTCGAAAGACCAAAGCTTCCCGGATAACGAGCGTCCCTATTCAACAAGCAATCAGCAAAATGGTCCTCGCATGCATGAATTCATTCACGAAATGAACCAGGAAGTGTTAACGCCTCTAAATATGATGACAGTTGGAGAATCTCCGGCAGCGAAATCTTATGATGCACACCTGCTAGTTGATCCAAAACGCGAAGAGCTTGACATGATTTTCACGTTTGAACACATGCATGTTGACCGGGTTCATGGCGACGTGAATGGACGTTGGGCAACGAAGAAACGTGATTTGCCAGCATTGAAGAAGATTTTAGCAAGCTGGCAAATAGAGCTTCGCGGCAGAGGTTGGAACGCCCTTTATTTCGAAAATCATGATCGAGCGCGTGTCATTTCTCGCTGGGGTAATGATACAAACTACCGCTATGAATGTGCGACTGCTTTTGCAACAGTACTTCATGGTCTTCAAGGAACAGCGTATGTCTACCAAGGCGAAGAAATTGGGATGACCAATCCAAAATTTGAGCTAGAAGAATATGAAGATATTGAACTACGCGGGAATTATGAGCATTTCGTATTAAATCAAAAAACGATGAGCCATGATGACTTCTTAGCAGCGGTGCATAAAATCAGCCGTGACAATGCACGTACACCGATGCAATGGAATGACTCCGTTCATGCGGGATTTTCAACCGCTGAACCGTGGTTTAAGGTAAATCCAAACTATCCAGAAATCAATGTAGAAAAAGATCGTGCAAGCGAAAAATCTATTTTTAAATACTATCAAGACTTGATCAAACTTCGTCATACAACGACTATTTTACGAGATGGAGAGTTTGAATTATTCCTTGCTGATGATGAAGAGCTTTTCGTTTACAAACGTTTTGAAGGAGAAAAAACTTGGTTTGTTGTGGCCAACTTCTCGGAACAATCAAGAAGCATCGAAGAAGTTTGCTCCCTTGTTGGCAATAGGGAAATAAACTTCATCATTAAAAACAATACCGAACGTAAGGATTTAGCTAGTGATTTAAATCCTTGCGAAGCGTTTATCGTAGAGATTGGATAATTCTGGTCAAAGGGATCCTCGAAGGTTGATAACTTGTTTCTAAAGTTTATGTAAAAATCGGATGCTGCTTTCTATCGTTTAGAGAAGTGGCATCCGTTTTTTCTATTGATTTCTAAATTATTCTGCTTTTCCTTCAACAACGATATCATCTGCACTAATATCTGCGCCAAAGAAAGGTTTCAATTGTTCATCGTAATCTTTGTGGAAGAATTGTTCTTTACCTAAAGTGGCAAGTTCATCATTCACCCAGTTAAGTAAGCTCGTATTGCCTTTTTTTACTGCTGGGGCAATGTAATCTGATTTACCTAATTCCTTAATCGCTACCGTATAATCAGGGTTGTTTTTAACCCATGCATATAGGTAGGAGTTATCATCAGCAAGTGCTAGAGCTCTGCCATCTTTTAAAGCTTGGAATTGTTGGGTCTTTGAATCATATTTTTCAAGTGAAACATCTGGCTCGTTTTGAGTGAAATAAATTTCTGCTGTCGTTCCTTTGTTTACAATTAATTTTTTTCCTTTTAATTGGCTTACATCAGTGATCAGACTAGATTTAGGTGATACTACGCCAATACCGACTTTCATATATGGATTCGCAAAATCCACTTGTTCTTTTCTTTCAGGCGTTACGGTAAAGTTAGCCAAGACAAGGTCAACTTTATTCGATTTTAATGCATCTACGCGTTCTTCCGCATTAACGATGACAAACTCCACTTTTGATTCATCCCCTAATAAATCTTTGGCGATTCTTTTTGCTAGATAGACGTCATAACCTTGATTTTTCCCATCCTTATCAATGTATCCATATGGCGAAAGGTCACCGAAAACTGCAATTTTAATTTTGCCTCGTTTTTTAATCGCCTCAACCGAGGATGGGTTGTTTGATTCTGAATTTTTTGAGTCATTATTTTTTCCGCATCCTACAAGTACGAAAGCGAATAAACTAAAAGCCAATAATCCTAAAATTGTTTTTTTGAAATTGCGCATGATATTTCCTCCTAGTTGTTTTAAAAGTTTAAACTACTTAAGAATTGTTTCGCGCGATCTGTAGTCGGATCTTCAAAGAAAGTTTTTCCATCTGTTCGTTCAATAATTTTTCCGTTTTCCATAAAGAGTATTTGATCGGCTATTTTTTCTGCGAAACTCATTTCATGGGTGACTACGACCATCGTCATATCCTGGCTTGCGAGCTGAAGCATTACTTCAAGCACTTCTCGCACCATTTCAGGGTCAAGTGATGCCGTTACTTCGTCAAATAGCATTAGCTCCGGGTTGAGGCATAGTGCTCTGACAATTGCAACGCGTTGTTTTTGTCCCCCTGAAAGCTGACGCGGATAGTCATTCTTTCGGTCAGCTAAACCGACACGTGTTAACAGTTCGATCGCTTGCTTTTTCACTTCCTGTTTTTTTCTTTTCTGGACTTTAACAGGTCCGAGCAGAATATTTTCCATAATGGTACGGTTGGGGAATAAATCATAACTCTGAAAAACCATCCCGATTTTCTGGCGCATCTTCTGCCAGCTCTTTTCATTCTGAGCAACTTCGCTCCCGTCAAAAATAATTTTGCCGGCTTGAATGTTTTCAAGACCATTCAAACAGCGCAGCAATGTACTTTTCCCGCAGCCGGAAGGTCCTAAAATAACGACCACATTGCCTTTATTAATCGATAAGTTCACATCATTTAAAACTTGTTTCTCACCAAAACTTTTGCTTAATCCTTGAACTTCCAATAATGCTTCTTGCTTACTCATTGCACTCATCCTTGTGAATATTTCTTTTCTAATTGTCTTGAAAGCTTTGATAACGGGTAACTTAGGGCAAAGTATAGAATAAAAATAAATCCATAAATCCAAAAAGGTGCACTTGGGTCTTTTATACTGCTGAATTCAATAATTTGCTGTCCAACCTTAATCAGCTCAATTAAACCGATCATGACTAGTAAAGAAGTCGTTTTAATAACCCGTGTTGTCAGGTTAATGGTTGCCGGAATGGTATACCGCACGGCTTGAGGGACGAGCACATATGTATACACTTGTACAATGTTTAAACCAATCGCTTTACCTGCCTCGATTTGGTGCTTCGGAACGGAAGAGATGGCGGATCTTACAATGTCGCTCATTTCGGCAGCGATCCACAAACTAAAGACAAGAATAGAAACTTCTTCAGCATTCAAATCGAGATTGTAGTCCTGTGGCAGGATATAGTAAAAAACAAATAACCAAACTAAAATTGGAATAATACGAAAAAGTTCTAAATAAAGCCGAAAAATAAATTGAATGACCTTTATTTTAGTTGTACGGATCGCACCAATGATTAACCCGAGTACACCGCCAATGATCATCGAAATGATAGCAACGCGAGCAGTCACCCAAAGCCCATCTAATAGTCTTATAAGGTTTTTCCCCTCAAAAATAACGTTAATACCCAAATGTTCCATGGCGGACCTTCCTTTCTAACCATGTCAGAACAAGTGAAAGTGGCAATAAAATAATGGCATACGCAATAACTAGGACAAGTAGATATTCATCTGTTCGATAGTACATCCCAATAAGGTCGCGCGTTGTATTCATTAATTCCAAAATGGCAATACCACTGAAAATAGATGTTTCTTTTAATAAAAAAATACAGTTCGCACCAATCATCGGTACACTAATAGATAGCGCTTGAGGGAAGACAACATATCTTGCCAGCTGAAAAGTCGACAAGCCAATTGCTTTTCCCGATTCAACTTGAATCTTCGGCACTCCTTCTAATCCACCGCGAAATGCTTCTGCCATGTAACTGCCCCCCAAAAAAGCTAATCCAATAATCGCACAGCTTTCTTTTGACATCGTAACCCCCATCTTAGGAAGGCCATAATAAAGAAAGAACAGTTGTACGAGCAAAGGGGTGTTTCTTGACAATTCAATATAAATGGCAGCTATTCGTTTAAGTATAGGGATGCGAAAGTACTGACAGAAACTACAAATGATTCCAATAATAAATGATATAAGAATGCCCCAAAATGCTAGCCAAAGTGTTATACCGAGTGCTTTTTCATACAAAGGTAAACAATCGACTATTGCTTGCCAATTCACAATCTATCAACCTCTTCTTTCTCAAATATTGTCTTGTTAAAATGGATCTCCTCCTCTTCGTTATTAAAAGTAAATAAATCTATTAGTAAAAAGTTGTTAAAGCAAGAAGATTATACCACCTGGGAATCTACTAATCAACTACATTCTTATATGTTTTATCGGAATTTACTTTTAGTGGTGACATAGACTTTGGTTTATGTTTTAAATTTCTAAACTATTGCATTAGTATTTCTGATTATACTTTTGTAAATATTTACTTTATATTATTTTTATAAGAAACTAATCCGATTTGTTTAGGTAGAATTTTGAAAGGAGAATCTTAACGTAAAAGTTAATGTTCATTTTGCAAAAAAAGATAATGCCTGCATCTAACTATGAATTTTTCTGGCTTTTAAAACCGACTAAATACATGTGATAAATATGATATATGAAAGGAAATTAACGTCATGATGATGAATAAAGTGGTCGTGAAGAAGGACATTATCCGTCAACAAAATGTACCAGTCAGTATGCGAGATGGTACAAAATTGTATGCCGATATTTATCGGCCGAATGATAAAACTGATTATCCGATTCTACTATTAAGAACACCCTACAACAAAGAAGATGCACAAACAATGAATTATGCACATCCAATTTGGTATGCACAGCAAGGTTATGTTGTTATTGTTCAAGATACACGTGGACGGTGGTCGTCTGAAGGGGAATTTCATCCACTGGTTCACGAAGGAACAGATGGTTACGATACAATAGAATGGGCAGTTACGTTGCCTTATACCATTCCAAAGGTGGGAATGTATGGATTTTCATATATCGGGTTTTCACAACTTTTGACAGCGGCAGAGCAGCCTCCACATCTTGCATGTATTGCACCATTTATGTGTGGATCCAATTCAATAAAGGTTTCTGAGAATGGCGCCTTTCCATTAGCTCAAAATTTGTCTTGGGCGATCTTTGTTAGTCAAAATGAAGCAATCAGAAAAAAAGATGTGAAATGGCTTCAACAGCTTGCGACAACGAATATTCAAGAATTATATAGATATTTGCCATTGCAAGATGCACCGCTTATCAAAAATGAGCTTGCTCCATTCTATCAAAAGTGGATTCAACAACCACATGAAAAACAAGCAGATTCTTCATCATTATACGAAAATATTTTGGTTCCTGGTTTACATCTAGGTGGATGGTATGACATGTATGTGGACAAAACGATTGGAAATTACAAAGGAATAAAAGAAAAAAGCAAAAATGAGAATGCAAGAGAAAATCAATACTTAATTTTAACACCTTGGTATCATATGCCATGGTCTCGATATGTAGGGCAAATTGATTATGGCAAAAATGCAGAAAATCGGGTTAACGAAATACAAATTAAATGGTTTGACAGGTGGCTGAAAGATAGTCGAACGGCGTGGGGAGAAGACCCTGTTCGTTATTTTGTTACAGGAGAAAATAAATGGCATATGTCGAAACACTGGCCTTTGCCTGAGAGTGAAAGTAAAGTTCTTTACTTATCAAGTGAAGATCGAGCAAATTCAATTAATGGTACTGGAAAACTGGCAGAGGAAATATCAAAACAAAATAGTGAAAAAGATATTTATGTATATCATCCGTCCATCTATGTACCTGCAATTGGCGGCCGCTCTGGACCAGATCCCGTACAGACACCGATGGGACCACAAAATCAACAGCCTATTGAAATCCGTAATGATGTACTTGTGTATACATCTGAAATTCTAGCAGAAGATTTAGATGTAATAGGTGAGGTGAACGCAGAATTATATATTTCCACTACAGTAGAAGATACAGATTTTGCTGTTAAATTAATAGACGTTTATCCTGATGGCCGCTCTATCAATGTTGCAGAAGGACTGCTTCGTGCAAGTGCACGAAATGGAATAGATCAGCGCCAAGCTTTAATCCCTAATAAGGTATATCAATTGGACATTTCAGCGGGTTCCATTGCACATCGTTTTAAAAAGGGTCATGCTATCCGACTAAACATAACAAGCACATTGTTCCCAACATTTGATCGACATTGCAATCAGTTTTTGCCATTGGATGAAGTCACTGAACTAACGTTTAAAACAGCTACCCAAACGGTATACCATAGCGAACAATACCCATCCAATATACGGTTTACCATTAAAAATTCACATGGAGACTCGTCCTTACCATCTAAGAAAGAAAAGGGCCAGACTCAAACCTAATAAAGGTGGCGTGAGCGCAGCTCCGACCCCTTTTCTATAAACAAACAGGAGGATAGTAGATCTTGAAACATACATATATATGGTTTGATATCGGATATACCTTGTTATATCAACAGCGAGAAAAGATATATGATCAATATTTGAAAGAACAGAACATTCATCTACCTATCCAAAAAATTGAAGAAGCCTATCACTATGCTGATAAATTATTTATGCGTGAGTACCCGGGCATTCTTGGAACAAAAACAGACCATTTTTTTCCATGGTATTTGGGCGTGGTAAATCATTATTTACAACTTGCATTCCATCTAGAATCCCAAAACCGCTTTATGCAAAAAGAAATTAAGGAAACAAAACCATATTGGCTGCCTTTTTCCTTCACAAAAGACGTGCTTCATACGTTAAAGCAGGATGGGTATCGACTTGGTGTAATTAGTAATTGGGATAAGAGTGCACGCCCTTTATTAGATTACCATGGGTTAATTGACTATTTCGACCATATTATTATTTCCTCAGAAGTTGGCATCGAAAAACCAAGTAAACAGATATTCGAACTTGCTCTTAAGCAAGGGAAAACGAAAAGCGAGGAAAGTATTTATATTGGTGATAATTACTATGACGATGTTGTTGGCAGCGCAAAAGCGGGGATTAAAACATATTTGATTAATCGATTTGAAAATAAAGGAATTGAAGAGCTTCACTATCCGCATACCCTAGAGTCTATTAATGAACTGCCATCATTATTAAAAGCCATACGTGTATAAATGAGGAAATTAGAGGAGGATGAATGATGACTTTATATACAAGAAAAAGAACATGGTTACCTGCGTTACTATTGTTTGTTTTAAGCCTAGCTTTGTTATCGGGATGCAGTAATAGTAGTAACGTGGATAGCGATGCTTCCGAGGATAGTAAAGAATCAAAACCGAAATCAGGTGGGAGCATTGTCGTTGCAATACCTCAAGATTTGGATTATTTAGATCCACATTTAGCAGAAGCTGCTGGTACAAGAGAAGTAACGTTTAATATTTTTGAGGGATTATTAAAAGCAACTACAGATGGAGGCTTAGATTCTGCCATTGCAAAATCATACGAAATTTCCAAGGATGGCTTAACCTATACATTTGCTCTTCGTGATGGAGTCAAGTTCCATAACGGCCAAGACTTAACTTCAAAAGATGTTGTTTATTCTTATTCTAAGCTAGCTGGTTTAGATTCAGGGAAACCATTATCCGCTGGCTTTGCCAACGTTAAAAAGATTGAAGCACCAGATGATAAAACAGTTGTGGTTGGATTAAAAGAAAATGAAGCGGCAGTTATTACAGCTTTTACGGCGCCTATTATTCCAGCCGATTACAAAGACAGCAATAAAACTCCAATCGGAACGGGACCGTTCAAATTCGTAGAATATAAAGCAGGCCAGCATTTAATTGTGGAGAAAAATAAAGATTACTATATTAAAGGAGTTCCTTATTTAGATAAAGTAGAATTCCGCATTCTGCCAGACCCAGAAGCAGCATTCTTAGCTTTACAATCTGGTGAAATTGATATTTATCCACGGATTGCTACGGAAAAAGCAGAACAATTAACCACTGGTTTTAAAACAATCAGCAACGAGCAAAACTTAGTTCAGCTATTAGCCTTTAATAATAAAGTGAAACCATTTAATGATATTAAAGTTCGTCAAGCAATTAATTATGCAGTGGATATAGATGAAATTATCAAAGGAGTGGCTCTAGGGAAAGGGACAAAAATTGGTTCCAACTTAAGCCCTAAATTAAGCAAATACTATAACGATAGCTTAGAAGACTTATACCCAACAGATATAGAAAAAGCGAAGAAATTAATAGCTGAAGCTGGGCTGCCAGATGGATTCCAACTTACCATTACAGTTCCTTCCGTATATCCATTCCATGTTGATACAGCACAAGTAATCGCCAATCAATTAGAGAAGGTAGGAATTAAAACGAAGATTGAAACGGTTGAGTGGGGAGTTTGGTTAGAACGAGTTTATCAAGGGCGCGATTATGAAACAACTATTATTGGATTAGACGGAAAGCTTGACCCGTTTGAAATATTAAGTCGTTATATTTCAACAGCTGATAATAATTTCTTAAACTACAAGAATCCTAAGCTAGATAAAGTATTAAATCAAGCCAAAATTGAAACGGATGAAAATAAACGAATTTCTTTCATTAAAGAAGCTCAAAAAATTATTGCAGAGGATGCAGCAGCTGTTTTCATTATGGATCCTTATACAAATGTCACCTTTAAAGATACGATTAAGGGATACAAAACATATCCAATCTATGTTCAAGATTTATCATCAGTTTATATTGAAGAATAATAATCGGAGGGCATGGTATGGATTATGTACTAAAAAAAACATTAAGCTCCTTATTAACATTATTTCTTGTCGTCGTGCTCGTTTTTTTAGCTTTTCGAATCATTCCGGGTAATCCAGCTAATATTATTTTGGGAGTAGAGGCAACGCCTGCACAAATTGAAGCATTGGAACAAAAGCTTGGAATCGATAAGACACCAGTTGAACAATTTATTTATTGGGTTAAGGGAGTTTTTCTATTAGATTTTGGAGAGTCACTGCGTTTTTCAGAACCTGTTCTTTCACTTATTGGTGAAAGAATAGGTGTAACCTTTTCATTAGCTTGCATCGCCATTATTATTACGATTCTAGTATCTATTCCACTAGGGATAATTGCTGCCAATTATAAAGGGAAATTTCTAGATATATTCATTTCTATTAGCACCCAAATTGGTCTTGCCATTCCATCCTTTTGGATGGGGATATTATTAATTATGATCTTTGGTGTATTTTTTCATTTGATTAAAGTAGGCGGTTATGTGCCGTGGTCTGAAAATCCTTTATTAGCTTTTAAATCATTGCTATTTCCAGCTATTGCAATATCCATTCCTCAAATAGCAGTGCTTGTTAGGTACTTACGGACAACGATGATAGAACAATTAAATTTTGACTATGTGCGGACAGCTAAAAGCAAAGGCTTAAAAGATTCAGCTGTATTGTTTAGGCACGTATTAAAAAATGCTTTGATACCAGTTATTACGATCGCTGGCTTGAACTTTGGAGAAATTCTTGCTGGGAGTCTTGTGATTGAGCAAGTATATGCCTTGCCAGGTTTCGGAAGAATGCTTATTTCGGCAATTGGAGATCGCGATTTTCCACTTGTTCAAGGGATGGTTATTATGATTGCAATGATTGCAGTAATCGTAAATTTATTAGTCGACCTCTCCTACCGCTATCTAGATCCAAAAATAAAATGGAAGTAAGGAAGTGAGATGAAATGTTCAAAAAATTTAATCTAATAGCTGGAGGTGCGATTGTACTTTTCTTACTATTTATTTTTCTTATTAGCTTCTTTTATGTGCCATATGATGTTAATCAAATGAATATTGAAGATAGGCTTATGGAGCCAAACAGCCATTATTTAATGGGAACGGACAATTTTGGACGCGATGTATTAAGTCGAGTGATGAAAGGTTCTCAAACTGCGTTTATCGTTGGCGGTGGAGCAGTATTAATTGGGCTGTCGTTCGGGATTTTAATAGGTG
Source organism: Niallia yueguangensis (assembly GCF_052663115.1). Lineage (NCBI taxonomy): Bacteria > Bacillati > Bacillota > Bacilli > Caryophanales > Bacillaceae > Niallia > Niallia yueguangensis. Next base: position 180,058 of record NZ_JBQTCX010000002.1, read on the forward strand.
CTGCGGCTGGTTATTTTGGCGGTTGGATTGATGAATTGCTCATGAGAATCATTGATGCATTATTGGCATTCCCAGGCATTCTATTAGCACTTATTTTAGTAGCAATTTTTCAACCTACTTTAGAGATTACGGTAATTGCAATTGGTATTATGACGATTCCAAGCTTTTCTCGCGTGATTAGAAGTGGATTTATTAAGTTTAAACAGATGGATTTCATTAGGGCTGCTCGAAATTTTGGATCTAGTAATTTTCGTGTCATCCTTCATCACATTTTACCAAACATTGTTTCTTCCATTATCGTAACTGCTTCTCTTAGTTTTTCCACTGCGATACTGGTAGAAGCTGCATTAAGTTATCTAGGATTAGGTGTACAACCCCCTGATCCGAGCTGGGGAAGAATGTTAAATGAGGCGCAAGGGTTTGCTAAGTTAGCTCCTTGGTATACTTTAGCGCCAGGTTTTATGTTAACGCTAACCATTCTTGGATTTAATTTGCTAGGTGACGGGATAAGAGATTTACATGATTTTTCGGAGTAAAGATTATTTTGGAGGATGGAGAGGATGAAAAAATGCCAGAAATATTATCAATTCAAAACCTGACCATTCAACTTGAACAAAATAGGAATATACTCCCTGTTCTTTTCGGACTTTCCTTAACGGTTCAAAAAGGGGAAATTTTTGGTATTGTTGGGGAATCAGGATGTGGAAAAAGCGTATTATCAAATTCCATTATCGGTTTACAGCCTGAAAAAATGTTCGCGTCAAAGGGAGATATCGTATTTGAAGGACAGTCCTTGTTAAACAAGTCAAAGCATCAATTGCAAAAAATGAGAGGAAATGAAATCTCAATGGTTTTTCAAAATCCGATGTCCTCTTTAAATCCATCCTTAACAATAGGGTATCAGATTATAGAAATCATTCGTACGCATCAAAAAGTTTCCAAAAAGGAAGCTAAAGAAATAGCGATTGAGGTTATGAAGAAAGTAGGTTTACCGCGTGCTGATCAATTGCTTTATGAGTACCCTCACCAACTATCAGGTGGAATGCAGCAACGTGTGATGATTGCTATTGCCATTGCTTGTCAGCCAATGCTGCTGATAGCGGATGAACCAACAACTGCTTTAGATGTTACGATACAAGCACAAATTTTAACATTATTAAAAGAAATACGGCGTGAGCAAGGCACGACAATATTACTCATTTCCCACGATTTAGGTGTAATGGGTGAAATATGTGATCGGATAGCGGTTATGTATGCTGGGGAAATAGTAGAGATTGGCACGACAGAACAACTTTTTGAAAACCCTAGTCATCCATATACGAAGGGTTTAATGCAATCCATCCCTTCACCGGATAAAAAGGGAAAACCGCTCTATTCCATCGCAGGAACTGTACCGCCGCTTCATGAACGAAAAGGCGGATGTCCCTTTGCTAGTCGCTGTCAACTATCAATCGAAAAATGCTTTGAATCAAAGCCACAACTTACAAAAGTTTCTGATGCTCATGATGTCAGATGCTACTTTAGTGAAATTGCGGAGGGAAATGATGAGTACGCAAGATCTTCTAGTTAAAGTGGAGAACATAAAAAAAACATATACACAGAGAAGGTTATATAAAACCAAAGAGTTGCATGCAGTTTCCAATGTAAGTCTTAGGTTAAGAAGAGGAGAAACGCTAGGGCTGGTCGGGGAAAGTGGAAGTGGCAAGTCCACTTTAGGCCAGGTGATTGGCCAATTGTTAGAACCTACCGAAGGAAATTTGATATTTGAAGGCCAAGTAATTGGAGATATGACCATCCAACAGAAAAGGCTGCTAAAAAAAGATATACAATATGTTTTTCAAGATGCATTTTCCGCATTAAATCCACAACATAAAGTCTCAAAACTAATGGAAGAGCCATTAATTATTCAAAAAATCGGAACACCAGCAGAGAGAAAAGCAAGGGTAAACGAGATGATGCATGATATTGGATTGGATGAGAGCTATCGTGATGCCTACATACACGAACTAAGCGGAGGACAAAGGCAGCGTGTCGGTATTGCAAGATCTCTTATATTACAACCCAAATTGCTGATTCTAGATGAACCCGTTTCTGCATTAGATGTCTCCGTTCAATCACAAATTTTGAATTTATTAAAAAGCTTGCAGCAAAAATATCAACTAACTTATTTGTTTATTTCACATGATTTGAATGTTGTACATTATATGAGTGATCGAATAGCAGTAATGTATTTAGGAAAAATGATCGAAATTGCCAATGTACATCATTTATATGAGACTCCCCTTCATCCATATACGAGAGCACTTGTTTCGGCTATTCCAACTTACAAAAGGCAAGGAGAACCACTATTGCTAGAAGGAGAGATTTCAAGTGCAATAGATAAGTTGAGCGGCTGCCCGCTATATAATCGTTGTCCTTTTGCAAAAGAAATATGTAAACAGAAAGAACCTATACTTGAGGAATTTAGTACAGATCAATACGTTTCATGCCATTTATATTAGACACAACAAAGACAAGGGAGAGGGTTTCATGAACCAATTTGTCACAAATACTATTTATAGGTCTATTCCGATTTATCAACGGACTTATTCAATTAAATGAAAACATACTAATATTAGTAGCGTTGTATGTGAATCTCTTTTAATAAAGGAATCGTAACTTTTTTGTCATGGCTGTTTTCTAAAAGTTTGTTGTTTTTGAAAAAAATAATAAACATAGCTGAAGCACTGAGCAGCCTGAATACACGTAGAATCCTGCTTAGAAAAGCGAGAAAGACGAGACCCCACAGGAGCATAGCGACGAGGAGGCTCGGCACTCGTCCGCGGAAAGCGAAGTGTATTCAGGCTGCGGGTTAAATAACAACAATCTATACGAAAAGAGCCTTCGTCATTTAAATTGGCCGAAGAAAAAAGGGATTAAAAAATATATATTAACTAAAATTTTGCAACAGCCAAATGAGCTTTAAACCCATATCAAAAAACGTTATGAAATTTTTGTGCTAATGATCATGAAGATGTAAAAATCTTCATTGAGGAGGATATTAGATGGTTATCGAGCAAAAACGAAAAAATAAAAAATTTATTGATAGTTTGAAAGATGGTAGACAGGTATGGATAGACGGAGAGAAAGTCAAAGAATTGTATGCACATCCTGCATTCGAAGGCACTTTAAATACCATTCAAGCGCTTTTTAATCAATTAGAAGATGTTAATGTACGTGACAAAATTGGATTCATTAGCCCCATTACAAAACAATATGTGCATAATGCATTCTTAGTTCCTAAAACGTTCGATGATTTGCATGCTAGAAAAGAAACTTTTACTTTTTGGGCGAATCAAACGCTAGGGAATATGTCTAGATTAGCAGAATCCGGAAGATCCTATCTAACAGGTTGGTATGCATCAAGAGAACTATTTAATCAGTATGACCCTGAATTTTCAAAAAAGATTACTCGTATTTATGAACAAGCGAGAGATGAAAATCGCTTAGCCATTTCGGTAGTAGCTGATCCACAAGTAAATCGAGCCAAGTCTCAACTAGAACAGGAAGATCCCGATTTATTGCTGAGAATTGTAAAGGAAACAGAAGAAGGTATCATTATTCGTGGTGCGAAAGTGATGGCCACAGCTGTTCCTTATGCCCATGATATTATAGTTCAATCGTCATTCAAATTTAATGAAGAAGAATGCAAGTATGCAAATCTATTGGTTGTTCCGGTCAATACACCAGGTATTCATATTATTTGCCGAGATTCCTTTTCTTCTTTAAATAAAGAGTTACATCCATTAAGCTCTCGTTATGAAGAAATGGATGCAACAATTGTTTTTGACGATGTTCTCGTGCCATGGGATCGAGTCCTTTTCCATCAAAATCCTCAAGGGGCTTGGAAAGCTCTTAAGCATAAAAGAGACAATAGTTTAGCGAATCATCAAAGTGTCATTAGGCTCATTGCAAAAATGGAATTTGTAGCTGGATTGGCATTTTCACTAACAGAGGCGATTGGTGTTCATGAATATCTAAATGTTCAAGAAAAGCTAGGAGAACTAGTTATTCAAATTGAAACGGTCAAAGCGCTAGTATCAGCTGCTGAAGCTGAAGCCCAATATGATGACTATGGAACTTTATGGCCTGATCCACTAAAACTGCGCATTGCCATCGATTTAGGGGCAAGCTATTATCCAAGAGCTATTGAAATTTTACAACAAGTTGTTGGCGGTGGATTACTGCAAGTGCCATCTATAGATCTTGAAAAAAATAAAGAGATACAAGGGTTTATTGATAAATATTACAGTGGAGCAAATGTTACTGCTGAAAGAAAGATCAAATTATTCAGATTAGCATGGGATTTGATTGGAAGCCCATTAGGTGCCCGCCATGAATTATACGATCGGTTTTTCTCAGGGGATCCGGTTAGAAATAATGCGGTTCGATATAAGGAATACAATAAAGATGCTTTAATTAAACGTGTAGAAAACTTTCTTAAATCATGATGATAGAATATCTTTCACTATAAAAAATCCGACTAAACCCATGTGATAAATATAAAACAGGCGAAATATCGCTAATATAAGCGGTTATATCATCAAATAATCCAATTTCATCAAACTAATTTAATGATTCCAGGAGGAGTGTAAAAATGTCTAAGATACACATTATTCATGAAAATGATGAGTGGACTGCACCTCTTATTCAACATTTAAAGGAGCTTAATTTACCATATGAAAGTTGGCATTTAAGTAAAGGTAGTTTAGATTTGACGCAGGAGCCTCCCAAAGGAATATTTTATAATCGAATGAGTGCATCATCTCATACACGTTCACACCGTTTCTCCCCAGAATATACAGGAGTTGTTTTAGATTGGTTACAAGCTTATGGACGAAAAGTTTTTAATGATCGTAATGCCCTTCGGCTTGAAATTAGTAAAGTAGCACAATACACAGCTTTGGAAGTCGAGGGGATTAAGGTTCCACATACAATTGCTGCAATGGGGAATGAGGAAATAATTAAGGCAAGTAAAAGTTTTGAAGGAAGAAGTTTTATTATAAAACATAATCGTGCAGGTAAAGGGTTAGGGGTACGATTATTTAAAAATTCGGAAGCGTTGAGGGTTGCTATTGAGTCAAATGAGCTTGAACCTTCAGTAGATGGTATTTACTTATTACAAGAATATATCGAATCTCCAACTTCCACAATTACACGTTGTGAATTTATTGGCGGAAAATTCGTTTACGCTGTTGAAGTCAGCACTTTGGACGGATTTGAGCTTTGTCCTGCAGATGCCTGTAACATTGATGATGTATTCTGCCCTACTACTGAACAAAAACAGTCAAAATTTACGATAATAGAAAATTTTAATCATCCCATTATTGAAAAGTATGAACGATTTTTAAGCAAAAATGGTATTTCAATTGCTGGTATAGAATTCATAAAAAATTCAGAGGGTGAAATTTTTACATATGATGTAAATACGAATACAAACTATAATAGTACAGCAGAAGAAGCAGCAGGTATTTATGGTATGAAGGAAATAGCAGTATTTTTGGGTAAACAACTAAAAGAGTTGTATTCTCTGAGATAACTAGTATTAGCAATATTTAATTCTGGAGCCTGACACCTGACGCTAATTCTGACGATTAAATACTGAAAAAGGGTTCAAATGTTAATAACTCTCAAGGAAGATGAAAAAGATAGTCTTCCCATAAAAATACTATGTTTTCAGTTGGGATAATTCTTATAGGTTTAATATGATTTAATAATATTAAGTTATTTTATTAGAAAATTCAACCTTTTTTAGCACTTTTTAACATGTTGAGATAAAGGAGTCAGACGCCCTAGAAAGACAAAATATAGTAATAAAAAGAAGTAACCGTCCCTAAATCGTAGGATGACGGTTATTTTTTATGTTTTTAAGTTTGTTTTTTTATAATAAGATGTGAAATAAAAAGCTCTGAATTCCAAGGAAGGAAGGTATGTTAGTATCGGAGCTGCATCAGGATGCTTTTTATTTCGGTATCGTTCATTAATAAATCGTAGTGTTTTTCATTGATTTTAGCTAAAGCAGCATCATGATAAAAGAATTCAGAAAAAAACTTTACAAATGGTTTGGACATTGTCTTTAATGCATGCCATGAATCATTTTCGACGCCGGCAAACATGGCTACTCGATCGTCTATAATAAGTAATCGAAATGGTTCTAATACGACATGTTCTTGTGCCGGTATGAGCGTATGTACCTTCGATAAATCAGTCTCCAAATCCCCTGTCACAAGGATTTCAACATCTATCCCATTTTCCTCTTTTTCCTTTAGAAGGGGCAAGTATTCTTGGAAATCATCTTTCCAGGCAGACATTCGAATAGACGTTTTTGCTTCTTGAATAAGCTGCTTACTTTGTGCACGAATGGAGGCATCTACTTTTAAGCTCCAGACACGATCATCGGTGTATAATTTTTTATCTGTATTTATCTTTAATTGTTTAATATTTTCTTGAAATTCTGCTGTTAATTTTTCGATTGCAAGTGATATCGGTAAAGCAGTATATAATTTTTTCTTTTCCGAAACGGAATTCATTATCATGCCCTTTTCAATCATACGTAATATCACTTCATATATTTTTGCTTTTGGGACGCCGGAATATTTCACTATTTTAGCAGCATCCATTGGCTCCTCGCTCGATGCAAGAACTTCGTAAACTTTATTTTCATATTGTGAAAAACCGAATTTCTCTAACATATATTCCACCTACCTGCCTTGTATGTCTGGCTTGCGATCTTTTCCTCTAAAGTAAGATGAGACTCGACTAACAGCCTCAAAACAGGAGAAACAAATCTATCACTATTTTAAATCAAAGCTAATAGAATGCAAATTATATATAGGTTAAAACTCTATTCTAGTAAGGAATTCTAGTTTATTCATTCTTTTGTTTGAATTTTCAAAAATTTAGTTTGACAAATTAAACCAAAATAAAGTAATCTAATATAGGTTACTTATTTAGTAGTAATCTTTTATAGTAGTTAACTAGATTATATTTAGAACTATTGAAATGGGTAGCCTAATTTATTGATCATGGGGGAAATTATTTTGTGGAAAAAAACGCTTCTTACTAGTTTTCTAGCTTTACAGTTTACTTTACCTTCCGTTTATGCGGAGGAATCTTCACCTAAACAACAATCTGAAACGATTGATTTTCAGATGTTGTCGATAAATGATTTTCATGGAAACCTTGATACAACAAGTACATTAGATGGTAAAGAGGTTGGAGGTGCTGCTTATTTAGCCACACATTTAAATGAACATCAAAAAGAGATGGAAGCCCAGACGGAAAAGGATGGGAAAAAATCTTATACACTTCGTTTGCATGCAGGAGATGCGGTTGGGGCAAGCCCTTCTATTTCCTCTTTGCTTCAAGACGAACCTACCATGAAAGCAATAAATAAAATGGGCTTTAAGCTCGGCACCCTTGGAAATCATGAATTTGACGAAGGAATTCCAGAATTTAAACGTCTTATCAGCGGATCATCTGTTCATCCAAAGGTAGCGAAATTAACAGAAGGAATGAACTATAAATATCATGGGATTGATAGTGACTTTAAATACATAGCAGCGAATGTTGTCGATAAATCTTCAGGGCAGCCTATTTTTGATCCATATATGGTAAAAGATATTGGTGGTGTAAAGGTTGGTTTTATCGGGATTGTAACAACAGAAACAAAAACATCTGTTATACCAACAAGTACTAAACCGTTCAATTTCCTTGATGAGGCAGGAACGATTAATAAGTATACAAAAGAGTTAAAAGGGCAAGGAGTAAAAGCGATCGTTGTTATTGCTCATGAGGGTGCTGCTACAAGCAATGGAGAAACGACGGGCATTATGGAGAAAGTAGCAAATAGTATAGATGATGAAGTGGATATTATCTTTGCGGCTCATAGTCACGAATATGCAAATGGCATTGTGGATGGAAAAGTTATTATTCAGGATTATAATTACGCAAAAGCTTTCGGTGATGTTCGAACAGAACTTGATCCAAAGACAAAAGACTTTGTTAAGAGTTCCATTAAAGCGGAAGTGGTGCCGAATACACGTGATGTAAACCCAGACCCGGAAATTCAATCGATCATTGATGAAGCAAAAAAAGTGACAGAAAAAGCAGAAAAACAGCCAATTGGACAAGCAGTCAGCGGTGACCCTATAGGAGAACGAAAGCCGGAGAATGGTGAAAATGCGCTTGGCAACCTAGTTACAGATGCACAGCGTTCTATGACGCAAGGTGCGGATTTTGCCATTACAAACTCTGGCGGTATTCGTGAAGCGCTGATTCCTGCAACAAATGACAAAGGGGAGCATATTATTACGTGGGGAGCAGCTTACAGTGTTCAGCCATTTAATAATTATATCCAGCTAATTGAGTTGACCGGACAACAAATTAAAGATGGATTAAATCAGCAATGGCAAAATCCTGAACATATTATGTTTTTGCAGATTTCTGGTTTTACATACACGTATGTGGATGGAAGCAAGGTAAAGAATTGCCCAAATAAATATTGTGTCCAAGATGTTTTTTTAGAAGATGGAAAAACAAAAATGGATATGAATAAAACATATAAAGTAGCAATGAATGAATTTCTGACAGCTGGCGGCGACGGATTTACCGCATTTGCTAATAAAAAACTGGTAAGAAATGATAGTGTAGATTCGGAAATGTTTGCCAACTATATTGAAAAGCTGTCCGCTGATGGAAAAAAGGTGGAGGCGAAAGTAGAAGGAAGGCAAAAACTTGTTGAACCAGCTGTAGGTACAAGAGAAAAACAAGTTTTGCAAGATGAAAACAGTGATAAAGAGAAAGAATCTGCCGGAAAAACAGTAGATAAGGAACAGACAAGCGGTACCACTCATAATGATAAAAATAACAGTAATGACAGTAATGCAGAAGGCAACAGCGATAATGATAAGGCGAGCAAAGGAGAGAAATTGCCAAATACAGCAACAAATATGTATAACTACTTGCTAATAGGTGTCATCATGATTGGGATTAGTATTATTTTCCTGAAAAAAGGTAAGAAAAATCATGCTTAGTTTTTATTAAATGAGGACAATGATGAGAAAATGGATAGGTTTCATTCTTTTACTAGCGGGAATTAGTTTTGTCGCAGTTAGTGGTAATCAAATTTGGAACCAACAAAAAGCACAAAAACAATCAGCAGAAAAAGCAAAGCTTGTTACTGCACAGATTAAACCGATAGAGAAGGAATTTAAACCGAAGAAAAGTGAGGTATTTGGCAAGCTTGTCATTCCAAAGATTGATGCTGATCTTCCTATTATTGAAGGTACAGATGCAGAGGAATTGGAAAAAGGAGTGGGACATTATATTACTACCGCCTTTCCTGGAGAAAGGGACCAGATTCTATTATCCGGCCATCGTGATACGGTGTTTCGCCGTTTTGATGAGTTAAAGCTTGGTGATCGTTTAGTGGTTGAAATGCCATACGGGAAATATGAGTATGAAATCAAAAAAACGAAAATCGTACATGCGGATGATACGACGATTATCCGATCAACCGCACCAGATGAAGTGTTAACACTATCCACTTGCTATCCATTTCGATATATCGGAGATGCCCCCGATCGTTTTATTTTTTATGCCTATCCTGTAAAGCAAGTATCGGTAAGATAAAACTAGGATGGAATGAGATGACTTTTTTTGTTTAACTAAAAAGGCATGTATAGTGCAAATAAGGTAAATAGTAAGTTTTAATTCTATAAAGATTAAACATGAGCAAACCTTATAGAGAGAAATTGAATGTGCTTTGATTCCAATTGAAGTAAAGGAGGTAAATCACTCATAGGAAAAATATAGGAATGTCTATAGTAAAGATTGGCTCAACTAACTATTAGGTAGAAGAATATCTTCTGATGGTTAGTTGAGCCTTATCTCAGTCGAAACTCATTCAGTCCATAAGGTAATGACAAAGGCACCTTTCACTTTATTTTATTACTTTAAACTACTATATAATTCTTTTAATGACTCTTTCGTCATTGTTACTGGATTGTTTAACATATTAGGTGCAAAGCTGTTTTCAACAAGTTTATCTAAATCTTCTTCTGTTTTGACACCTGCATCTTCTAACGTCATTTTTAATCCCATTGCTTTTTTCATTTCGTCAATACGGTCCGCTAATGCTTCCGCGTTTTTAAATCCAAGACGTTGACTAAAAGCATTTAAACGTTCTGATTCATTTTCTAATTGGCTGTTCAATTTCCAAAAGGAAGGAAGTGTCATCGCACATGCTTCACCATGTGGAACGCCAAAATCTTGGGTTAGTGGGTAAGAACAAGCGTGTGCAGCTGCTGTTTGAGTTAGGTTAAAAGCCATGCCTGCTGTAACGGATGCTTCACTCATTTTCGCTCTTGCTTCTATGTTGTCTGGTTCATGATAGGCAGTCAGCAAGTGCTGGAATACAAGAGATGCCGCTCGTTCAGCTGCCATATCAGTAAAGGGCTGATGCTTCTTTCCATAATAGGCTTCAAGCGAATGGGCAAGCACATCAATGCCGCTTACAGCCGTAACAGATGGTGGACAAGTTATCGTTAATTCTGGGTCAATTAAAGCATACACAGGGTAGAAAAAATCACTGGCAATTGGAGCTTTTATATCGTTTTCTGTGTCCGTTAATACAGACACTGTTGTGACTTCACTAGCTGTTCCAGATGTTGTTGGAACGGCAATCATTGGAATTCCAGACGCTGTAATAGGACGCTTTTTGGAAAAGAAATCAGCCGTTCCATAAGGAGTGCTGGCGACGAAACAAGCAACTTTAGCGCAATCCAAAATGCTGCCGCCACCAAGTGCCACCGCAAATTCACATTCATATTCACGAATCATTTTTGCGCAAGCGTCTGTATTGTTTACTGTTGGATTTGGCTGGATATCAGAAAAAATGGTGACAATGCGTCCTTCTGATTGTTCCATGACTTCTTGTGCAATCCCGCTGCGGACCATGGAGGGTGCACTAATTAAAATTCCTTTTTTCATATTCATTTTTTCTAAAATTTTTGGCAATATTTTAAGTTTTCCTGCCCCAAAATCAATAGGTACAGGCTGTTTATAAAAAAAATTCTCCATTAGTTAAAATTCCCCTTTTTTATTGTGGCTGAATTTGTATCTACGCCGACAAAGGGATATGCTTTATACCCTTATCGGCTGGAAAATACTCTGTAAGAAGGATTCCTTCAAGTAATTATCTTTAAGGTTTAATTAAGATATTTCTTATTTCGTGATTAGTGTTTTGTCAGAAAATAAGAACTCATTTTCGAAAATATTTACTACTTTTTCAAAGATATCCATTGCTTCGTTTAATTCTTGCTCTGTAATAACTAATGGTGGCGCAATAATGACACTAGATTCATGTGAATACGTATAAAAGCCATTTTCGCTCAATAAGCTGACAAACTTGTTCATTAGTCCAACTTTATCTTTTCCATAGTCCATACCATAAGCTATGACAGGCTCTTTTGTTTCTTTATTTTTTACAAGCTCTACTGCAGCAAATAATCCAATATGACGGACTTCACCTATAGAGTTATATTGATAGAGTTTTTCTAAGCGTTCTGCCAACACTTTTCCAACTGTTTCTGCGTTTTCAAACATTTTTTCTTCCTTATAAACATCTAATGTTGCATTGCCAATTTGTGTGGAAACGGTATGTCCACTGTAAGTTAAACCAGTCATCAGTACGTTGTTATCGAAGTAGTTTGCTATTGCTTCGCTAACAATGATCCCGCCAAGAGGTGCATATCCACTAGTAACTCCTTTTGCAAAAGTCATCATGTCCGGTTGGAAATCAAAATGATCTACAGCAAATGTTTTTCCTGTACGTCCAAACCCAGTCATCACTTCATCACAAATCATCAGGATTCCGAATTCATCACATAATTTACGTACACCTTCTAGATATCCTTTAGGTGGGATGAGCACGCCGTTGCTTCCGGGAATAGGTTCCATAAAGATTGCAGCAATCGTTTCGGGTCCCTCATATAACAGTTGGTTCTTTAAACGGTCTAAATAAAATTTAGTAGCAGCTTCTTCAGTATCAAAATCAATCACTTCCCGATATAAATAAGGAGTATCAAATTTAATAAAGCCAGGCAGTCCTGGTTCTACTGTAAAGCGGCGACCTTCACCAGTTAGATTTCCAGCTCCAAAAGTGGCGCCATGATAGGAACGGTAGCGGGAGAAAATTTTATAGCGTCCTGTTGCCATACGTGCAATTTTCACTGCATGATCATTGGATTCTGCCCCTCCGCAAGTGAAGAACACTTTTGCCATGTTATCTGGAGCAATTTCGATAATTTTGCGGGCTAATTCTGCTTTCGAAGCTGTGGCAAAGCCTGGTGCTGCCATCGGTATCTCGCCAATATGCTGGAATTCTTCCAGAACCTTTGGGTGTTGATGCCCTATATTTAAATAAACGAGCTGTGAACACATATCAAAATATCTCTTATCTGTGTCATCCCAGAAATAAACCCCCTTAGCCTTTGAGATTGTCTTTGGATTAATATTTTTTTGTTTTGCCCAAGATTGCAAAACATATTGTTTCGTATCTTTTTTGACTTGTGATACCTCGATTGTTTTCATCTGAAATACACTCCATTCTCTAATAAAAATTAATTATATTCATCATAAACTAATTAATTATCAGAAAATAGTGACAATTTTAACGAAAAACATTGTGCATTTGCACAATTGCTTTACCTAACACTACTAAATGACGTCCTCAATCATAAATGCTAATGAGATGTTTGTTTTAGTAAATGAACTATTTAAATTAATATCTAAAATAGATTCGATTTTTTTAATTTTATAGAGGACAGTGTTCCGATGAATAAACACTCTTCGTCCAATGTTGGCTGAATGTCCATCTTCTTCAAGAAAAATACGGAGGAAATGAACAAAATCCGTTCCATTCAATTTGTCGTAGCGATAGAGATGCCCTAATATACCTTGATGGAATGCCTCCAAAATTTGTCGATCATGTACACCCATAAGTATTTTATAAGCACCAATCTCTTTATACCTGCAAAGAAATGGATTATCGTGGCGTTGGGTGAGATGAATAACTGTTACTGCTTCGTGATAGCTTTTGGAAATATCTGCTATACTTTTATAAAAATTGCCCTTACCAATATGTAATTTTGCTTTGTCCCTCTTTTTTTTACTTTTGGTATAGATACTTTCAACTGTTTTTGAAAATGGAATTTCTGGCGTTTGTATCTCAGAGTGTTCAACCATGTAGATGAGTTGATTTTCGTAAACGACAGAAAGAAGCTGTTTATATCTTTTATTAAAAGTATGTTCTATTTGATCGATAAATGTTGTGATAGACACATCTGAATGGCTGACCGCACAAACAATAATGCTGAATGTTGCATCCGATTTGTAGCCTAAGTGAGAAAGTTCATTGGAAATATTCTCGTAAGGGGGATCTGGATTGAATAGGAGATTTGTTAGTATTTTCTCCGTTCTAGTTTGAGCATTTTGTGCTGTTGCCAAAAATTGAACCGTAATTTTTAAAAAGTCAGCTACTCGATAATCCCATGGCATTTGAAAGACTGGGAAATGATGAGCATCAGCGAAAGTCAAAATTTGTTTTGGGATACTTGGGATATATGGACCTGTATTCAAAACAATGCCAGCAGCTTTGCGATGGAATGCAATCTCAACCATATCCACTAACTTTTCTGGATTGTTTTCCATATTAATGCCCGTCGTAATAATTAATTCATTTGGTCTGTAAAATTCAGCTAGATCACTGCTCTCTGTTACATTAACACCAGTAATAGGGCGATCTAGACCCTTTTCACCAGCTACTATGCTGATCACATTAAATTCGGATGATGCTGTAAATTGTTTTAGAGTCACCATTGAGTAAATCTCCTTTCGATGCTTGAAGTTACATGAAGTTATCTCATCGCATGTGTTTAAAAAAGGATGAGATGCCTTTTAGTTATTTTCATATGTTCATAAACTTAAAATCTCCTATACAAAAGATCATTGTTCTTTTTTTATAATAGAATAAGCGTTATTTAATTCTTAAGATTTACAGTTGGGAAATTCATCAGTTTATGGACACGTAAAGCGAGTTCAATACAGATTCTTTTTTCGGATAGCAGGTAGTTATCGCCGAGTATTTCATTTAATTTATCCAGTCTATGGTAGAGTGTTTGGCGATGTATAAACAAACTACTAGCTGTTTCTTTTTTTGATCCCATACACTTTAAGTATTCATCAAGAGTTTCTAACAAATTTGTATTATTTTGCTTATCATAATCTAAAACATCGCCTAAATGGAATTCTATAAATGACGTAAGTAGATGACGGTCAGGAATCCCTTTTAATATTCTATATACACCAATATTTTCATAAAAAGGATTGATAGTGGCCGAAGGTATTGCGAGTGAAACATCTATTACATCATAAGCCTCTTTAAAACTGATGCTTACATTTTCAATTTTGTCTTTTATTTGGCCGAACCCAATATGAACAGATAGTTTTTCGGAATAAAATTCAGAAAGAGTATGACTAAATTGTTCCATGACATTTGTCAGTCCTTTTTTTAGTTGTTTTAGGACGAGAGAGTCACCAAACGATTCTCGAATACACAAGATTAATATTTGGTTGTTTTTTATGGTAAGTAAACTATATAATCCATTCTTTTTTAATAAAGACCTCAGTAGTACTAATATATCTTGGTTCCTTGACTCCACTTCCTCTCCCGTATTCTCTAAATTTGACTCTAAATAAAATACACCAGCCATGTAAAGGTATTTTCCATTTGGCAAGGTACGTAATCCAATCTTGGCCCATGTTTGTTTCTCGTTTGTCACTTTATTATGAAGAATATCATTTATAAGTTGATTATGATGTTCCATTGTTTTTTCTTCTAAAAACAATTTTCTTAGTAGGATGTGAGCAATTGATTTTGCTACATAATCAAGCATCAAATAAAGAATTTCTGTTTCGTTCCTATGATGAAGGATGATACCCACATAAGCTAATGTTTGTCCTAAACAAATAACAGGAAGAGAAATAAGAGAATAATCTTCATCTATTGTTATCACTTGCTTCTCTTGTGTAAATTCTCTTGGTTGATCACCTATATTCTTAAAAATATTATTTATGGTTTCTTGCATCATTGATGAAAGGGAAGGATGACTGTAGTTTCGATCAATTAAAGAATAATAAACGACTTGAGATGATGAATGATTATGCATTAGTCGCAATATGGGCTGAATATCTGTAGATTGTAAAGAAGTATGTTGGAGTACCCTAGAAAAGGCCTCCAGATTTTTTAATATTTGGTGTTGTTTGTTTATCAATAAGGAATGGATGTCTTGTGTAATATCCACAAAACGAACAGGCTTTTTGAAAACAATTAATGGAAAGTCATTTTGATCTGCAATTTCCACAATATCCTTGGGTATATCTTTCAGGTGCTCTCCTAATTCAACACAGATTCCAGCTGCCTGCTGTTTAATTAATTCTTTCATATATTGTGTTCGATCTGCCTTGTTTTGAAGTAAAGCAAGCCCTGTTGTTAAGATAAGGTCATTATTATTTGTAAATGAGGAAGGTGGAGTTATTTCTAATATATGTACCCACGCTACTTTTCGAGAAATTCCTTTTTTGCCAGCTATTAATTGAGCGTGTTTAAATAAAGAACGGTTTAATATTTCATTTACTTTTAATGAATTTTCCATTGTCACCTGTATATACCTCCTTAAATGTTGCGTCTTATAACTTAAATGCGTGTTTCATAGAACGATACTTCTTGTTCAAATTATTTATTTAATTTATCGTAAACTCGACTTTTGTGTAAGAGTTTATAAATGTATTTTGCTGCTATTATGATAATTATAATAGGTTTTTATCGTTCTTAATAGTTTGATGTTACATATTGTAACATCGTTTCTGCTAAACTCCGACAGGATGTATGATGAAAATTAAATGGTTTAAGTTTAGTATTCTTAATATAAATTAAATTCTAACTTTTTAGATAATTTAAAAATTCTGTTAAACAAGGGGGATATAAGATGAATAATAATTTAGTCGACGAAACGAATGTTTTGGAAGTAAGGGATCCATCTTTATACAATGAAGACCTTGCACCCGTTCCAAAGGAGAAAAGAAATTGGAATTGGCTGAATTACACGACAGTATGGATGGGAATGGTTCATAATATTGTAGCTTATGAGACAGCAGGAAGTTTGCTTGGCCTAGGAATGAATGTTTGGCAAGCACTAGGAACGGTGATTTTTGCCAATATTATTTTGATTATTGCGATGTGGTTGAATAGTTCATCGGGAGCAAAATATGGTCTGCCCTTCCCTGTTTTAGTTCGTGCCTCTTTTGGATATAATGGCGCACAATTCCCTATTATTATTCGAGGGTTTGTTGCAATTTTTTGGTTTGCCGTACAAGCGTATGCAGGAAGCAAGGCAGTTGGAGCTGTCTTAGGTGTGTTGATACCCGGATGGAACAGCTTATCGGATATTCATGTTATTGGAATGGGTTTAAATGATGCTATCGCAGTAGCATTATTTTGGATATTGCATGCAGTTATCATCTCTCATGGGATGGAACGTGTGAAATTCTTTGAACTATGGGCAGGTCCCCTTGTTATTGTCCTGGGACTAGGACTTGTCATTTGGGCAATTATTGTTTCAAAGGGGGTTGGGCCTTTATTTTCTGAACCTTCCACATTATCAGGAGGAGAATTTTGGAATGTATTTTGGATTTCCGTTACAGGACTTGTTGGAACCTGGGCTACCTTAATCTTGAATGTTCCAGATTTTACTCGTTTTTCTCGTAGTCAAAAGGATCAGGTTATCGGCCAAGGTATAGGGCTGCCAGGAACAGCTATTATTTTTTCGATTATGAGTATTATTACTACCTCAGGAACGATTATTGCTTTTGGCAGACCGATTTGGAATCCAGTTGAACTTCTGCAAACATTTGATAATCCAATTGTCCTTATTTTAGGAGCATTTACGTTGCTGATTGCGACATTATCGGTAAATGTTGCAGCAAACGTTGTATCTTCAGCATATGATTTAGTCAATTTGTTTCCTAAGAAACTAACCTTTGTTAAAGCAGGAATTATCTCTATCGTATTAGCTGTGTTATTTATGCCATGGCTTTGGTTCAACAATGCAGGAACCATTTTTAACGTACTTGGCGCAATTGGAGGGGCGCTTGGTCCGGTAGCAGGAATCATGATTGCAGATTATTATATTGTGAAACGCAAGAAGTATGATTTGGCAAGCTTTTATAAAAAGACTGGAGATTATGCTTATAAAAAAGGCTATAATCCAAAAGCGTTCATCGCATTAGTGATTGGATTAATCGCTTCCTTTATAGGGTTGATGGTTCCAGCGCTTAAAGATCTCTACACCTATTCCTGGTTTTTAGGAATTGGCTTTGGCTTTATTTCTTATATTGTTTTAATGCAGCCATCGATCAAGGAAAAAAGAGTAGACATTGAAAATACTTCATCTTCTACCAATTAAGGCTTTGATGTAGTATCAAGCGATCTTTTTCGTAATATTTAATCCGTAATATTAATAGACTAAAAAGGTTGATGTTAAAGGGTTTCACAACTCTTTAACATCAACCTTTTTTAGTATGATTTTTGTTAAATGATGAAGTAGTTGGAGTTTAATGTTTTTTTAAATTGCTCCTCTTCAAACGTATACAGGGTATAGTCAACAATCTATTATTTTTTTGATTTTTTGTTTATGATAAAATGTTGTTAATGATAGGTCGCATGTTAGAAGAAACAATTAATTAAGCTAATAATAAAATTGGAAGCCTTGAAGCAGTCCGTTGATAGATATATCCAATAACTTAGGATAATAAAGTCACATACAAAGAATATTTAAAGAAGTGAAAGAAGTGACACCATGAAAAAAGAAGAACTTGAAGCCAAAATTAAATCTATAGAGGAAAAAATTGAAAGCTATCAAAATTTTTTAATAAATTTAAATGAGGAGTTGAAGGAGTTAATTAAACAGGAAGAGGAAAGGAAAAGATATATTTCTTCAAAAGAAATTATAGATTTAATTTATGAACATACTGGTAAAAATACAAACATGTCAACCATAAAAAGATGGGCTGATGAGGGGTATATAGGTAATATTATCAATGAAAAAGACAAGTTTTGGGCTTTAAAATCAAAGCAAGGAAAAAAGAGATTTTTATATCCAAAAGAGGATGTATACAACTTTTTATATCAAAAAGGATATCTTTGGCCAAAATACGAGGTATTAGATCGGGTATTAATAAGTGAGAATAATCATGAATTACTAACAGGAATAATCGTTAACTCTTATTTGAAAAAAGATGAATTCCATTATACGATTCAGGTGGAAGGCAATATGAAAATTATTAAGGAGATAAAAGAGACCTTGCTAAAGAAGTTAACATAGGAGAGTAGGTATAGAATGAAAGCCAAAATCAAGATGAAAAATACAACAAAAAATCAAGAAATAGGACGTAAGATTAGAGATTCAAATCATAAAGATGGTAACCTTATTGAAATCTCTTTCAATAGCGATTTATCTGAAATTTTTTTTGAAGGAGAAGAAATATCAATTACCCAAAAAGAGTGGTTCAGCAATGATATGTTAGTTGAAGGACAATTAAAAGAAAAAGAAAATGGATATATTATTCTGCCGAAAGATAAAGGCAAAACGATTAACCTTTATCTTGATTCTGAACTTGTGAAGGAATTGAACGAAATTAGGCGGCACGTTATAAGCAAAACGCAGCATGATATTGTGCTTGAGGTATTTAAAAAAGGACTCGACCATTATAAAAAAGAGTGAATTTTGTGAAAGTCTTGATAAACAATTTCAAGAAATAGATATATGAAATTGTGGTTTTGGCTATTCAGCTTGTAATCATATAATTGTCTAAACTTGAGTTGTTTATAATTTTAATTTGAAATTATCCTCTACGAATTCCCCTTTTTAATTATTTAGCTTCTGTCTACTATTCTAGAAATAGAGCGTATTTGATGAGTAGCTTTCTTTTCCTATGTTGTATCAACAGTAAGGGAATATACGTGCTCGTCTCATAGAAAAGAGCCTGAAAAGTTTCACAGGCTCTCTAAATCAATATATATTGCTAGATTAATTAACAATATTATTATTATCCACTATAGTTGGTCGTTTGGGGATCATCTTATGTGTCTATACATTTTCATATTTGGGTGAGAGTAAATTTATTTAATGGTTAAATAGATAACATCGTTAAAACAGTTTCCAGCAATACGTTTACTCCTTTTTCACAGTCTTCCCAGGAGGTGCTCTCTTCTTCACAATGACTCTTTCCATTTATACTTGGTACAAAAAGCATAGCTGTTGGAATAAAACTAGCTATGAATTGGGCATCATGACCAGCACCGCTAGCCATTCTTTTAGAAGAATAACCTAATAATTTTGTAGATTGTTCCATTAAATCACAAATTTCTTTGTCAAACCAAACAGTGTCACGATTCCAAAGTTTTTTTGTTGTTATTTTGCAGCCCTCACTTAATGTTGAATGTGGCAACTCTTGTATGATTTCCTCAACCATTCTTATAATCTCTGGATTTTTGTGCCTTGCTTCTAGAGAAAATACAACTTTATTAGGAATTACGGTGTGTATATTAGGGAGAACGTTGACTCTTCCTATTGTGTATACTAATTCATGGTCTATAGCACTCAATTTATCACGAATCTCCGTTATTAAATTATTTGTCGCAAATAGGGCATCTTTTCTCATATCCATGGGAGTAGTCCCTGCATGATCAGACTCTCCTGTAACTTCTATCTCATAACAAACCATTCCTAGTACGCATTCAACAATACCAATAGAAAGAGATTCCCTTTCGAGAATTGGTCCTTGTTCTATATGTAATTCTAAAAAGGCGGCAGCTTCTTTTAAACGATTACCTGCTTCACCAACGTAACCTATGGAAGATAAGGCTTCCTTAAACGTAATCCCATCTGTATCCACTTTATTTAACATAACTGACTGTTCGAATTTCCCTGAAATAACACCCGATGCCATCATTGATGGCTCAAATCTAGCTCCTTCTTCGTTTGTAAAATTAACAATGGTTATTGGGATCCTAGGTTTAATCTTATTCTCTACCAATGTTCTAACAACTTCTAAACCAGCTACAACTCCAAACACTCCATCAAATCGCCCGCCTTTTTTGACGGTATCTAAATGTGATCCCATTACGATAGGAGGTTTATTTTCAATACCCTCAAGTGTGGAATAAATACATCCAAGATCATCAATCTTAACAGTCATACCTAAATCTTTACAACAAGAACAAAAGTAGTCTCTAACTAAACGATCCTCCTCGGATAATGAAAGTCTTGTTACTCCATTGTTTTCTGTCCTTCCAAAGTTTGCGAAACGTTCAAGTTCAATCTTTAATCGTTCTCCATTAATAGATAATTTTTGTTTTTGCATAGTATCACTCCTGTTTAAAAGTCTAAAGTTTAATTAGAGTTTTTTTTTCAATAAAATCCAGATCTCTAATTATTTAATTTTTAGAGAAGGAATTTTCTAAAAATTCATAATATGATAATAGTCATTTAATAATCTTATGTCAATTGTATTTGTTCGTTTAATCATATATTTTTATATGCAATAAATAGATGAAAACATAATAATTTAATTTATCGGAAACGATTTTTAGTGCATAAACAAAAATTGAATGCCAAGAAACATGCAATTGCATTGGATATAAATCTGTAGAATGCCTTATTAGTTAAGACTAAATTCCACCTTAAGTATACTTATTTTTAAAAAGGTATTACCTAAATCTTAAATTTAGGATGAAAGAATCGAGTGAAAAGGATGTCTAATTTTCATAGAGAATTCATTTTTGGGAAATATAAAAATTGTTTGCGGAATAATTATATATTATTTATGCAATTAATCATGTTGACAATGAATTAATAATACAATATTATAATATTTATATTTTTCGAAAAATTTAGCTTATTATATATTTTAGTAATTTTATAATTTCATATTTAGAATTTTAAGGAGGTGAGAGTGAAAATTTATTGGGGAAATTTCAGAGATTAAAAAAGTTTTATAATTTTTGGGCAGCTTAAGCGGACAGGAATTGTGGATAAAAAAGAAAATAACATGTTATATAAAATTAAATTTGTAAGGAGGGTCTCATTATGCATATGAATAGAATTAAAAACAGAACGATTTCACTAGATGATTTGACAAAAAACTTTTCTGAAATGGAGCCTGATTTAACGGAGAAAGAAACGTTGGAGGAAGCGAATCGGTGCCTTTATTGTTATGATGCACCTTGCATTAAAGCATGTCCAACAGGCATTGATATCCCTTCTTTTATTAAAAAGATTGCTTCAGGGAATTTAAAAGGCTCTGCACGAGTAATTATGGAGGCAAATCCTGTTGGTGCTACGTGTTCGAGAGTATGTCCTACAGAAGAGTTATGTGAAGGAGCTTGTGTACTAAATGATGCATCTCTTCCAATTATGATTGGAAATCTCCAACGCCATGCAACAAATTGGGCTATTAAAAATAACGAACTACTGTTTAAACCAGGTAAATTAAACGGAAAAACCGTAGCTGTTATAGGCGGAGGTCCTGCGGGATTATCAGCAGCTCGAGAGCTTGCGCGTTTAGGATATAAAGTTACCATTTTTGAAGCGAAAGAAAAAGCAGGAGGATTAGATACATATGGCATAGTTTCCTTTCGATTGCCACAAGAAATTTCCCTTTGGGAAGTAGAACAAGTGGAAAAGCTTGGCGTTGAAATCCAAACAAATGTAAAAGTTGGTCAAGATATACAGGTTGATGAAATTGTAAATCGTTACGATGCTGTCGTTTTAGCAATTGGCATGTCAAAAGTTCCAATGCTTGGACTTGAAGGAGAGGAATTAGAAGGGGTATATGATGCTATTCAATTTGTAGAAAGCACGAAAGTCCCACCACTTAGCGAGCAATTTATCAGCAAAAAAATTGCAGTAATTGGAGCTGGCAATACAGCTATTGATGCAGCGACATGTTCGGTGCGATTAGGTGCAGAAAAAGTACAGATGGTCTATAGACGTACAGAGGAAGAAATGACAGCATACGATTTTGAATTTGAATTTGCCAAGCAGGATGGTATTGAATTTAGATGGTTGACACAGCCAATAAAAATTATTGGAGATGAAAGCGGCACGGTGAAACAGCTAGAATGCATCAAAATGGTGCTTGGAGAACCAGATAGTTCTGGTCGCCGTCGTCCTGTGCCTGTAGAAGGATCCGAATTTGTAATGGAAGTTGACGCGGTGATTAAAGCTGTCGGACAAAATCGTTATATAGAGTTAATTGAATCATTGGGCCTTAAGCATAACAGAGGGATTGTGAAAATCGATACAGAAACCTTTCAAACTTCTAATCCTAAGGTATACGCTGCTGGAGATGTTATCTTTGGAGATGGACAAGGGGAAGCAATGGTTGTCACAGCCGCACAACAAGGTAAAAAGGCTGCTCATGCTATTCATATGAATTTCTTTGGTTCCGTTATCGCAACAGTTTAAATAAATATTGTTTCATAAATAAAGGAGGAAGTAATATGGCAGATTTACGTGTTAATTTTGCTGGCATTAAAGCACCAAATCCATTTTGGCTTGCATCTGCACCGCCTACAAATTCGGGTTATCAAGTGCAAAGAGCATTTGAGGCAGGCTGGGGAGGAGCTGTTTGGAAAACACTGGGTGATCCTATTATCAATGTGTCTTCTCGTTTTTCCGCGATGCATTTTAATGGACAGCGTGTAGCCGGATTCAACAATATTGAATTAATTACAGACAGACCACTTGAAGTGAATTTACAAGAAATATATGAAACAAAAAAGAAATACCCGAACCATGCAGTTATCGCTTCCTTAATGGTTGAACCAAATCAAGAGAAATGGCATGAAATTGTGAAAAAAGTCGAAGCAGTAGGCGTCGATGGACTAGAATTGAACTTTGGCTGCCCTCATGGCATGGCGGAACGTGGAATGGGAGCTGCATCTGGTCAAGTGCCAGAGTTAGTGGAAAAACAAACATACTGGGTAAAAGAAGTGGCAACGACCCCTGTTATTGTTAAGTTGACGCCTAATATTACTGATATTACGGCAACTGCATATGCGGCTGTACAAGGTGGAGCAGATGCTATTAGTATGATTAATACGATTAACAGTTTAATGGGTGTAGATATTGATACATGGAATACTGTTCCAAATGTAGGTGGAAAAGGAGCACACGGAGGATATTGTGGACCTGCTGTAAAACCAATTGCATTAAATATGGTGGGAGAATGCGCAAGAGATAACAGGATTAATGTACCAATATCTGGTATTGGAGGTATCTCTAACTGGAAGGATACAGTTGAATTTATGCTGATGGGGTCAGGAAGTGTACAAGTTTGTACAGCAGCTATGCATCACGGCTTTAGAATTGTAGAAGATATGATTGATGGTTTGAATAATTACTTAGATACAAAAGGAATTTCATCTGTTGAAGAGATCGTTGGGAAATCGGTGGAGAAATATTCTGATTGGGGGAACCTGAACTTAAATTATAAAGTGGTTGCTCGAATTAATAATGATGTTTGTATTAACTGCAATAAGTGTCATATTGCATGCGAAGACACATCGCATCAGTGTATTGATATGCTGACTTCAGAAAATGGAAACTCCTATCTGGAAGTTCGTGAAGAGGATTGCGTCGGATGTAACCTTTGTTCCATTGTGTGTCCAGCTGAAGGAGCAATTAACATGATTGAAGTTCCAAACGGAAAACCTATGACTTGGAACGAACGTCAAACAGCTATTCAAAAACTTAACCAAAATATAGTGCATTTGGGCTGATAGTAGGAAGAACAAGCAAGGAATGGAGCATTTTTGGGAGGAGTTGAAATAGATGAAGAAAGTGATAAAAAATGGAACTATTGTAACAGCAGCTGATATATATGAAGCAGATGTTTTAATTGAAGAGGAGAAAATTACTGCGATTGGCTATAACTTGAATGAAGCTGACGCCGAAATAATTGATGCAAAAGGGTCCTATTTATTCCCAGGTGGAATTGATCCTCATACACACCTGGATATGCCATTTGGTGGAACGGTCACAGCTGACGATTTTGAAACAGGAACGATTGCAGCTGCTTATGGCGGAACGACGACAGTTATTGATTTTTGCTTAACGAGTAAAGGAGAGCCATTAAAAAATTCTATTCAGAAATGGCGGAATAAATCAGAGAACAAAGCGGTTATTGATTATGGATTCCATCTAATGATCAGCGAAGTAAACGATAATGTATTACGTGAAATTCCAGAAATCATTGAAGAAGAAGGGATCACTTCTTTTAAAGTTTTTATGGCATATAAAAATGTATTTCAGGCTAGTGATGCAACTTTATTCCGAACACTTATCACAGCGAAAGAGCATGGGGCGCTCGTTATGGTTCATGCAGAAAATGGTGATGTAATTGACTATTTAGTAAACAAAGCGTTGGAGGAAGGCAATACAGAGCCAATCTATCATGCTTTAACAAGACCACCGGAGTTAGAAGGAGAAGCAACGGGACGGGCAGCAGAATTAACAGGGCTTATTGATTCCCAATTGTATGTTGTTCACGTATCATGCGCAAATGCTGTCGAAAAAATTGCAGAAGCCCGACAAAAGGGATATCAAGTATGGGGGGAGACTTGTCCGCAATATTTAGTGCTTGATCAATCGTACTTAGAAAAGCCAGATTTTGAAGGAGCCAAATATGTATGGTCGCCGCCACTTCGTGAAAAATGGAATCAAGAAGTTTTGTGGAATGCATTAAAGAGTGGACAACTGCAAACACTGGGATCTGATCAATGTTCCTTTCATTTTAAAGGTCAAAAAGAGTTAGGCCGAGGAGATTTTTCCAAAATTCCGAATGGAGGTCCGATTATCGAAGATCGCTTTAGCCTATTCTTCTCAGAAGGTGTTAAAAAAGGCCGTATTTCCCTCAATCAATTTGTAGATATAACCTCAACACGAGCTGCAAAACTATTTGGGTTATTTCCTAAAAAAGGAACGATTGCAGTGGGAAGTGATGCAGATATCGTTATCTTTGATCCGAATAAGAAGCGTATACTTTCAGTTGAAACACATCATATGAATGTTGACTACAACCCATTTGAAGGAATGGAAATTACAGGTGAACCAATCTCGGTTTTATCGAGGGGAGAATTTGTAATCCGGGAAAAAGTGTATGTTGGAAATCCGGGAGCAGGAAAATATTTAAAACGAAAGCGATTTGAAGGCAGAAATCAAGAAGAAAATAAATCCGTTCAAAATGTATGAAAATAACTTACTTGAATCAATAGAATTACAGTTGGACGAAATTTGGAAATTGCTTAATCACGTAATATTAAAAGAAATAGTATAAAAAATAAATAATAATCTAAGTTTGAAATATTCGTTAATCGTTAGAGGAGGAAGCGGATGTCTGCATATAAAGAATTTCTAGAGGAGAAAGAGAAACTAGATAAATTGGTTTCCGAGGGGTATCGAATTTCAGGAATAAACGAAAATTTAAGTGGTGCTTTTCTGAAGTTTGAACGTTTGGATAGTAAAGGAACAGAAAAGAAAGAGATTAGTATATTTACAGCAGATGCAAGAAAGCATTTTTCAGCTATCCTTATCGAACAGCAAAGAGAGAGTTAACACGCAGGATTATTTCGATCAAGAGATGGTTTGTCTAATATAAAAAATGACGATCCAATTTTGTAATAAGCATATTATTATAACCGCAGTTTCGGAGTCTTTAAGCAAATTAGGCTTGGATTTTTCGTTAGGGATGTTGCGTATTTCTAGATGAAATATGGATGAAGGCATCCCTTTTTATCTCTTTCAATCTTTAAAAGCGAATACATCTAAGGGGTGAGTGTCTGATGTTATCAAAAGAACAAGTGTTAAATGTATTAGACAAGGTGAAAGATCCGGTTTTACAGAATAGCATAACGGTTCAAGAGGTGAAAATTAAAGAAAATCATGTAAGTATAAAAGTCTTGCTGACAAAAGCCAACTCTTCCGCCCATATAAAAGTTCAACAAGAGATTGTGCGCTTATTAAAGGAAGTTGGTGCTGAAACAGTTGGCCTGCGCTTTGAAGAGTTGAATAAAGAAGATCCTACTTTAGCAGAGAAAAAACAGGTGAAATCTAGTATTCCATCTCTTCTTTCTTCTAACAGTCAGACTTCCTTTATTACCGTAGCAAGTGGAAAAGGAGGTGTTGGCAAATCAACGGTTTCCGCTAACCTTGCTGTAGCGCTCAGCCGTCTTGGCAAGAGAGTTGGTTTAATAGATGCTGATATTTACGGATTCAGTATTCCGAATATGATGGGAATAGAAACAAGACCTGAAATAAAAGAAGGAAAAATAGTTCCTCCTGAACGATTCGGTGTCAAAGTCATGTCAATGGATTATTTTATTGAAGATAATTCTCCTGTGATCTGGCGTGGTCCTATGCTAGGAAAAATGTTAAACAGCTTTTTCAGTGAAGTTGAGTGGGGAGAGCTAGATTATTTGCTGCTTGATTTGCCTCCGGGAACGGGTGATGTTGCTCTTGATGTCCATTCACTGCTTCCAACTTCTAAAGAGATCATTGTAACGACTCCACATCCAACCGCTGCGTTTGTTGCTGTCCGTGCCGGAGTGATGGCTAGGAAATCAAATCATGAAATATTAGGTGTAGTAGAGAATATGGCTTACTTTGAAAGTAACATGACAGGTGAGAGGGAGTATGTTTTTGGTCGTGGTGGAGGAGAAAAGCTGGTAGAAGAATTATCAACTGATTTACTTGGGAAATTGCCGCTTTCTCCACCTAATGATTCCACCGATTTTGCCCCTTCCATTTATGGAACGGAACATCCATTAGCTGAATTATACAAATTGATGGCCGAAAAGGTAACGAAAAAAGCAAAAGATGTCCAGCTTATATAAAGTAGTTATTAAGAATGTATTGATGAGTTCGATAACACGTGAAAAAATAACGGTATTGGTAGTAAGAAGTGATTAGAATGCTGGTGAAAAGATAAGGTAACAGTGTATAATTCGTATATATTTATAAGGGGCTTGGATGAATACTGTAAACTCAAAGGAGGAACTGTCTCAGGAACGTTTCATGTGATCAAAATGGTTGTTCCTCGATAGACAAACGTTTTCAATCAGCATGGAAGTTTGTAGTCTTATTTTTTGATACTATGAGAAGTCAATTGGAACAATTGGCTTCTTTTTTCAGTGTGACAAGACCAATCCAGCGCATATACTAGAAGGGTCCTGCATAATGACTAGCACTTGGAATTTTGGGCATTGTATCTTGACTTTATGTAAAATTCAACTGATAAACTTTCTTTATTCTTTTCTATTTTTGCTGTCTGATGTCATAAGGAGTTGTTGTCCCTTGTTCTTGTTAAGTCCTTGATATTAAAGTGAAAATTAATTTCAATATCACTAATTTGCTGTTCTGGATAATAGGACACATAATAAACTAATTTATCGTCAACATAATAAACAATGCTATCATAATGGTGAAATAAAACATATTCTTTTATTATATTTTTCATTTGCTCCTTTAACTGCAGAGAACCCTGTTTGGATTTTAGGTCTGGAAAATTGTCGTTATGATATTTCCACTCAAAAGCATCCTTTCTCAAGTTCTTTTCAGTATATCTATAATTTAAAATTAAAGGATTTTTCATGGTTAATTGTTGTTTAAGAATGGCTGCTTGTCCAGTTTTTCTTTCAGCTTCTGCATGGCAAAAAGCATACTGGATTGCTAGTTCAATGTCACTTACTAAGTAAATTCCCGACCCAAAAACCGACTTTGCAGCGATTCCTTTCTGAAAACATCTGAACTCAGCACGGTCATATTTTTGCTTATGAATAACTTCTCTTGCTTCTTCAGATCCAATTCCTCGGTATACGATTCTTTTCAAAGATAACACCTCTTTATGCATGTTGTAGATAGAATTACTTATTAGCCTTAAGTATTTGCGGAAAATTTTTAATAAGAGAAAATGACAACTAAATCAATAAGTTACCCCATAATTTATTAATCAAGAAAGTAGTATAATACTCAATAATACTACATTTCTAAATGGAATACATCTCGTATGTTATATTTTCTGACATGGAATATTTAACAATTAAAAGCACAGATATATTAAACTTTATATAGAAGTCTAAGGAAGTTTTGTACAAAAATAAACAATTTCGGATTAATTATAAAGATTAATAATTATTTTATAATATTGAAAATCCTCGCAATTAAAAGTTTTCTTATGTAACAGCTGCCTTCAAGGAGGTAACAATATATGTAAACCAACATTTCTGTTCATATTCTTTTGGTGTTTTGTTGGCTTAGCTACTTCTAGTTTCCTAAAAAGAAGACCTTATACTAGTATCTTCTAGCAGGATCCAATGACAGCCTCTAATTAAAAGGAGGACGAATTGTTGTTCTAGAAGAGGAAGAATTTCATATGAAAGAAGGAGACAGCATTCATTTTCTAAGTACGACACCCCACCGCTACATCAACCGAGGAAATCTATTTGGGTAATGACTACTCCTTAGAAGGGATTAGACTCTAATGTCTCATAATAGAGGAGATATAAAGCAATGACAGAAATCACATTTTTAGCTTCATCAAAACCATTTGAAATACCAGATGAAATCGACAATAATCAAAAAGTTTTGAACGTTTAGAAGATGTTATCTTTTTCACTGTTCATCTAACAAATTACACAAAAACCATGTTAGATTATCTTACGTGGTTTTGGATTTGAAAAATTTTTTGTGATATATTATATCAAATGATTGATAATATTTGTTGGAAACTACATAAAATTCCTCAGAATCTAAGAGAGGACACAGAAGCATCATGAATGGTATTTTAAATATAAATAAAGTGACTAGTCTTTCTAAAGAACAGTGTGATTGTATTGAAAATCTCTCCCGGAATCTTCAAATAATTGCGGATGTTTCTCAAGCTGACATCTTTATTGATTGTCTCTCGCCAGAAGGGAATGCTGCTATTGTTGTTGCGGAGGCACATCCAACTACAACACAGTCGTTGTATAAAAATAGTGTCCTAGGGCAAATTGCGTATGAAGAATCGGAACCAGGTGTTTTATTTAGCTTAAGAACAGGTAAGCCTGTTATTGGTTCAAGAGGTATATCCCAAGAATATGTTGTCATTCAGCAGGATATTGTTCCTATTACTGATTCATCAGGAGGGACTTTTGCTGTCTTAATTAAAGAGCGTGATATTTCATCAGCTGTTCAGACTCAGCAAAAAGTAAAAAAATTGATGAAGGCCGCAAATAGTGTAGAAAAGAAACAGGTTATTCAATCAATTGTGATTCAAGAGATTCATCATAGAGTAAAAAATAATTTGCAGGTTATTTCTAGTTTGCTTCGCTTGCAAATGCGGCGTTCTTCTTCAAAGGATGTCGCAGAGGTCTTTCAGGATAGCATATCTCGAATTTCCAGCATGGCAATGGTTCATGACTATCTAGCACAAAATGGGATCGAAGAAGTAGATGCAAAATTTGTTATAGAGCAAATTGCTTCATTATTAATCTCTTCATCTAGTATCCCAGGACAGGATATTCATGTTTCCGTTTATGGAGATTCTCTACTATTGCCTTCGAATCGGGCTACCTCTGTTGCATTAATTGTCAATGAATTAATCCAAAATAGTATCAAACATGCTTTTGGTTCGCGCAGTAAAGGAATGATTGACATATATGTTAATTGCCGAAAGCAAATGGCAACCATAACTGTTAATGATGATGGCTGTGGAATGGACGAGGCAGTTAGATCTCGTAAAAAGTCTTCTTTAGGATTAAAGCTTGTCGAGCTTCTGGTAGAAGAAGAGTTAGAGGGAATACTGTCCTATTTTCATTCTAATCAAGGAACAAAGGTGTCCATTACTTTTCCAATTATAGACAAGGTGATGTAATGAAACACAAAATTATGATAGTAGATGATGAGCTGATTACAAGGCTCGATATGAAAGAGATGCTTGAAGGTCATAATTATGATGTGGTCGGCGAAGGAAAAAATGGGGAAGAAGCGATAGAAAAAGCATATTCATTGAAACCAGATTTAATTATTATGGATGTTAAAATGCCGCGTGTAGATGGCATTAAAGCCTCTTCTATTATTAAAGGATTTTCGGATTGTGCTATTTTGCTTCTTACCGCTTACAGCCACTTTGATCTAGTAGAAGAAGCGAAAAAAGCAAATATTAATGCTTTTCTAGTCAAGCCAATTAAGGAAAGAGAGTTGCTTCCAGCTGTTGAAATTGCCTTAAATCAACGTGAGCAATTTCTTCTTTTACAAGATAAAATTGATAATCTTGAACAGAAAATGGCTGAACGAAAACTAATTGAAAAAGCAAAAGGCTTGCTTATGCAGCAGCGGAATTGCAGTGAGAAACAAGCATACCATCTCATGCAGAAAGCAAGTATGAAAAAGCAAATTCCTTTAGTAAAGATCGCGAAGGAGATTATAAAACAAGTTCATAAAGCATAAAGCAATGGCGCTTTGCAGCAGCTCTATTCTAATAAATAGAATAGGGTTGGTTCAAGGTGCTTTTTTGTGTTTTAGGAGGGCAGTTATGAGTGATAGATGGATAACAAGTATTGGAATTGATATTGGAACAAGCACAACTAAATTTATTGTAAGCCACTTGCTTATTGGGGAACAGGGTGATCGATTCAGCCTTCCAACATGTCAAATCGTTGACCGCAAAATTATGTATACTAGTCCTATTTATACAACTCCATTAAAGAATGAATATGAAATTGATATGGATCACTTAGCTTCGTTATTAGCCGAGGAGTATGAAGTGTCCCATACAAGCTTGACGGATGTAAAAGCGGGAGCCGTTATTATAACGGGTGAAACGGCTCAAAAAGAGAACGCTCAAACGCTTATTCACTATTTAGCGGACCGTGCAGGTGATTTTGTTGTTGCCACAGCAGGCGCTGATTTAGAAGGGATTTTAGCGGGAAAAGGATCAGGAGCAATGCAGCGTTCCCAAGAAATTGAAGGGGTTGTGGCTAATGTCGATATAGGTGGAGGCACCGCAAATGTTGCGTTATTTCAATATGGAAGAGCCATTCAGTCATTTACTTTTCATATTGGAGGCAGGCTCATACGGCTAAGTGATGATGGGGAAATCCAATACATTTCACCACATATAAAGCCTTGGCTTAAAGCCAATCATTTTAACCTGGAAGTTGGGGGAGTTGCTGATTTTGAAAAGCTTAAACAATTGACCATTTGCATGAACGAAAGTATGCTTTCCTATCTAACTGGTTCACCAAAATTTGAGGCGCAGTTATTGTTGCTAGAGCCGCCTTCTAGAGCGATTTATCCAATCAATGAAATCTTTGTTTCAGGTGGAATTGGTCAAATGATGGATGAACAAATCAGTCAACTAAAAGAAGTGACAAAGCATGGAGATATGGGACCATTACTTGCTACTGTGTTAAAGGCTGTTGCTCCAAAATATGTGGTGCCAATCAAAAAAGCAGCTGAAACGACACGAGCTACTGTCATTGGAGCTGGAATGCAAAATACGGAGGTAAGCGGTGCAACCGTGTTTGTTGAGGATTCTCTTTTGCCGCTTAAAAATATTCCGATGGTAAAGGTGCCTGTCGCAGAAAACGGAAAATGGCATAGCGAATCCTTTCAAATCCGTTTACAAGATGCCGTAGTCCAAGCAAAGAAACTATATGATGAGAAGCAGGATCCTCCATTTGCGATTGCTTTATCATCCGTTCCATATTGCACATATAAAATGCTGCAGTGCTTGGCTCAATCGCTCTATGAACAGTTTACCACTAATTTTCCAGATGCAGGAAAGCTGGTGGTCATTTGTGAAAATGATATGGCTAAGGCGTTAGGACAAGCTTTGGCGAAAAGGGGGAAACAGAAGCTTCACGTTATTTGCATAGATCAAATTGATTTCACTTACGGAGACTACATTGACTTAGGGCTGCCCGTAGCCAAAGAGGCAATTTCGATTTCGATTAAAACGTTGGCTTTTTAATGGAAAAGGGGACGGAGCTACGTCAATTTAATGGGAACAAAACGACCGATAGTGCTTAGTAGCTTGTTTTTTACCCTTATTAAGGTTGGAAGCCGCCTTTATTAGGTTAGAATCTGCCTTTTCCATGTTAGAAGGTGAAGACGAGGAACGCGTCTTCATGTGAATTTTGTAAAATGAAAATAACCTGAGGTGATATTAATGTATAAAAAAACGAATCTATTAGGCAACACCTATCAGTTTCGTAGTTTAAAAGAAATCATGGCGAAAGCGAATGAAGAGCGTTCGGGCGACCAGCTAGCAGGCATTAGCGCTGAAAATATGAAAGAACGGATGGCAGCAAAGATCGTATTAGCAAACATCACGTTGGCAGAAATTCGAATTCATCCATTGCTTCCTCCAGAACAGGATGAGGTTTCAAGAATCATTGAGGAAAATGTCGATGAAAAAGTTTATGAGACTGTTAAAAATTGGACAGTGGCTGACTTGAGAGAGTATATCCTAAATGATCAAAAGAGCGGCAGCGACCTTTTGTATCTCAGCAAGGGATTAACAAGTGAAATGATTGCCGCTGCGGCAAAAATTATGTCCAATTTGGATTTAATTCAAGCCGCTTCCAAAATAAAGGTCATTACCCATTGTCAAACAAAAATTGGCCAAAAAGGAGTATTGGCTTCACGAGCACAGCCAAATCATCCATCTGATCATTTACATGGGATGCGTGCATCCCTGTATGAAGCGTTGAGTTATGGAGTAGGGGACGCTGTGATTGGCATTAATCCGGTGATTGATACGACGGATAATATTTATGGTCTATTATGTGAAACGAAGGATGTGATCAACCAGTTTGCGATTCCAACCCAAAACTGTGTGTTGTCCCATGTTACAAGCCAAATGAGAGCGATTGAAAAAGGAGCTCCTGCTGATCTTATTTTTCAAAGCTTAGCTGGCACACAGGCTGGCAATGAATCATTTGGAATCTCTGGTTCTATGCTAAATGAAGCATCAGAGCTGATTCGTGAAAAAGGATCTGCAGTTGGTCCAAACCGGTGGTATTTTGAAACTGGCCAAGGTTCTGAATTATCCGCTGAAGCACATTTTGACATTGATCAAGTCACGCTAGAGGCAAGGTGCTACGGACTTGCAAAACATTATCAGCCCTTTATGGTAAACACAGTTGTTGGGTTTATTGGGCCGGAATATTTGTATAACAGCAAGCAAGTAATTCGTGCAGGGCTGGAAGACCATTTTATGGGAAAAATGCATGGTTTGCCGATGGGGGTGGATGTTTGCTACACGAATCATATGAAAGCAGATCAAAATGATATGGACAATCTTAGCATGCTATTGACCTCAGCTGGGGTCAACTTTGTCATCGGTGTGCCAATGGCAGACGATTGTATGCTGAATTACCAATCGTTAAGCTACCATGATATTGCGACACTACGCAGTGTTGCTCGTTTAAGTCCAACTCCAGAATTTTCACGATGGCTTGAAAAACAAGGAATTACAGAAGGAGGAAAGTTAACCAAGATTGCTGGTGATCCTACTTTATTTTTAAAAAAAGCATAAGTTTAGGAGGGGAAAGGTATGAGAAAGTTTGAAGAAATGGATCCTTTGTTAAATTTGAAGAAATTTACTCCAGCTCGAATTGGAGTTGGAAGAACAGGGACAAGGCCTTTAACAAAAGACTATTTATCATTTCGAGTTGATCATGCAGCAGCTGTTGATACGGTATATGGGGAAGTTTCAAACGAGTTGCTGGAACAGTTAAACCTCTTTTCCATTGAAACTTGCTATGAAACGAAAGAAAGATATCTACAACGTCCTGATCAAGGGAGAATTTTATCAGAAGAAGGGAAAAAGACGATTCAAGCGCGTTGTTTGCAGCATCCTCAAGTCCAAATTGTCGTCTCAGATGGATTAAGTGCCAATGCAATTGAAGAAAATATCATGGATGTCTATCCAGCATTGCTTGATTCACTAGATTCCTATGAATTAAAAGCAGGAACTCCTTTCTTTGTTAAAGGTGGAAGAGTTGGGTGTATGGATGCAATTGGAGAAATAGTAAAACCAGAAGCTTTTATTCTATTAATTGGCGAGCGTCCTGGATTAGTCTGCGCCCATTCTCTTAGTGCTTATATGTGCTACAAGCCGCGAAAAGGAACGAAAGAGTCTGACAGAATGGTGATCTCCAATATTCATCGAAGAGGGACTCCGCCTATTGAGGCAGCTGCTCATATGGGGACGATTATTAGTCAAATGTTGAAACAAAAAACAAGTGGCGTAGGCCTAGTTATTTAAGGGGGAAGAAAGTATATGCAAACAAATGAGCTGAAAAAACATTTAAAACCGATTCATTTATGGGCGATTGCGGTAGGGATGGTTATTTCTGGACAATATTTTGGCTGGAATTATGGATTTGAACAAGGTGGAATTATTGGCTTAGCCATTGCAGTTGTTATTGTTACAGTTTTCTATACGACGTTTATTTTTAGCTATTCAGAGCTGTCCACTTCTATTCCAAATGCTGGCGGACCGTCTGCGTATGCGAGGCGTGCATTAGGGCCTTTCGGTGGATTTATAGCAGGGATCGCTTGTTTATTAGAATTTGTTTTTGCTCCTCCAGCTATTGCGGTTTCAACAGGAGCCTATCTTCACTTTTTAATTCCTGCCATTAATCCAGTTTATGCGACAGTTGGCGTGTTTATCTTTTTCATTTTAATTAATTTAATCGGAGTGAAAGAAGCAGCAGTAATTGAATTAGTTGCAACGATTGTAGCTTTAATTGGTTTGGCTATTTATTATGTAATGGGATTGCCTCATGTTAAAATGAACAATATTTTTAATGATGCTTCCTTTGTAAACGGGGGAACAGGCATCTTTGCAGCGATACCATTTGCTGTTTGGTTTTATTTAGCGATTGAAGGCGGTGCTATGGCAGCGGAAGAGGTAGAAAATCCAAAAAAAGATATTCCAAAAGGATTTATTAGCGGGATTTTAACATTAGCGATAGCGACGTTGTTTACGTTATTTGTAACAGCAGGTTTAGGAGGCGGAAGCGGAAAGCCAGCCGATTATCCATTGCCACAAGCATTATCATCTGTATATGGAGAGGGCAGTGTGATTCCAACCGTTGTAGCGATTATTGGCTTATTTGGATTAATTGCCAGTCTGCATGGGATTATTTTAGGCTACTCAAGACAAACTTACGCGTTGGCAAGGGACGGTTATTTCCCACGTGTGCTAGCTAAAGTCAATAAAAAGGGCGTACCTGTTTGGGGTCTATTATTGCCGGGAGCTATTGCTGTCATTTGTGCAGGTTCTGCAACATTTGCCAATGCTTTAATTATTTTATCTGTCTTTGGTGCTGTCATGATGTATTGCATCAGTATGATATCACTCTTTATTTTGCGTAAAAAAGAACCGAATCTGGAACGTCCATTTAAAGTAACCTATCCAATTGTTCCAGGAATAGCTCTAATACTTGGTTTAATCTGTCTATATAGTATAGTAAGATACAGTGTCTTTACCACTTCAATGTCCATTTTTGGAATGGATGTTTCCTTAACGAATGTAATTGGCATTATTTTTATCGCATCTATTTTGTATTATTTTGTTTATGGTGCAAAACAAATAGAACCATTATCCATCACCGAATCGTATATGATTTCAAGAGATGAACCAGCGGAAAAATAAAGATAACTTTCTTTAATATGAAATAAATTAGACGAAAAAATAACCGTCCCTAAATTGAGGTGATGGTTATTTTTTTATATTTTTATAGTTAAGATTATTTTTCGCTCAAATACGCTGAGGATAGAATTGAACTTCGCTATTTGAATTCTTCCACTTTTTTCTTGAACTATTTTGAATAAAGGAGTATGACATAAATAGGTAGTAGAAAAAGATGAAAGGAAGTTAGTTTAGATGCCACTAATTGATATTCCTTTAGAAGAATTAAAAAGATACGAGGGCAGAAATCCTCGACCAGCAGATTTTGATGACTACTGGGATCGAGCTCTTGCAGAAATGAGATTGGATGATGCAAATGTTGAACTTATTCCTAGTGAGTTTCAGGTTCCTTTTGCTGATTGTTATGATCTATATTTTACAGGTGTACGAGGAGCGCGGATTCATGTTAAATATGTGAAACCAAAGGAATTGCCTAAACCTCATCCAGCTGTTATTCAATTTCATGGCTATTCTGGCAACTCTGGCGATTGGTCTGAAAAATTAGTATACGCTGCTCTTGGATTTTCGGTATTTGCGATGGATTGTCGAGGACAAGGCGGGAACTCAACTGATTCAGGAGGTGTCAAAGGAAATACTTTTCAAGGCCATATTATTAGAGGGTTGGATGACGAACCTGATCATTTATTATTTCGTCATATATTTCTAGATGCTGCACAGCTTGCTTCCATTGTCATGAATTTGCCCGAAGTTGACCCTGATCGTGTTGCCGCTACAGGATGGTCACAAGGCGGGGCTTTAACGATTGCGTGTGCAGCGCTTGAACCACGAATTAAAAGGTTAGCGCCAGTCTATCCCTTTTTAAGTGATTATAAGCGGGTATGGGAGATGGATTTGGCAGAAAATGCTTATGAAGAGCTTCGTACTTATTTTCGCAAGTTTGATCCTCAGCATAAAAGGGAAAAGGAGATATTTACAAAGCTTGGTTATATTGATATCCAACATTTATCTTCAAGAATTCAGGGAGAGGTTTTAATGGGAACGGGATTGATGGATACGATTTGTCCTCCATCTACGCAGTTTGCTGCCTATAACAAAATAAATTCTCCGAAGCGCCTAGAGATATTTCCCGATTTTGGACACGAAAATCTTCCTGGACTTAATGATATCATCCTGCAATTTTTGAAAGAGATTTAAATAGAAGTAAACGCATGTATAACACATGTATTTCAGACTGTAGACAACCCTCTTATTAAGGTGAGTTTTCCTACAGTCTTTTTTGGCTCTTTTAAACTTAGCTGTTAATTTCGACTCCAGGCGTACGCTTTCCGTGGGCGGTTCGAGAGCCTCCTCTGTTGGGTCTCCCTTTGACTCGTTTATACCATAGGAGCTGTATACGACGAGGAGGAGGCTCGACGCTTGCTAAACGGACAAAGTGTATACAGGCTGCGCGTTTAAAAGCAACAATCTATACGAAAAAAGCATTTTTTTAAAAAAAATTTTCAAAAGGATTGACTTTATATAATCTCTGTAATATTATTATCTCATATTCAAGATAATTTAATTCGAGATAAATTGCTAGGGGGGCTGAGATGAATGAAGAATTAGCGCTTAAAACTTCTGCGATGCTTTTTAAAGCAGCAAGGTCCATTCAGAATAAGATGAAAATCAATTTACAAAAATACGGTTTAACATTAACAGAGTTTTCAGTATTAGAAATACTGTATCAAAAAGGGAAACAAACGGTTCAGCAAATTTCAAAAGGCGCTTTCCTTGCAAGTAGTTCGATGACCTATGTCATTGATAAGCTGCAGGAAAGAGAGTTATTAGAACGAACTGATTGTCGCAAGGATCGAAGAACTGTTCATGTGTCTATTACGGTTAAAGGGAAAGCCTTAATGGATCGATGTATTCCTGATCATGGAAAATGTATTCAGGCGCTTTTTCGAGAAATAAATCTTGAAGAGAAAAAAATAATCATTAGCTTACTTGAAAAAATGGGATAAAAAACATATTATTTAGGAGGAAAAAAAGATGATGGATTTAGGATTATTAGTTATTCGATTGGTGATTGGATTATTATTTATTGGTCATGGTGCTCAAAAGCTGTTTGGATGGTTTGGCGGCTATGGTTTAAAAGGAACAGGCGGATGGTTTGAATCCATTGGGATGAAACCTGGTTACACAGTAGCATTATTCGCTGGATTATCAGAGTTAATTGGTGGAATTTTATTTGCAGCAGGGTTGCTGACACCTATTGGAGGAATTCTTATAGCAGCAACAATGGTAATGGCAATTGCAAAGGTTCACGGTGCAAATGGGCTTTGGGCAACTCAAAATGGATATGAGTATAACTTAACATTAATAGCAGCAGCGATTGGGATTGCGCTTATCGGTCCAGGTCAATATGCAATAGATGCTTTTTTATTCTAAAATATCTCGAAATGAAGATACTTTAATTTGAAATAAAAAAGGGGTCAGACCCCTCAAAAAGAAAGGATGAAACAAAATGTCAAAACAATCAATGGGTATTCACCATATTACAGCTATTGTCGGCCACCCTCAGGAAAATGTCGATTTTTATGCAGGAGTGTTAGGGTTGCGTTTAGTAAAGCAAACCGTGAATTTTGATGATCCGAAAACATATCACCTTTATTTTGGAAATGATGGAGGAAAGCCAGGAACGATTATTACGTTTTTCCCATGGCCAGGCGCGCATCGCGGAAAAATTGGAGATGGGCAAGTAGGAGTGACATCTTATGTCGTTCCAAAAGGCGCCTTAGCATTTTGGGAAAAAAGACTCGATCAGTTTCATATTTCATATAGCAAAATGCAGCGGTTTGGAGAGGAATATTTAGAGTTTGATGATCCACACGGATTGCATTTGGAATTAGTGGAAAGAGAAGAAGGGGAAAACAATACTTGGAGCTTTGGAGGGGTGACACCTGACGTAGCGATTAAAGGATTCGGAGGAGCGGTGCTTTTGTCAGCAAAACCAGAACAAACAGCTGAACTGCTAGAAAGCGTCATGGGTCTTACAAAAGTTGGTGAAGAAGGAGATTTTGTTCGCTTCAGAGCCTCTGGTGATATTGGGAATATCATTGACTTGAAATTAACTTCCATTGGCCATGGAAATATGGGGGCCGGTACGGTTCATCATATTGCATGGCGTGCAAAAGATGATCAGGATCAATTAGACTGGAAGAAACACGTAGAAAAAAACGGGTATGACGTTACACCTGTTAAAGATCGAAATTATTTCAATGCCATATACTTTAGAGAGCATGGCGAGATTTTATTTGAAATCGCTACAGATCCTCCAGGATTTGCCCATGATGAATCAGAAGAAACAATGGGGACGGCATTAATGCTGCCATCGCAATATGAACCTTATAGAGAAAGAATTGAACATGCTTTGATTCCAATTGAAGTGAAGGGGTCAAAGTAATAGGAAAGGGGTCAGGGCTCGTACGCCTGACCCTTGTTGCTTTAATGTAAAAGTGAATAATTAAAGTAGCCTTTGGCGGTTGTTTCTGCAAGGCTATTCGTATGTGTTTGGATTGTTATAGTGTAGGATATATGTGAACCTTCAGCCGAAGAGGTTACTTGGTGCCTTAGGTTTGCTACCTGAGGTTCTTGAAAGGAGGACAATTTATTGCTTTTCATTTAAGTAGTCTAATACACTTTGATGTTGTTTTTGAATAGTAGAAACTTGTTTGATTTCGCTGCTTAATTCTGTTTTTGTTTCATCAAGTTTTTTCATCATGCTTCCGTAATAGAATCCAACTTCTTTTCGCATTTCATTCTGATCTGCAATTAGAGCTTTTTGACCTTCCTCCAATGATCCCATTCTATTGTCTAATGAATCAAATCTATTTTCTAATGAACCAAATCTATTTTCCAACGAATTTAATTGGTTTACAATTTGCTTTAAAAATTCTTCCACGATATACACCTACTTTTTTAAGAGTTTATTATAGCCTCCGAGTTTATTTATGTCTAAGTTGTCATTGAGACAACTACTAGACTAGTGAAATTATTGCCATACTTAACGCAAATCAATCTAAGTGCTGCTATGGTAAAAAGTTTACTTTTATACCACAGTAGCACCTTGGTTTATTTGTTTGACATTTTCTTATAAATGTCTTTTTGAGTAATCTCCATAAATAAATGTTGGTTTTCAATGAAGTTAAAGTTGTATTGCTTATATAAGCCATGGGCATCTTTAGTAGCTAATAAGATTCTTCGTACTTGTTGAATCTCTGGATAGTTTACCATGGTATGTACTAGCCATTTCCCTAAACCAAAACCTCTAAATTCTGGCAATATAAATACATCCGCTAAATAGGCGAAAGTGGATAAATCTGTAATAATTCTTCCGAATCCTACTTGCCTTATTAACTGCTTTGAAGGAACTTCCTCTTCGAATACACCAAAAGCAATGGAATTTTCAATCGATTTATTTACTAGATGTCTAGGTATTCCTTTTGACCAATAAGCCTCATTATGTAAGTAATTAAAAATCATTTCTTTGTCCAAAGAATTTTTATTAGTCTCTATTTTAAATCCTTCTCTACTGTATTGACTCATAAATTCTCCTCCTCAAGTAAAGTGTCATCCCCCTCATATAAATACAATCCTACCATACTTATATTGAAATAAGCTCGTCCGTCCCTTTATAGCGGGACGATTCTCACCATATCTAGTTTTTCAGCCGTGCGGCAAATCCGTTGACATACCTTTTCTTTTTCTTAAAGAATGGCTTCATCCTTCGTTCTGCCGAATCTACCTGTACTTCAAACCTCATAGTCTGTCAGTCATGACGTATGCAGGAGTATTGACGGGATGGTTTCAGGAAACATGGTTCCGTCATTCCCATCCTCCGTTGCTTCTCCATTAGTAATAAATTTAAAAACATAACATTAATTCGCTTCTAGTTTTTCAAGTTTTTGCTTATGAAAGCCCTTCACAATTAACCAGATTGCCAAACTCATCTCATAAATGCCCACGGGTAGAGCAAGGAGTCCTTTTACTGCAGAGAAAGGCTCTACAATGCCAAACATTTCTAGTAAGCCAGCTATGAATACTAAAACAGCTGTAATCATACCAAATAGCGCTAACTGTTTGGGCACTAAACCTGTTCTAAAGAGTAAATAACTATACATGATTGTATTTATGCCCAACATGAAATTCGGACCTAACATAAAAGTCCAACGATGAAAACCTTGCAACACTAAACCTAGAGTGAGAAGATTTTCTTCACTCGCTAAACCCTCTGCTGCATAATATATACTTAAATGCAATAATCCTAGTATACTTACCACACCTATTGCAATAAAAACAGCTTCCATAAATCGAAAACAAAGGTACCCTAATGCAATATGTTCATTCCAACGTCGAATATAAGGAAACAGCATAACCGCTGTCCCAATTGCCGTCACTACGAGCAAAAGATCATTTATTACACCGACCAAAACCTTCGTTTTAAATCCATTCGCCACAGTCTTATACCATTGCTCTGACAATACGGGTTCATAAAAGACAACAGCTATGATTGAAGCAACCGCAGCTACTATATAAAAAATACCTATTATAATTCCATTTCTTCTGTCTTGTGTCATTATTTTACCTCCTAGAAATAATTACTTACCAAAGTTCATATGTTAAACTAGTTATAAAATATTTTGAAAAACACTTGATATAGGGTGATATCATGGAACACTATGAAGTAATAGAAGATGCTTTAATATATATTGAGAAAAATATACAACAGCCTTTATCACTGGAGTCTGTTGCCAATACCTTCAACATGTCCAAATACTATTTTCATAGACTTTTTTCTGCCATGATGGGTTGTTCATTAAACAATTACATACTATCCAGAAGATTGAATACATCACTAACATTTATTCAGAACGATAACTTATCTCTAACAGAGATTGCTTATCAGCTCAACTTTGGAACTCCATCATCATTCACCCGCGCTTTCAAACGCCAATACGGTATAGCTCCAAGCACGTTAAGGGCAAAAGGTCAGACCATATCTCAGGTGCCTATACCAGCAGTCGTGAATAGATCCATTAAAAACATCAATGGTGATGTTGTTACCGACTTCACCTTGACGGAATTCGAAACAATTACAATATGTGGCGTAGCCTTTGAAGTTGATCTAGCTACTGACGATTACAAAACGAAGATTCGTTCTTATTCAAACATGCTCTTGAATGACATTGATGCAACAATAAATGGTTCATGTTATGTCATCTATTCAAACTGTCAACCAAATTCAACCCGTTTTAAGGTTTTGTTCGGGATTCCGCATGATATACAAATAGATAAACCCCATTATTTTACCGTTGATGTCCCGAAACTCTTTTGTGCCAAATTCAAATATTTTGGTGATCTTCTTGAGATAGGAGATGTTTTCATTACCGATTTTGCAAGGTTTTTAAAAATTTCAAAGCATGAAACGGAGAATTCACATATCGAACTTATACAAGTTTTTGATAACCTTCATAATCTTAATTCAGCCTATCACATCTATGTACCTATCAAAAAACTGCCTATTGATTCAGAATTTTAATTTCGCTTTACTCCTTCATTCTATTTCTTTTATTTATTTTGATATTAATAAATTAACAAAATATTGTTCGATAGACTTTCCAAATCTTGCTGTAATAAGTTAGAATCAGAATAATTTTCTGTAACGAAAAAAGGCACCTCTTTTGAGATGCCTATAAGTCGACTATTATAGCTATTTTCTTGTTCAGCAAAATAAAGTGTCCATCCTACCAATCTCCTCTTCACCAATTATAATGTCACTAAATATTCACATAAGAAAATAGAAACATAAATAGTAATTAGTACTCAGCAGACTGAATACACGTAGACTCCTGTGGGAATGCGAGAAAGACTGAGCGTATGCGACGAGGAGGCTCGACGCTCGCTAAACGGACGAAGTGTATTCAGGCTGCGCGTCTAAAAGCAACAATCTATAATATAAAGAATGGAGTATCATGTTTAAAATATATTTACAAACCGCTGGTCGGTTTGTATAATGCAATTAAGCTTATGATCATTTATAAAGAAAGGAGTAAAAATGAAGAGGGAACAAAAACGACAGCAGACAAAAAAATTATTGTTGGATACGACTGAAGCGCTCATTCGGGAGAAGGGATGCAGTCAAACAACATTAAATGACATTATGGAGCGCTCAGGGCTTTCCAAAGGAGCGATCTTTCATTATGTCAAAGGGAAAGACGAATTATTTGCCCTCGTTCTTGAAGCTAGTCTTAAGGAGACAAATAGCCGTTTTTTTGATGCGATTCTGGAAAAAGGAAGGCAGTTTGAAGCTCCAATGCAGGTGATTGCCAATCAATTGTCGACCCTAGCTGATCCTAATAATGTTACGAATCGAATCTTCGTTTATCTGCTTGGAAAGAGTGATCAACCAGCAGTAAGTGAAGTGATTCAGCAATTTTACGAGCAAGCGGTGCAAACGTCTAAGCAATGGATCGTGATTGGACAAGAAAATGACGTTATTTCCCAAAATATAAATGCCGAGAAAACAGCGGAGTTATTTGTATTGTTATCGTATGGATACCGTATGCGGACATCATTCCAATCGGATCTTACTACATTTGGAATTTCTGATTTTGCCGGTTTTATCGTCGATATGCTAAAGCCAAAAAATAAATAGAAAGGCAGGCGAAATAGCAGCTACCTTGCTGCCGATCGTTGTCTTATACTTAATGATTTATACACCTTATTAGTAAAGGAGAGAGGATGAATGGCTCCATTTTTCGTGCTTGTTGGCTCGTTCTTATTGTTTCGTGTATTGGGAATCGTCGGATTGTCTTATTTTGATCATTGGGTCATAGCCTTAAAATTTGCGGTCGCATGTATGTTTCTTTTAACAGCATCTGCCCATTGGGGGAAAAGGCGTCCTGATTTAATCAAGATGGTTCCACCGTTGCTTCCGAAACCTGATTTATTGGTTACACTGACCGGTTGTATTGAATTGATTGGGGCAATTGGTATTATTCTTCCTGCTGCATCAAAGTTTGCTTCTATCAGTCTTTCGCTTTTGCTTTTGGCGATGTTTCCAGCGAATATACGTGCCGCAAAAGAAGGGCTTGCGATTGCAGGAAAGCCCGCAACACCGATCGTGCTTCGGACCATCCTGCAAATCATTTTCTTAGCCGCTGTATTACTTGCAGGATTTGCGGATTAATGAGGTCAGAATCACTAGTGTTCGAAAAAGAAAAAATGAATAAGAAAAGTATAGGTCAAGAAATGGTTTTTCATCAATGTCTTTCTTTTTCTAACTTTACTAGTGCTTGAATGGTTTCTTCAATACCTTTTTTATACGGAGTAGCCGGAATCGGTCCGACAAGCCGTTCGTATTTGCTTCCATCTAAAATGACTGGCTCCTCTGTTAAATACAGCATTTCGACAATCTCGCGAATAATCGGGTTAAACATGCCGATAAAAGTTAACGATGCTTTTCGTAATGGAATGATGGGCTTCGCGATCCCTCTTGCTTTTTGAGCAAGTTGAACAAACTCTCTACCTGATATAACACCAGCACTCGGAATGTTCCAATTATGACCGTAGGCCTCATCCTTGCTCGCTAGTTGGACAATCATAACAGCAGCATCAGGCAAATAGACGTATTCACGCGGTACGGTCATATTTCCAATGAACATTGCTGTTTTGCCTTCTGCAATAGCTTCCATTGTCATTCCCAAATAGGAGCTTTTGTTTGCGGTAGGGCCGTAATAATCTGGCAGCCTTACAATGAGACGCTTCGACTGATTCCAACGGGAATGAAAGATTAGCTTTTCGAATTCGAGCTTCACTTTCCCTTTTTTCGTATGGGGATTTTTAGGATGTTCTTCATTAACATATTTTGTCTCAGCACGCCCATAAGGATAGATGCCATCTACAAATACAACTTTCGTCCTCAGTTTGCTGGCTGCTTCAAGAACAGTCTTTCCTAAAGGGAG
The DNA here is from genome assembly GCF_052663115.1 of Niallia yueguangensis. Lineage (NCBI taxonomy): Bacteria > Bacillati > Bacillota > Bacilli > Caryophanales > Bacillaceae > Niallia > Niallia yueguangensis. The sequence goes on from NZ_JBQTCX010000002.1 coordinate 224,931, forward strand.
CTGCTGGTCTTCCATTTTGTTGTACGGAACCGCTGCACATTGAAAAATCACATCTGCTTCCAATGCTGCTTTATAAACATCCTCTACTTGAAAAACATCTCCAGTCTGAAGAGTCAGATGCTCTGGATTCCCGTAAGACTCTTTTAGCTTAATGAGTTTATCCAATGAACGTCCAAAAGCAATGGTAGGGATGTCTCTTTTCATTAATTCCCCAACAATTGCCGACCCTGTTCCGCCTGTCGCTCCTAATACGATTGCTTTTTCCATCGTTATTTGCACACTCCTTATTTTTATAGTTAGTGATTAATCAATCACTATTTTTGATTAAAAAATAGACGCTTTTATTCGTCTATTTTCATTAGCTCTGGCAAATGCAGCGACATGGATATATTGCACAGCATGCCTTTCGCCAGAAACAGCAAAGTTCGTTCTCCAGGATTTGTGATGCCAGCATCATGGAAAGCCTTATATACCATTTGCCTGATTTCTCTGAATCCCTCCTGCATTACCTGCATAATCGAGTTCTCTTGAATAGACTGTGCCTGCATTTGTAAGAGAATTTCATTGCGATGAGCATTCATGATCTGTTCATAAGAGGCAATTAGTTCACCTTCTAACCGGTTGGCTGGAGCTGAATCAATGACTTTACGGAAAGAATCCATGATCCGTTTCCATGATACTTTTAACGCTTCGATCAGCAGCTCCTCTTTAGTAGAAAAAAACTTGAACACATATGGCTGAGAAATTTCGGCTCTCTCAGCAACTTTTGCTGTAGTAGCCCTGTAGTAGCCCATTTCGGCAAAAATCTCAATCGCTGCCGAAATGATTTGTGATTGACGATTGGCTGAAGTTGCAGATGGTTTCGGCATGGTCGTTCATCCTCTATTTTTTAGATTAATAATTAGTGATTGATCAATCACTAATTGTAGTATAGTTTATTTTTCTCTGGTATACAAGAGGAAACGCAAAAATTTATTAATTGTCTTCTCAAACTTCGCAGTTATAAATTCCTCTTCATGTATTGCCATAACTTGGTTTAGAGCAATTAGAAAAGGGTGATTGATTAGTCTTTTAGGGTGTTTTTTTTGCAAACATTATTCCTTACAAATAGGGGCTTACTTTCCGTTTCAGGTACTCGCTTTCCGTGGGGCGTGCGATGAGCCTCCTCGGCGCTTGCGCCTGCGGGGTCTCATCTAACCCGCTAATCCCACAGGAGTCTCGCACCTTCCACTTCAATTAAGCCGTTTTATCAATTAGTTGTTGTCGCTGAACTGGTGAAAACACCCACCTTATAGAAATAGACTCAAGCGGCACTTTTTGGTAGAACAACGTTGAATAATAACATGAAAAAAATCAACGCTACTATTGTTTAGCAATAATACCTTGCAATGAAATTCGAAAACAAGAACTTATTTTAAAACAAGTTGCTTGTAACGGAGGGTGCGAAGACTCCTGCGGGAAATGTGGGAAGGCTGAGACCCCGCAAGGCAAAGCCGAGGAGGCTCAGCTCCCACCCCGCGGAAAGCGAAGCAACCCGTAGTGGAAAGCAACCTCAACAATAAAAAACAAGCTTCCCTTTTTATTGTTCTAAACCGAGTCATATCAAGATTTGCAAACGAATTTAAAGGTACGAAGTTTGAGTTGTCTTTCATTGAACTCTCTATAAAATTTGTTTATGGTGAATATAGTTGAAAAAATTATAAAGGAATAGAGGAGTGTGGATAGTATGATTCATCATTTTGATGAAATAGTAAATCGTCGAAATACCTATTCTGTAAAATGGGATGGCGGCAAAATCATTAAGGCAATGAAGCTGACAGAAAGATTTGATGACGACACAATCCCATTATTTATTGCCGATATGGATTTGCCTGTTCCGCAAGGCTTAGTAGATGCTTTGCATAAAACCGTTGATAACAGGATATACGGTTATTCTCTTTTTCCTGATGAATATTATCATGCTATCCAAAACTGGTTTAAAAAAAGGCATGATTGGGATATAAAAAAAGAAGAGATTGTCTACAGTCCTGGAACAGTTCATGCAATTAATATGGCAGTACGGGCATTCACAGAAGAGGGGGATGGTATTATTATTCAGCGTCCTGTGTATCCTCCATTTACGTTTGCTATTGAAAATAATAATCGAAAGCTGTTAAATAATTCACTTGTATGTAATAGTGAAGGTTATTACACCATCGATTTTGATGATTTTGAAGAAAAGGCAAAAGAAAGTACGACGAAAATGTTTATAATGTGCAATCCTCATAATCCTACGGGAAGAATTTTTAACGAGGAAGAGTTGAAAAAATTATCTAAAATTTGCACAGAGAACAATGTGTTAATTGTGGCAGATGAAATACACGGTGATTTAATTAGAAGGGATCAAACATTTATTCCAATAGCAAAAATTGCAGAAAATAATGATCATATTATCACTTGTACAGCGATTAATAAAACCTTTAATGTAGCGGGACTTCATTGTACTAATATGGTCATTCCAAATCTTAAGCTGCGAAATAGATTGAAGAAAACAATGGGGCATCAAATGGCATCTCCTTTTACCATTGCAGCGCTTATCGCTGTATACAATGATGGGGAAGAATGGCTGGAAGATGTAAAAGAGTATATTGACGGTACGATGGTAATGGTAAAAGAGTTTTTAGCTGAAAAAATGCCAAAGGTAAAAGTGGCTATTCCAGAAGGAACATATATTATGTGGCTGGATTTCAGCGGATACGGCATTTCACCAGAAGAAGTACATGATCGCATCTACAACAAAGCCAACGTTTTATTAGAAGATGGCAGCATGTTTGGCGAAGAAGGGATTTCTCACCAAAGAATTTGCATTCCATCTCCTAGACCGATAGTAAAAGAGGCGTTGGAGAGGATCTCCAGAGAGTTTGAGGATTTAGCATAGGGGTCTGACCCCTAAAAAAGATCGCTCCAGTTCATAAACTGGAGCGATCTTTTATACTATCTTATCGCATATGCAGTTCGTTTGGATGTGGTCCTTTGCGTCTATCTTTATTTAATGCATTAATTTGGCTCATTTCTTCTGCAGTTAGTTCGAAGTCAAACACGTTAAAGTTTTCTTCGATTCTTGATGGGGTTACAGATTTAGGGATGACAATCGAATTATTTTGCAAATGCCAGCGAAGTACTGCTTGAGCTGGAGTTTTGCCATGGGACTCCGCAATCTTTTTAATCACTTCGTCTTGCAGCACTTCTCCACCTTGGTCAAGAGGACTCCATGCTTCCACAAAGATATCATATTTTGCACAAAATTCCTTCAGCTCATTTTGCGATAGATATGGATGACATTCAACTTGGTTTAATACAGGCTTTACTTCACATTCTTTTAAAATTCGTTCTAAGTGTTCGATTTCGAAGTTGCAAACGCCAATTGCTTTTACTCGTCCATCTTTATAAAGCTTTTCTAATGCTTTATATGTATCTACATATTCATCAAATTCAGGAGTAGGCCAGTGAATTAAATATAAATCAACATAATCAAGGCCTAATCTTTCTAAGCTTTCATCAAATGCGCGCAGTGTATTTTCATAGCCTTGATCACTATTCCAAACTTTTGTCGTAATAAATAATTCTTCATGAGGAACGGAAGCTTCTTTAATTGCTTTCCCAACGCCTGCTTCATTTTTATAAATCATGGCTGTATCAATGGATGTATAACCGACTTCGATTGCTTTTGCAACTGCAGTGGTCGCTTGTTCATCTTCCACTTGCCAAACTCCAAATCCAAGCTGAGGCATTTTTAAACCGTTGTTTAATGTAACAAAATTCATTTTACACTCTCCTTTTGCATTTGAGTTCACTTACAGTCTATCTTTCACCGATATAAATTTCAAATATAAGGTTCTCATTATTTGTAAAATTTCAGTCAACATTAAAATGGGGACTAGAATACTAATTTTAATCCATGACAACGATCTTCAGCTGTTGTACCAATTGGCGATGTAAAAATTAAAATGACCACAGTACTCAAGAATACTATGGCCATTGAATAATCTATTAACTATTTCTTTGTATAAACGAAAGTATACTATCCATCGGCCTCTCCAGTACGCAACTTAATTGCAGATCTTGCATACCCTGATTTACTTTTAATTTTTCCGTAAACTGTAGAGTACTGTGTTAATGTACCTGTCGATTTTCTTTTATATGGTTTAAAAACTATATAACCAGCCTGACCTTTATTAATTGTAAATGAATATGTACTTGAAGAAGACTTTGCCGAAGTTAAAGAAAAACTAGCACCTGTATCTATAGCTTTAATTTCTGATGATGCACTTACACTATAAGATTTAGAAACAGTTGCTTGCCATTGTTTATCAACTCTACAACTTGAAGTAGTACAATCTATACTTGCTGAAACTTTGATAGGGTTGCCATAATACTTTGTTGCTGAACTCTCTTTATAAACCCAAGTTCTTAAATCAACATCAGCATAAGGAGTTATTGTAGGATCTTGTGGAGTTTTGTCTGTACTAATAAACTCGTTCGCTAAATCCTCTTTTTCTGTTAAATTAGTAGATTCTTTGTACTCTTCTTCAGAAACAGGAACAAGTCCATTTTCAGTTGTTTTAAAAGGTGTTATTTCAGCACCTAATTCCTCATCATAGAATTTTTCAACATTTGGTTGGCTAAGATTGATATTTTGTTCTTCTTCTGCTGCATACCCTTTTGACGCAGTTCCAAATGAAAGGCTTATTCCCAAAGCAAGTGCAGTTAAAAGAACAGCAAACTTCTTAGATTTCAATATAAAATTCCCCCTTCAAAGTTAATATATAAAAAAATTAACAAAAAAGGTTTTATATGTAAAAGCATTTTTTGATAGCATTATTCTAAACTAGGAACTAATAGATAATATATTTTTGATTTTTTATTAATATGAGGAACTATATTTTCATCAGTTTCAGTCTCGATTATAATGTTTTTTGAGTCTGCGATTCCAGCATATAATTTATATTTATTACCAGAAGGAGTCTTAACGTCACCTGAGATAGTAGTGGAAGTTTTATCAGCAGTGTTATAAATAACAGTATCATCACCATTTTTGTTCCAAATAAATTTTTTATCTTTCCAAGTTAAAGTACCAGTACCTACACCTATTTCCTCGTTCTTTTTAAATTTATATACTACAACTTTTTCATTATCGACTAACTTTGTTTCATCTATGATCTCTACAATATTAGGTGTTTGCTTTTTGGCATACTCTAAAGCTTCTTGTTCAGTATCAAACTGTTTTCCTGTTTCTTTTAAGGAATCTACATTTGTTTTCTCTAATCTATTATTATTAGTAATAATAAATATTCCCGAAACTATAACCAAAGCAATTAAAATGAAAGAGATAATAAACTTCTTCTGCATAAAAATCCCCCAATTTATAAAAATTTGCAATATTAGTAATTTTAACAAGTCAGAGTGTCGAATTAAAGGGTAATTGGAAAAAGTAATCATATCTTTAAAATACTGTTGCTTTTATGTAACATTTAAGCCTTCAGGCTCTAACGTAAAATACTTAAAATTAGACTTGCAATTCTATCAAGTAAATGTATATCATATACACTTCTAGTTGGCAGCAAAGAAAAAAGTAAAAGGCAGAATTCATCCATCTTCGGGCAAATTCTGCCTTTTTCAGTTTGGGAAATAGTAAAAAAGCAGTATATAAAATCAGTCAATTTCTGTTTAGGATTATTGTTATTTCTTACATTCATTTTACCAACGCATTTAATGTGATAATTCCATATCTCATCTATCTCTTCGTTTTTCATGCATGTACTTCATCCATTTTTTCAATTTATAACTAAAGAGAAAGTATCCGATAAAAGAGATGGCAGTTATTCCGGCAGACAGCTTCCAAATGAGAGCGTTAGAGATATAGATGCCTGCTATAACCCCTGCTAACCCAAATAATATTAATTGGAAAAGATGTTTTTTATTATTTTCATAAATCGTAAATTGAAATTGTCTTCTTTGCTCCATCTCCTTTAACTGTTCTAATTTTTGTGGTGTATTTAAAAATTCCGTAACAGAATGAAAAATTTTAAAGATCGGCTGCGACTGAATCCATTGCCAAACAAAGGCCCATTTCTGACTTCCTTGTTTGTTTAACCATTCCATAAAAACAGGTTTTCCTAAGTCGATGAGTTCTTCCTCTGGTGCTAGATTGAGGATAATTCCTTCAATCGTTACGAAGGAGCGGCCTAAAAAGACAAATCTTGTTGGAATCTGAATGGGCAGTGCTTGAATGATATCGTTCATCTCCAATTTTAATGCCAGTAGATCCATTTCTTTTAATTGGGAGGGCTCAAAGGACATAAATTCAGCTAATAATCGTTCCATCGTTCTTGATTCTGCTTCAGGGAGCAAAAATCCTAAATGTGATAAGCAATCAACTGCTTTAGCATAATTTTTTGAAAGAAAACTTTCTATTAATGCTTGAAAATAAATCGCATCCTTTTTGGTAATCTCTCCGATCATTCCAAAATCAAGTAAGATGATCTTTCCTTCCTTTGATACAAGAATATTTCCTGGATGTGGATCTGCATGAAATAAACCAGGCTCGAGCCATTGGGGAAGGAACACCTTGATAAGCCTTTGAGCCAACTCTTGTCGACTTACTGCTAGCTCATCTAAAGCTTCCGTATTGGTGATTCGTGTTCCTTCTACCCATTCCATCACAAGTATATTGGACGTGCTAAGTTCAGAATAAATAGAAGGAATCTGTACGATCTCCACCTCTTTAAATCGCTCTTTAAAATACAGGATGGTTTCGAGTTCCTTGGAATAGTCAAGCTCACGTTCAATTACTTCTTTTAGTTCCTTCAATAGGACTTTAAAATTAATAAACCCTTTTGGAATCGGAACAAGGTGATCAGCAAACCAAATGATTATACCTAAAATACGAAAATCCGTTTGTATAATGGAATCGATAGAGGGACGCTTTACTTTAATCGCAACTTCTGTTCCATCTGTCAAAATCCCTTTATAAACTTCTCCAATCGATGCGGAGGCAATAGCTGTTTTTTCAATGGAAAGAAAATGTTGATTAATGGATGTTCCCCATTTTGCTTCCAGAATTTCCTGAATCTCACTCCAGTTGGAAGGAGGAACTTTATCGGTAAGATCTTCGATTTGACGTATAAATGCCTTAGGAAGCAAATCAGCACGAGTGCTGAGAATTTGCCCGATTTTAATAAGCAAACCTTCTAACTCAAACAAAGTTTTTCGAAAGCGTTCTCCTATTTTCCCCCAAAGGTTTTCCCATTCCTCTTTCGGCTTTCTTCGGATTTTATACCAGTAAATTTGAAGGAAGATGATAAAGGACATAGAAAGCACCTTTGACATTCGCATCAGCTTATTTCTTGTTTTCATTATCAATCGTCTCTTTTCTTCTTGTTTTTTAAACGGTTAAGTAAATTCGTATTTCTAACTACGATTCATAATAATCTTTAGCAACTAAAACGGGCTAACTTTTGGGGAAAATTATTTGCTAAGCGGCACTAGTTCCCTTTTTCGTATTTAATTTAAAAAACCATTTCATCATTGGAGGGGTTACAATGGTTGTCACAAGCACCACCACAACAATCACGGCAAACATGTCTTGACTTAGCAGCTTTGATTCTAAGCCAATAGCTGCAATAATTAATGCTACTTCCCCACGGGAAACCATTGCTGCACCTATTCCCATTGAGCTGTTCCAGCCAAATCCAGCTGCTTTCGCACCAATAGCAGCACCAATTAACTTAGTTAAAATAGCTAATATACTAAGGATAATGATAAGCCCTATATTTTTTGTGATCCCAGTAAATTGTGCTGTAATACCGATTGAAGTAAAAAATACAGGAACAAAGATGGAATAACTGATTGTTTCCACTTTCTCAAAAACTTCATGTTTGAAATCTGTTACACTAATGGCTACGCCGGCAATATATGCACCAATGATCGCAGCAACCCCCGTAAATTCTGCTAAGTAAGCATAAACAAAACAGATAATAAGAGCAGACGAAATGACTGTTTCTGTTACTTTTAACGTGGAAAACTTGTTTAAAAACCAAGGAATTACTTTCCAGCCAATAAGGATGGCTCCTGCAAAGAATAAAACTTTCTTTAAAATAACAGTTGTTAATTGAACATCCCCACCAGCAAAACTCATTAAGAATGCCAATGCAATGATAACTACCACATCATCAATTACAGCTGCTCCTAATATAGTCATTCCTTCAGGTGTTTTTAATCGGTTCATCTCTTTTAGTGCCTGAACAGATATACTTACACTTGTTGCAGACAGCAATAGTCCTAAGAACCAAGATTCCATCGTTGTTAGATTTAATAGGGTACCAGCAAAATAACCTAAACCAAGTGGGATAAGAATCCCACCAAAACCTACAAAAGTAGAGGCTTTGCCAGTTCGCTTAAATTCATCTATATCCGTTTCCAATCCAGCAATAAACATTAATAATATAACACCTATTTGACTAAATTCAGCTAATGTTTCTGTCTCAGTCACTAATCCTAATATTGATGGACCAAGCACAATTCCAATTAGGAGTTTTCCAAGAACGGAAGGCTGCCCTAATCTCACACTAAGGCTGCCAGCTATTTTTGAGGCAATTAAAATAATGGCTAATTGAAGTATTAACACGTAAATTACCACCTTTCGCATGATTTTTTTATAAAAAAATACAAAAAGAGCCCGACAACCAAAGGACATAAAAATCCCTTGGTGACAGGCTCCTCCAAGTGCACTCTGTATTTTATTATTTATATTGTATCATATTTAGGGGCTAAAAGGGGAATTTTTTGTGATTTTTCATTTAAAGATAAAAAAGCATATATTTAGCTCAAAAGTATTAGTGAATGCTAGCAAAGGATAATAAGGAAGAAGCATAAGTAAGTTTATTTTATTTTTTTGCAATCTTTTTATAGATATCTTTTTGAGAAATTTCCATGAATAAATGTTGGTTTTCAATATAGTTAAAATTAAATTGACTATATAAGCCATGGGCATCCATAGTAGCCAATAATATTCTTCGTACTTCTTGAATTTCTGGATAGTTTATCATGGTATGCACTAGCCATTTACCTAAACCTAAACCTCTACATTCTGGTAATATGAATACATCCGCTAAATAAGCAAAAGTAGATAAATCTGTAATGATTCTTCCAAACCCTACTTGCCTCATTAACTTCTTTGAAGGATTTTCTTCTTCGAACACACCAAAAACAATGGAATTTTCAATCGATTTATTTACTAAATGTCTAGGTATTTCTTTTGACCAATAAGCTTCATTATGTAAATAATTAAAAATCATTTCTTTGTCCAAAGAATTTTTATCAGTCTCTATTTGAAACCCTTCTACACTGTATGGACACATAAATTTTCCTCCTTAAGCAAAGTGAGCAGCCGCTTATATAAATACAATCCTATCATATTTAAATTGAAATAAATACCAATATCAATTTGGCAAAAATAAAATAGTAATAGTTTATGTGAGAAATAAAGTTAAGAGGTGAAATAGTAGGATTGTATATAATGCAGCATTTGATACTTCCAAATGGCCTCCTTCATTTGCATTCGTTCAAGGGAGGCACGTAAGAAATACTTAATTAAGCGACCCATTATAAAAAGCGCAACGGCGGGGAAAAGGAGAGGCGGAGAAAAGAACTCCGTACCGCGGAAATAAAAAATATTGTAGCTCTTGTGCGAAAAGACTCAGTTTATTTGAAATGATAGGGTTCATTAAAAATATCATCCCTTTAAATGTTCATATTCTTTCTTTGTTTAGTGCTTGTCAAAAACAAAAGCCCCCTACTTAATTTTTGTTTAGTAGGGGAGTTTCAAGTATATTTATTCTTCGTGTTTTAATATTATACGTTCGTTTAATGGTTGAATGTCACGATTATTATTATTGTAATAGCTTTGGAAAGCTTCTATTTGTGCTTTTGAAACTTCTACTGGGTTTTTCATGATATACCATTCAACATTTTCTGAAAGTGGGGGAGTAGTCAATGAACCAAGGTAGTGATAATAACTTTTGTTGGAAGGAACCATTGTAGCAATATTGATTTCACCAACAGAAGTGTTTTTGTCCCCTTTTTTAATGCTATTTATCACTTTTTTAAATCCTTGGTTTTCTGCCCCTTCTTTGAAGAACACACCAATTACAGCTAGACGACCGTCTTGTGCTTTATTTACAAAATGAGCTTCAATTGGATATTCCTTACCATCAATTTTATGCTCACTAGGTGCATGAAAATGGAATTGTGTTAAATCAAAGTTGCGACCATCGATTTTTGCTGTCCCATTAACGTCTACTTGGATACTGTGGCCATTGTCCACTTCATCAAGTACAGCACTATTATAGTTAAGTTCGATTGCTCCACTGTCTTTCATTTTCTGTGTCTTAGTTGTGTCAATGTCGATTGGTGATTGTGTATCGCCTGATTCAAACTCCCAATTTTTTTGATCTTTGTAATTCACTTCATGTGCAGCAGTTTTCTTTTCTTCTTTTTCTTTTGTGTCTGTTGAAGTCATGTTACTACATCCTGTGATAAGTAGGGAAGATGTCAGTAAACATATCCATATAAATTTTACTTTCATGTTAAAGCCTCTTTTCTTAAAGATGATGATAGTATACTCTTTAGCAATAATTGTCACAATATGTTAATGTGAAATTAGGCCAAAAGATCCCCACACCTTCTAAAAACGCAATCATTTCCATAATGTCACTATAAATAGCGTTTTTTGAATAATTTTCCTTAGCTTGATGAGCATGGGGTTGGAGCATTCATTGGTAATAGGCATAGAGATTTTTGACCAGTCCCTAATTTAGTAGTTCTACGTCAATAATCTCTACTTTACCGGGATCTTTTGAACTTACTACTGCAGATTTCATGATAAACCCTCCTCTGAAGTTAAAAAATGTGATATATTTCACAATTTAATTATATAACTTTTTCCAAATAAACAACCCATATCCTAAATTGTTCAAAATTCTTTAACAAAACGGTTAGAAGGGTCGGACCCAATGTCATCAATCTAAACTTCAAAAAACAGGGGAATATGTAACTAAATAGGAAGTAAGGGTTTCCGTTCTGTTCTCCGAGGCTTCAAACAAACATTACTCTATCTTATATTTCCACTTATTGGTGCTGGGTTTATTGGTTGGCTGTTAACCCTTTAGTGCAGCAGCTAACTCTATGTATTAAATCAATTTTATGAAAAAAGTATATTTTATCCTTTAAATCTAGTTAGTTTTATATTTTCATCGTTCTCTTTTTTTTCTTTTTTTACAGAGTGGCCAATTGCAAAGCGTAATAGTCTTAGCGCAATATAAAATCCAAAAAACATAAGAAATCCATAAATGCCGACTACTGCATCAGCAAATTCCATATTGCCTCTACCTGTTATCCCTTGCTGTATTTCTATCGCAAATACTAAAACTAAAATTAACGTAAAAGTATAAATAAAGGAAATGCTTGTAATACTCCATTTTGCCAACTTTTTAAAAATAGCATGAACGATAAAAAAAGAAATGATTCCAATTACTCCAATTATCCATAGATGCAGATCCTTATCTGTAGCCTCCCAACCAATTCGAACTGCTATTTTCATAATCACATCATGCATAATATTTACTATTTCTGAAATAATCTTAATTATTTCTCTCATATTAACCTGGTCATATTAAAGTATAACAATTAATACCAAAACGTATTAAATTGACCAGGATTCACCTCCTTTTTCCGTGTTTTAATACCAATAAATTTTGTTGAATCTCCAAATTAATTTTAAAGGTTTTATCCCATATCTTTTCAGAATCTGCCCATCTATTGTTGTCATATTAAACTGTTTTCTTTCTGGGTATAAAGCGGTTATAAATCCAACATATTTTTCGCCATTTCTTTTGGTATAACAAACATAATCTCGATGCTTAAAACCTTCTACTTCTTTTGTTTTAGCTTGCTCTTTCTACGCATTGGTTTTATTACCCAGTCCTTTATTTCACACTTAGCCTTAGTGACCTCTAAATTTGTTGTAACAATGGCATCATTGCTGTGACTCTTTTCAATATTCCAATCAATCCGTTTATTCGCTGTGTCTCCTCCTGTTGTGAGGGTTAAAGGAGCCACCTTTTTTAATTCTTTCCGCAAATGCTTTTTCCCTTGCATCACATGCATAGCCGCTTTATAATCAATCTTTTTTCCATCAATGAGGGCATAAAATCGTTCGGCATGGTTCATTTCTTCCCCGTTAATCTGGTTATGGCAGGAGCTGCACAAAGTAATGAGATTTAAAATTGAATCCGCTCCTTTTAAACGTCTCGGTGTAATATGATGAACCTCTAATCTGCAATCGTTTTTCCCACAGCTTTGACATGTATACTGATCACGCATGAGGGCAGCGATCCGTAAACGTTCATCTAAACGGTTTGATTTTTGATAGTGCCATCGATATAGTTTTTTTCCTTCTCTTAATGCCCGAATATCGATTTGCACATCCTCTAAATAAATATGATCTATTTGGCACCATTGTGTTAATTTTTTGATGACACGAAGTGTGGCTTCTTTCTTTTGTTTAATACTAGGGGGGATTCTTCCTTTTCTTTTCGATACACAGCGATTATCGAATCGTTTTTTTCGATATTTTTTATGCGATCTTCTGTATTTTCGATGACCTCTCCTTACATCTATTTTGTCTTTGACATCTTGTCTATGCTCGATCGTCCCTTTAAACACTGGTTTGTTTTTGGTTGCACAATCTTGAACCAAAGCAATTCCTGTATACTTAGCTCCATCATCAATGCCTAGTGTAATCGGTGTTTTATCTATTTCCCCAAGTGGAATCTCTTTTAATAATTGAATCACCATTGGAAACTTATTGACTAGTTTCGCTCGATTTTTTCGAATTAAGTACCAGCCTTTGTTTTCTTTTGTCGGGCTCAAACGTTGACCGTTTAAGTCTAGTACAAAGCAATAAGAAGTCATCTCTGACCAACCTCCAAAAGGGTATTTTCCTTCTTGCTAAAGTCAAAGGGCGGACATGTGTTTTTGGTGTTTCGCTTCCATAACCTATGGCTAGCTTTCTTCCTCAACACTCACAGATCAGGAGACTGAAAGAACATCTCACCGGATACATTCCGTCAGGTGTGTTTTTACCGAACCCCTTCAACGTAGTTCATCGTGCTATCTTTCTTTCGAGAGACTACACTCACTTAAGCTGGAAAGCAATCAACCCTCCATAACCAAACCAAATGTTACGATTTGTTATGGTTTAATAATAGCTGTTGATAGCTCCTTTAAACCGTTGATTAATTATTGATTCATCCTTAGTTGTCAGTGAAAATTTAGGCTAGTTTTTTATATCATATCAAACAAGCGACATTTAGACAGTCTCGAAAAGGGGCCAAAGGACAAAATAGAGGTGAATATCCATTGAAGATGGACATTTTGTTATTGATGCGGTTACTGCAGTGTATGGAAATAGGGGGCTATGTATGAAGCGGGTCTCTCTAAACAGAAAATAATAACCGACTCCAAGATCAAAGGATGACGGTTATTATTTATCATAGGTGGTGACGGATGGGGGGTTAGATTTTATGCAGATCTATCACCATACGTCCATTTATTTTTCCTGCTTCCATTTCTTCAAAAATATCATTTATTTCATGTAGACATCTAGTTTGTACAATTGGAACTACTTTTCCTTCTGCACCAAACTGGAAAGCTTCCTCTAAGTCTTTCCTTGTCCCCACTAAAGATCCTACTATTTGAATTCCATCTAGCACTGTTTTCACAATTTCTAGATCCATCGTTTCTGGTGGCAATCCAACAGCGACTACTTTAGATGCCGCACGGACAGAGTTTACAGCCTCGTTAAACGCTACTTTTGAAACTGCTGTAACTACCGCCGCATGTGATCCCCCTACTTTTTCTTGAATCCACTCACCTGCATCCCCATCTTTTAGAGGGTTGCAAACAAGGTCTGCACCTATATTTTTTGCTAGTTCTAATTTATCGTCATTAATATCTATCGCAATCACTTTTGCATTAAATACATTTTTCGCATATTGAATAGCAAGGTTGCCTAATCCACCGCAGCCATAAATCGCAATCCATTGGCCCGGTTTAATATCAGAAACTTTAATGGCTTTATAACATGTTACACCAGCACAGGTTATACTGCTTGCTTGAGCAGGGTCTAATCCATCAGGTACTTTGACAGCATAGTCAGCGGCTACGATGCATTGTTGTGCCATTGCACCATCTACAGTAAATCCGGCATTTTTTACACTTCTGCAAAAGGTTTCTCTACCTGTCAGACAATATTCACAAGTGCCACATCCTTCATAGAACCAAGCGACGCTAACACGATCTCCAACTTTTAAGCTTGTGACATCATCTGCAATTTCTTTTACAATGCCAATGCCCTCATGTCCAGGAATTCGGCCCGGTACTTCTCCAAAATCACCCTTTACTACATGTAAATCTGTGTGGCAAACACCACAATATTCAATATCAACTAATGCTTGACCAGTCCCTAATTTAGGTAGTTCTACGTCAATAATATCCACTTTACCACGATTTTTTGAACTTACTACTGCTGCCTTCATCATAAACCCTCCTCTGAAGATAAAATATGTGAATAGTTTCACAAATTAATTATATATCCTTTTTTTAAATACACAATCCATATCCTAAATTGTTCAAAATTCTTTAACAAAGCGGTTAGAACGTAAAAAAAGATGATAAATATTTCTTTTGAGGCAGCTCTTTTTACCTTTCATTTTGTCTCTTTTTGTTGCAATTTGTCCTAAAGAAAAAAGCTGTATGGAGAAAATATATAGTAGAATAGTTCTGTAATAGTTTTTGGCAAATGTCCGCAATGGCAGGGGAAGATAAGGGAGAATCGTGCCCTTAAATTTAAAGTAAGGGGAGAAAAAGGTTGGATAAAACACAATTTCCTATATTTAAATTACAGGAGAAGCATACTAATTCATGGTTTTGTATTGCTCCAAAACGTGGAGGCATTGTTACTAGTATTGGCATAAGCGGTGAAGAGGTACTTTATTTAAATGAAGAAACTTTCCACAATAGCGAAAGTAATGTGCGTGGCGGTATACCTATTCTTTTTCCTATTTGTGATCGTCTAAAAGATGAAACATATACGTTGAATGATAAGGAATATAAGATGAAGAATCATGGTTTTGCTAGGAATTTGCCTTGGTCTGTTGAAAAAATAGACGAGGATAATAGTGCCATTACGCTTGTACTAGAGAGCAATGCCTATACAAAGCAGCAATATCCATTTGATTTCAAATTAACATTTGAATTTGTTTTAGAAGATGGAGTATTTATCATAAAACAAAGTTATCACAATAAATCAGACGAAAAGCTGCCCTTTTATGCAGGTTTCCACCCATATTTTAAAGCAGTTAACAAAAACTTATATTATCAATCAGATACTAAAACGTATTTAGATGTAAACGATGGAAAGACAAAGTCTGTTAACGGTTCGTTAGATTTAACAGATACAATAGAATCGCTTATTTTATTAGACAGCCAGCAGAAAAGCATTGGTTTTCCATTTAGTAAGGATAAGGAGCTTCTAATTGAATATGGAGAAGTATTTAAATATGTCACGCTTTGGTCAGAGCCAGGCAAACCATTTATTTGTGTAGAGCCGTGGATGGCAAAACCTAACGCTTTTAATACAAAGGAAGATGTGCAATACATACAACCGAATGAAACGTTGCATACTTTTTTCAAAATAAGTTTAAAGGATATAGATTAAAAAGGGGTCAGTCCCAATGTCATCAATCTAAGTTACAAAAAACAGGAAAATATGTGGCTAATTAGGAAGTAAGGGTTTCCGTTCTGTTCTCAGAGGCTTACCGCTCGCTTTCCACGGGGCGAGAGCCGAGCCTCCTCGTCGCTTTGCTCCTGTGGGGTCTCGTCTTTCTCGCTAATCCCGTAGGAGTCGAGCGGACACCTCTCCAAACAAATATATCTCATAGTTTACAATTTATAGAATCTTAAGTTGATGACATTGGGTTAGACCCCATAAGGCCAGGAGAAATATCTTTAGCTCACCGAGGTGTTTTGTTTCTAGATGAAATGGCTGAGTTCTCTAAGAAAACATTAGAAATGTTAAGACAACCAATTGAAACAGGAAAGGTAACCATAAGTCGAGTACGTTCCACTGTAACATATCCTGCTTCTTTTCTGTTGATTGGTGCTATGAACCTTTGTCCATGTGGATATTTAGGATCAAAATCCCATTACTGTAGTTGTACTTCTAAGCAAATTACATCTTATCAAAATCGTATTTCTGGACCTATCCGTGACAGATTTGATATTTCTCTTAGCTTACAATCTATTCCTATCGAAAAAAATACTGAATTGGTTCGTGAATCTTCCGATGAGATTAGAAAGAGAGTCATTTTAGCACGGGAACGACAATACGAGAGATATGGCAGCGAGATATGCAATGGCAGAATTTCCTATGAAACCCTTATGAAAACAAATAATTTTTCAGAAAAAATAAAGCATATGATTAAACAAATGACGCTGAAAAAGAAATGGAGTAACCGAGTTCAAATTAAAATTATTCGTATCGTACGAACTATATCAGATCTGAAAGGAGAACAACAACTATCAGAAGAAACACTATGGGAATCGATGTCCCTAAGCAGAACACAGGATGAACAACTAATAAAAAGGAGAAACAAAGGATAAGAGAGTCTTAATCCTCCGATTCTATTCAATAAATTACTCGATGTTCCAATTACAGTCCCTCATTGCAAATCCAAAAAATCCACTAAATTTTGAAAGAATAAATAGACGAATGTCGATTTTTGCAATAAAATGGAATAATAATACATTCTGATGAGAAAGTGAGAGCTGTATGAGAGCGAAAAAGAAAAGCAAGAAGAAAAAGGTTATGTTCACTATTTTATCGATATTGGCTGTTCTTGTTGTTGCTGTTGGTGCTTATTTCTATTATTTATACGATAATGTCGAAAAAGCAGTCGATGAGATGTATAAACCAATTGAAAAGGAATCAAAAGCTGAAACAAAACAAAAGCAAGAAACGATTAATAAAAGCGAACCTATTTCTATTCTGCTTATGGGAGTGGATGAGAGAAAAGGGGATGTTGGCAGATCAGATACACTTATTGCTATGACGTTAAATCCAGCTAAAGAAAAAATGCAAATGATTAGTATTCCTCGTGATACAAAAACAGAAATTGTTGGCAGAGGAACGGTAAATAAAATTAATGCAGCTTATGCGTATGGCGGCGTGAAAATGGCAAAGGATACAGTCGAAGCGTTTACTGGCGTGAAGATGGATTATTATATTCAAGTAAATATGGAAGCACTTAGCGCACTAGTAGATGCGGTTGGCGGCATAACCGTACAAAACGACCTCGATTGGATAGATGAAGGGTATTATAAAAAAGGGTATCATTATGAAAAAGGTCAACTGCAGTTAGATGGGCCAAAAGCTTTAGGATTTGTCCGCATGCGCCATCTCGATCCAAATGGGGATTTTGGCAGAAATGAACGACAAAGGGAAGTAATAAACGGCATCATCGATAAAGCAACAAGCGTATCCTCTGTCACCCATTTTAATGATATACTAGCGGCTCTTGGTGAAAATGTAAAAACAAATATTGCGTTTGATCAAATGATGGATATCTAAAAAAATTATCGTAATGTTCGTAATGATATCGAACAATATGA
Source organism: Niallia yueguangensis (assembly GCF_052663115.1). Taxonomy (NCBI): domain Bacteria; kingdom Bacillati; phylum Bacillota; class Bacilli; order Caryophanales; family Bacillaceae; genus Niallia; species Niallia yueguangensis. The sequence goes on from NZ_JBQTCX010000002.1 coordinate 242,700, forward strand.
AGTAAAAGGACAAGGCACTCCTCCTGGTCAAACATACTATCTGAACGTTTCAGAGGAAGAAAAAACAAAGGTGCATAATATGCTAAGTGAGAATTTAGCGAAGTAAGTAGAAGGTAACGGAAAGTGAAAAGAACTTTCTCGTTGCCTTTTTTTATGCTCCTAGCAATTTTATTAAAAAATAACTCATCTTATAATATGAATAATTTGGTTATTTTAATAGTAGTAAATGAAAAATTGGAAAGAAAATTCTATCATTTCGAAATAGATACCAATACTTGTATATTCATTTCATGATGACAACCTGAATCATGAGAATCACTCTTTTTTCACAAATCTAGTGATGGGAAAACATTTATGGAGACAGACTTAAGTTTATATTAACAGGCATGTATTCGTGAATGTTTTCTTTTTTTGCGTTGATTCATTAAAAAAATATGATTATAATTATAATTTGTTAGACGTCCTACATCTTATATTAAAAATAGATAGAAAAATACTAGATGGAGTTCGGATAACCAAATCAGTTCTAGTAAATTTCAAAAGGAATGTTTACTGGAATAGTATCAAGAGACTTGCAAATTTCAATGTGGAGGCATTTATGAAATATTTAATAGGAATTTTAGGATTGTTAGTTGTTTTTGGATTAGCTTTTCTAGCAAGTAATAATCGTAAACAAATCAAATATAAGCCGTTAATTCTTATGGTTGGTATTCAGCTGTGTTTAGCAATACTGCTGTTGAATACAAAGTTCGGATTGACTATTATTAATGCAATTGCAAATGTATTCACTAAATTGCTTGGATATGCAAATGAAGGAATACAGTTTGTTTTTGGTGGTCTTGCAAATGAAGGATCCATGTCATTTTTCCTTAATGTTTTACTTCCAATCGTCTTTGTCTCATTATTAATTGGAATACTTCAGTATGTTAAAATCTTGCCATTCGTAATGAAATGGATTGGTTTCGGGCTTAGCAAGATTAACGGCATGGGGAAATTAGAATCTTATAATGCAGTAGCTTCCTTGATGGTTGGACAATCTGAAGTGTTCATCACCATTAAAAAACAGCTTGGCAAATTGCCGGCAAATCGTCTTTATACGCTGTGTGCTTCTGCCATGTCAACTGTTTCAATGGGTATTGTCGGTGCATATATGACCATGATCGAACCGAAGTATGTGGTAACTGCAATTGTTCTAAATTTATTTGGGGGATTTATTATTGCTTCTATTATTAATCCATATACTACGAACGAAAAAGAAGACATTTTAGAAGTGAAAGAAGAAGAAAAACAGTCTTTCTTTGAAATGGTAGGAGAATATATTTTAGATGGATTTAAAGTAGCCATTATTGTTGGCGCGATGCTAATTGGCTTTGTAGCATTAATGGCATTAATCAATAATGTATTTGAAATGATATTTGGTCTTTCCTTCCAGAATTTGCTTGGCTATGTATTTGCACCATTTGCTTTTATTATGGGTATTCCAGCAGAAGAGGTAGTACGTGCAGGCGGCATTATGGCTACAAAATTAGTGACAAACGAATTCGTTGCCATGATGAATTTATCGGAAATGGCTTCACAATTTAGTGCAAAAACATTAGGGATTGTCTCTGTATTTTTAGTATCGTTCGCTAACTTCTCTTCTATCGGGATTATAGCAGGGGCGGTAAAAGGTTTAGACGAAAACCAAGGGAATGTTGTGGCTCGTTTTGGTCTTCGCTTGTTGTACGGCGCAACCCTTGTTAGTATTTTATCAGCAGTTATTGTTAGTTTTATTCTGTAAAATTTATATAGAAAAATAGTAGCTAAGAAAAACAGAGAACGTTTTTCTTAGCTTATTTTATGTAAAAGGTTTGTGAAGGATCGGCCGGACGATAGAGGAAACCCGCCGGACGAGAGCAGAAATCGGCCGGATGGAAGAGGAAACCCGCCGGACGAGAGCTGAAATTGGCCGGATGAAAGAGGAAACTCGCCGGACAAGAGCAGAAATCGGCCGGATGGAAGAGGAAACCCGCCGGATGAGAGTAGAAATTGGCCGGATGATAGAGGGAATACGCCGGACGAGAGCAGAAATCGGGCGGACGATAGAGGAAACCCGCCGGACGAGAGCAGAAATCGGCCGGATGGAAGAGGAAACCCGCCGGACGAGAGCAGAAATCGGCCGGATGAAAGAGGAAACTCGCCGGACAAGAGCAGAACTCGGCCGGATGGAAGAGGAAACCCGCCGAACGAGAGCAGAAATCGGGCGGACAAAAACAAAAACACTGCACCACCAATTGTCAGTTTATAATTGGTGATGCAGTGTTTTTTTTATCAAAATTTTACTTCCTCGAAAGTTTAAACCTTGAAACGATCCGTCTCAGTGTGGAAACAACGAGCGAACTTTGCTTGGAATCAAACCGAGAATCTTGGATAAGATCGACCATTTTTGCAGTAGATTGATCAATGCTTTGTACGGCTTCTACATTCTTTTCATTGATGGTTGCGATATTCGTAATAATCTCCTTCATTTGGTCGGTTACATTTGGACCGGAAGCGGATGATTGAGCCATCGAGCTTAATACCCCTCGAACGACATTAACGTAATCAGACCCTTTTTCCACCTCTTCGCTGCTCTCTTGAATAGCCTTTTGAACGAGTGTGGAGCTTTCCTCAATTTCTTCTAATGTTTCGCTGATTTCTTTTGTTGCAATCGTGGTTTGATCAGCTAGTTTACGAATTTCCATGGCAACAACCGTGAAGCCTTTGCCATATTCGCCCGCTCTTGCTGCTTCTATCGTTGCATTTAAGGCTAACAGGTTCGTTTGCTGTGCAATTGTAATAATAGAATCCACAATGCGGCTGATATTGTTAGAAAGGTCGGTGAAATTGTTCGTTAAATGTAAGGCACTATGCACTTTCTCAACGATCTGCGTCATTTTCTCATCAATGCTTTCGACATGATTTTGGGCTTGTACTAATTGTTGCTGAGAAAGATTTTCTAGTCCTTCTAGCGTAGCACTAATTTGGTCTACTTGACTCATTGCTTGTCCTACGTCTTGCAATTGACGGTTCATTCCTAGCAGCATTTCTTCCATTTGATTAATAACAGAAGCAGAATCTTTTTCTACTAATACGGTTTTTTCTCTTAATGATTGGTTCGTTTCTTCTACATCAAGTGTAACCGATTTTACTTTACTCATCAGTTCATCTTGGCTGTCAATTAAATTATTCACCCACCGTCCTAAAGCGCCAGTTTCATCATTTAATAGCAGCTTTTTGTCTAGACGGATCGTTAAATCACCGCCGCCTTCCGCTATTTTTCGAATAATGTCTGTCATCTGCTGCAGCCGAGACACAATGGGAATAAGCGCTTTTTTATAAAAATATCGAATCGAAAATAGCGCATATAATACGTTAATTGCTAGAATATAGATAGAAGGAACCGGAACAATCATTGTAAAAATTGTGTTTAACATGATGGCGATGAATAGGAGGATGGCAAAGCTTTTCCCTAGCTTCCAGCTAAGAGAGCGATTTCGATACACTTCTTCTAAATCCCCTTCGCACATCATCCCCCAAATATCTTTTGATCCAGGGAGGTGAAAGGTGACACCCTTCCCGATAACGGGTATATGACGGTAGTCTGAATACCCTGGAAACTCAACGAATAAATTTTCCCCTATATGAATCGTATTCATGACACCTGGATGCAATTCGTTTGTTGCCGGATCTGTAAATCTAATTTCGAATTCGGTGTGATTCTTAATTTGCACCGTACCCCAATGCTTAGTGTGAACACCATCCTTTAGATTTTCTCCAAAAGTAAACGTCTGATCCTCGAATCGACTCCGTGACAACGCGATTCCTTGGGGGATTGTTGGGTTGAAATTGGACTTGGCCATGAATAAATAATTATCGCCAGAATCCTGATACACATGTCCTGCTTCCCTTTGGATTAAATCGCCTACGACGTCATTCGGAATCCGTCCAGCCAATATGTATTTCAACGATCCTTGATTGAAAACTGGCTGCAAAAACAGCAGTGTTACTTCATCATGGAATTTGGAAGTTCGCGGCCCAATTTCCAATGTAAGGCTATCTGTAAATGGTCCATACAATAAAGGTTCGCTGCTTTCGATTACATTATCAATTGCTTTTCGATAATAGTTATCTTGATGGTTTGTATAAGAAACTCCTTTATGCTGAAAGTAAGTAGAAGCTTCCACTTGTTTATCTGTATTTAGCAAAAATAACTCGGTGAAATCTTTGCTTTTCTTTAGCTTATTGTTTAGATATAAACTAAAATTTTCTTGTGAGATGCGATCCATTTCCATCGATGTTTTCGCCAAGTAATCCCACTGTTCATTCGCCCATTCTGTCAGGACCGCTAATCTTGTTTTGGCAATACCTTCAAAAATCTCCTCTACAGATGCAGTCATTTTTTTGTTTAACTTGCAAGACCACCAAAGCGGAAGGCCTTCACGAAAATCTAACCAATCAAAAAACCCCATATTTACCCCCAATCCATTTGTTAACAGTGCATAAAACATGAACAATCCATCATGTACAATCCTTTGTTCCATGAAAAATAGTTCATCATCTTTGCTTCGGAACTAACTTTAGTTTGTTTATTATTTATGTGTGATAAAAGCACCATTAAAATAGAACTAGTTTTTATTATATTTTGATTTTTCTAAGATTTCAATAGGAACTCCTAAGGGTCTGACCACAATGTCATCAAGATGAATTTCAAAAAACAGGAAAATAAGCAACTAATTAGGAAGTAAGGGTTTCCGTTCTGTTCTCCGAGGCTTACCGCTCGCTTTCCACGGGGCGAGCGCCGAGCCTCCTCGTCGCTTTGCTCCTGTGGGGTCTCGTCTTTCTCGCTAATCCCGTAGGAGTCGAGCGGACGCCTCTCCAAACAAATTGGGTATTTCTTTTACATAAAGGGTATCTAATTCCATGATATTTCATAGTTTTCAATTTATGGTATCTTAAGTTGATAACATTGGGTCTGACCCCTCAAAAAAAGTATAAAGTATTTATAAAGTCTGCTTTTTACTGTAATTTCATAGATATAATGAGTTCATGAAAGGAGAAAAAATGAAAGAAAATATATTAATCGTAGAAGATGATTATGAGATTGCAAGAGTGGTTCGTGATCATTTGCGAAAGGCCGGATTTCAAGTTACATGGGCGTCGACAGGAAAAGAAGGGTTTGAGGACTTTAAAAAGGCGGACTTTGATCTTATTTTAGTAGACTTAATGCTGCCGGAAATGGATGGTTTTGCCCTTTGTAAGAAAATTAGACTGGAAAGTGATATCCCTTTATTAATTGTAAGTGCAAGGCTTGAAGGGGAAAGTAAAATAAAGGGACTTGATTTAGGAGCAGATGATTATTTAACGAAGCCATTTAGTCTGGAGGAGCTTACGGCTCGGATCAACTCCCATTTAAGAAGATACAGACGTTATTTAAATAAACACGATGACCATTTAGCTCGATATGTTCATGGGTTGACGTTAGATTTTTCGAAAGAGATTGCTTATTTAAATGATGGTCCGCTTTCTTTAACGTCAAAAGAGCGGGATTTATTACTCCTTTTAGCTAAAAATCCTTTTCAAACATTTTCAAAAGGAGAGCTTTATGAACATATTTGGCAAGAGAAAGATGTAGACGGGAATAATACTGTGACGGTGCATATTAAAAGTTTACGATCCAAGCTGCATGATGGAACACGTTCAGCAAAATTTATCCAAACGGTCTGGGGTGTTGGCTACCGCTTCATTGGGGAGCCGATTGCATGAAAATTAAGTATTGGCTAATGATCAGCTATTTTATTGTCATGATTTTACCTGTAATGATTCTTTATTTTCTTTACCTAAGCATTAGCAGCTACGATCAAAAGCAAAATTTACTAGAATACATGAATGTCACCAAAAAAATAGATGAAATCGAGTCCGAACTACAAATCCCGTCCTATTACGATATACAACCAATTGACAACTATAAAAATGTATTGAAGTTGACCGATGAAAGTATAAAAATCTCCTTGTATCGTTTTGATGGGGCTTTGTTATTTTCTTCAATAGAGGACTCACTTATTAACAGCTCGAAAACTCCAGACGAATTGTATCAACATTTAAATGAGCTGCAAAAGAATTACCGGACATATTCGTTAAAAAAGCCAGTTTTCCATGATGGGAAATTAGTGGGGATTTACGAGATCACGATTGGACGGAATGATTGGATACAGGGAGTTAATCATCGTACTATGTATCTCTCTATTATATTTATTAGCTTTTTTCTATTACTCTATGTTGTTGTAATTAAGTTATTAAATCGTAAATTAAACCGCCCGCTTTTGTTGTTAAGAAAGCAAATGACAGCTTTTGCAAATGGAGAAACCGTTCCTAGTAATCTAAAAAAAACAACAGATGAAATGGGCGAGCTGGCAGTTCATTTTGAACAGATGAAATCACAAATCGAACAAACAAGGATAGAGCTGCATAAGCAGCAAAAGGAAAAGGAATTTATTGTCGCGTCTTTATCACATGATTTAAAAACACCCTTAACAGTTATACGAGCGTACACAGAAGCCTTACAGAAAGATAAGGGTTTGTCAGAAGATGAAAAGAGGGACTATCGTACAATTTTATTTGAAAAATTAGAGTATATGAAACAAATTATCGATGATTTAACGATGTATACAGCTTTACAGTCCTCACAAGAAAAAATAGAACTTGTTGAAGTGGATGGCGATGAATTCTTTGACATGCTTTTGTCAGGTTATGAAGAGCCATGTGCAAAAAAGGGACTTTTGTTAACAGTCGATCAATGTATTCAAGGCTCCTACGATGTCAACGTTAAGCAAATGATTCGTATAGTAGATAATGTCATGTCAAATGGGATTCGCCATACGGAACAAGGGAATCCCATTTGGCTAGCGGCTGTTTCACAGGAATGTTCATTACCTAAATGGATTTTTCCTCCTTTTTATCAAGAGGTAGAGAAGTGGAGACAGGGTGGAACCGTTATCTTGATTCAAAATCAAGGAAACGCCATTCCAGTGGAACAGCAATCAAGCATTTTTCAGCCATTTGTCCAAGGGGAAGGAGCGAGAGGGCTTGGCGGTAGTTCAGGATTGGGTTTAAGCATTGCTCAAAGTTTAATGGAACAACATAATGGAAGCATCAGGCTATGGTCCAAAGCTGGATATGGGACGTTAGTTGCATGTTGGCTACAAGAAAGGAAGGGTTAAATTTGAAAATAATAAATAGATTCGTAAGCATGATACTTTTATTGGGCTTGTTAAGCGGATGTTCAGAGACAATGACGGCATCTGCCGACGAAATGGTTACTAATGTATTAGACGCTAGCAAAAAAACGGAAAGCTATTACGGAGAAGGAGAGATAAAAGTTTACGAAGGAGATAAACTTACGGGGAGCATGGTGTTTAAAGACTATACAGGTGCAGATGGAAAAAGAAAATATGTAATAGAGGATTTGAAACAACATCAAAAGAGCGTTTCTGTAAATAATGGAGAAAACGTAATCACCTATGAAGAAGGAGGAGATACAGCTTATAGCATGTCTATTAAAGGGATGCCAAGCTTGGGGACTCCAAAAGAACAATTTACACAAATGCTTGAAGCAATCAAAAAAACCCATAGTTATCAAGTAGAGGGAGAGGAAGAGATACTTGGGTTAAAAACACATCATATAAAAGCTAGTGCAAAATCAAAAGACTCTATTTTAGGAGATATGGAATTTTGGGTAGATCAAAAAACATGGTTTGTTGTGAAATCTATTACAAACAGCGGGGAATCACGTTCTGAATTGGAATATAAGAAGCTTGACTTTTCACCTGATTTTTCAGAAAAAACTTTCAAGTTAGACTTGCCGAAACATGTAAAAATAAAGTCGATAGAAGAGGAAAATAAATCGAACATTGGGACAGTGGAAGAAGCAGAAGCCGCATTAGGACAGCCTTTTCTCCTTTTTAATGACCGTCAAGCAAAGCTGGGTCAAATTGTCATAGATGAATTAAAGGGCGAAATTAATCGAACAGAAGTCACAATCTCCTATTTGAACGATCAAAGTGGTTCCTTTACATTATCTATTTTTCCAACACCGGAGGGTGAAGAAATGAAGATTGGAAAGAGTAGCACAAAGGTGCGAGGATTCAATGCGGAAAAGATGGATGAAATCAACAGCATCAGCTGGGATGAAAATGGGCTTCGGTATACCATTATTGTTAAAAATCCAGATTTATCGGTTGATGAAGTAATTAAAATGACAGACCAAATGAAGCTAAGTTCGGAAAAGTAGGTGATGGCATGCTGCCAAGCTTTTGGGAAATTTGTTTGCTGCTATTTATAGGTATTTTAATTAGCGTGTTAGGAATGTTGATTGGAAAGTTTCATAAAAAAGCAGGGTATGTGGTGGAAATCGTATGTGCATTGGGAGTGATTGCATATACATTTTATTATTATCATTTTCCGGGAGGATTCACTTATATTGCCTTTATGGGTAATGGATACGCTTCTTTTGTTTTGCTTACGGTTGGACAAAAAAAATACGATGAACTAAAAGAAGAGCTTAAGCACAATCATGTACAAGAAATCACGCTTTATAAAGATGCAACAAGAATCATGATCGATTTAGCGATTACTCTTGTGATTCTTTTAGGTGGAATTTTATTTCTGATTTTTGGTCCTGAGACTAGCGTATTGAAAATATTAATTGCATTTGGATTTGTTACAGTCGTAACAGAGATGATCAAAAGAATGCTCATTTACAGCCAAGTAAAGGTGTATTTTTCCGAGTTGACAGGGACCTTATATGTTCTAACAAGACTTGAAGCAAGAAAAATGCCAATTAACGAGATAAAACAAATTCAAATCGAATCTTCCGTTGATCTTTTGAAGCTTCATCCGCTATTGACCTTATTTTCATCGAATCAGGATTTTACTACGGGATATGAAAAAGTATTAAGAATTACGTTTCCTGGTGAGATGATTTATTTGACTATGAAAGAATCTGAAAAATGGAAGAGTGTTTTTGAACGGGAAATTTCATTAGAAAATCCAGTGGATAAACCAATTGAAGTTCTACCTTTATTCCATAAGAAAAATATAAAACGATTGCTTGGAAAGCTGTATTTTGCTGTGACAGTCAAAGGTGTTTCTGCCTATTCAGGCTTGATGCTTCTTTTATATTATTTGAAGGTTTCGGAATGGATTATGGCAGCTGCAGGTGTAATGTATTGGATTTATAATATCTATATATCTGATCGTGTATTAAAAGCAGCGATGGATGCAAAGGAAACGACTAATCTAGAAGTGAAAGCTGCGGCAGAGCGGATTTTTCAAAAAGCAGGTATTCCAAAGGTGAAAGTGTATGAAACGGAGTCAACGCAATATAACGGATTAGCAACAGGCATGAATATTGGGCGGGCAATGGTGACCTTAACAACGGCTACGATGAAACTCCCAATGGAAGCGATTGAGGGGATTTTGGCTCACGAGGCAGTCCATGTGAAAAAAAGGGATGTTTTGTGGAGCCAGCTTATTAATGCACTTTTTCTAGGGATCATGTTAATTTTTGTTTTCTCTTTTTATAAGGAGATTCGCATTTTTGTTGAAGATCATAAGACATTTAGTGTTTTCATCATTTGGCTGCTGATGGTTCTTTTTCCAATTTACCGCTCTTTTTGCTCGCAGTGGATGGAAGTGAGAGCGGATCATTTAGGTGCTTCCTTTTTAAATGGAGGTTCTGCACAAATGGCTGAAGCCCTATCGACACTTGCACGGAAGCAGGATGAAGAGGTGAATAAAACGATAGCATTTAGTGTACCCGAAAAGGATAGGAAAAAACCGCTGGATACTCTTGAGCGAGAATCTTGGATTTGGAGAGTGCTAGAATTTCAATTTATGCCTCATCCTCCATTGTACTGGAGAGTGCAATCATTAAAAACTAATCAAAACGGTTGGGGAAAAGGAATTTGGTACAGATGGTTTGTTGATCGAGTGAAAGAATGTGTTACACGATAATACGAAATGAAAGGATGAGATGGTTGAAGCTTGCAAAAGGGTTATTTATTTTAGGAGCTTTTCTATTTCCACTTGGCATTTATATAGCTGGCTTTTCACCATTAGGCATTTTACTAAGTGTTATAGGTGGGGGCTTTATATTATTGGATGCTCGGATTTTGTTAGGGTAGAAGAAGGCGTTCATGGGGAGTGAATGAAATGAATAGAAGGTGAGGATATGAGTCCACAAACTTTATTTTCCATATTTACGATAATTATTATTTGCATGACGGTAATTGCTATTCATTGTGCATTGATTATTGGTTATAAAAAAGAGCAGATTTCTGTACGAAAAACAATTAGTTTTAGCATTATAACCTGTTTGATAGGCTATATAGTGATATTTATTTTGATGCTGATTATAAACTATCTGTTTGAAAAGCTTATGTAATTCGAAAAACTCGGATTATACCAGCACTTAAATTAGGAAGTTCAAATGAGAAAAGAAAAGGTTCATTTTGTTGGTATTTTTTTTAGGTTGTTTTCTCAAAGTTTGTTGTTATTTACGTAAAAAAATGGGAGAAGAAGTACTCAGCAGACTGAATACACGTAGACTCCTGTAGGAATGCGAGAAAGACGAGACCCCACAGGAGCGTATGCGACGAGGAGGCTCGACGCTCGCCCACGGAAAGCGAAGTGTATTCAAGCTGCGAGTTTATAAGAACAATCTATACGAAAACAGCCTTTTTTTAAATCTCCATAAAAAAATGTTTGTCTACAATGTAGTTGAAATCGAATTGGATATATAAACTATATACTCTGGAACGGCATAGGGTATTTAATGATATTTGCCTGTTATCAATAAATGTAACGTATGATAAACTTAGATTATCATAATTTACCAATTAATGTAGTTGATAGGGAATCACTTCTTGTTCAATTATCCAAGAAACATGGAGGCACTTTATGAAAACGATCGCTTATTATATATCTGACTATGGCTATGGACACGCTTCTAGATCTATTGCCATCATACGCGGTTTATTAGAAAGAAAGTCAAACATTCATGTTGTTATTTGTACCTCATTTGCAATCCCTTTCCTAAACCAATCCCTTCCTTCAAAACGTGTTTCTATTCGCAATATCAATACAGATGTTGGGTATTATGTAAATGAACAAACTATCAGACCAGATATAAAGAAAATAAACAAAGAGTATGATTTATTTATAGAAAATTGGACGGAGAAAGTGAAGGAGGAGGAGAATTTTTTAACAGAAAATGAAATCGATTTCGTTATTTCTGATATATCGCCTTTACCATTTGAAGCTGCTTCGAACTTAAAGATTCCGTCTGTCGGCATTTCCAATTTTACTTGGTATACAGCATATGAAAATATCGTAGACACAGCAAAGCTGGATGTTTTCAAAAGAGCGTATGACAAAATGAACCATTTCTTTTTATTAGCTGGGAATAAGGAAAGATCATGGAATGGCAATAAAAAATATTATTCCTTTTATGCTAGAAAGGTTGATGATGAAGAAGTTGTTAAAATAAAGAATGCAGTAAATCCAAATCAAGATAAAAAAATCATCTTCTTTGGATTAGGGATGAAAATAAATAATGTCGATGTTCAGTCACTGCCAATTTGGAGTAGTGAAAATTGTGTGTTTATTGTTTCATCGAATGTAAGTATTAAAAGGGAAAATGTTTTCTCCATCCCAGTGGATGATACCGAATCTCAACATTACATTGCAGCAAGCGATTTAGTAATAAGCAAAGCAGGATGGGGAACCATTAGCGAGGCTGTAGTCAACGAAGTGCCGCTACTAATCTTAAACAGAAAAGAACTAAAAGAAGATCAAAATACGATCCAATACATCAAAGAACATCATTTAGGTGACATAATAGAATGGGATGAGTTTAAGGAATATCAAGTTTCATTCGACAAACAGAGTCAAAGCAAACCAACTATTTTTGTAAATGAAGTAGATAGAATAGTGGAAGATTTGCTGGCTTTGGGGTGACGTATCCCATAAGCCAGCAAGTTGAAGAAATAGGTAATCCCGCGATAGTCGCGTACTTTTCTTATTCACAGGATTCTTTCAATGAGCCAATACAATCCAACCATACTAATTATAGATGAAACAGCATTTACAACCTGAGTTTGCCAACGAATTTTTTTAAGATACCAAATAAATGGAACCAAAATCATAAGGACAACAAGCTGTCCTATCTCCACACCAATATTGAAAGAGAAGAGTGGAAGAATAAATTGATCGCCTAATTTTCCAATTATAATATCAGCAAAACCAAAACCATGTATTAATCCAAAAAATAGTGTAAGGAGCCATCGCCATTTTATTGATTTCTTAAATATATTTTCAACCGCAACATAAACAATACTCAGTGCAATGAGCGGTTCGATGATAGTTCCAGGAATGATGATAATTTCTGCAGCTGCCAACGCTAAAGTTATACTATGACCGATAGTAAAAGCTGTTACTATTTTAAGGTATTCTCGGTATGTTCCACTCGCAAGTAATAGGCCGAATAAAAACAGTAAATGATCAAATCCTGACCAAATATGCTTCATTCCCAACACTAAATAATCCTTAAATCCGAGTATTCCTTCGTTATTGTTTTCTGTAGCCTTATTTTGAGAAGGGCTATTTGCTGTGTTGTCTTGACCTTTAAAAATATTGTCCGTTTTAGTAAATACATGTTCCATCACTTTATCTCCAAAATAAATGGAAGCGTAGTTATGGTGATTCACGTCAATATCATTTAAAAAAATATTGTAGTCCATTTCATACTCTTCAACTGGCTGATCAAATATAAATTCCAAACGAACATTGAACATCGAAAAATTAAATCTGTCCACTTGTTCTATAGTAGTCACTTTGCCTTTCCCTTTTACTCCATTATTTATAACAGTAAGGTTCTTAAGTACAAAGTTTTCTATTTCTGATGTGGATTGGGTAATTTCATTTTCTTTCATATAACCATCATGGTTTTTATCGATTTTTAACAACCCACCAAGAAGATCTGCAAGTAAATATAAATCATAGTTTACTTTATTTCCTTCTATTTTCACTTCAGAATAACCCGTTGAACCTGAATGAGCTTCTGCTTTTGGAGCTTGAAAGAATGACATAGAAATAAATAAGAGGAGGAATATCTTTACTATATGTTTTATTTTCCGGTGCATGTGATGTTTTTCTCCTTTGTTAATGGATTTCTTGGGATTGAAGTGGTATTTATAACAACACTTATGAAAAGCCTTATGATAAGAAAATATAATGGCAATCTTCCATATAACTAACCTTATTGACTTTTTGCTAAGGATTGATGAATGCATTGTAAAGAAATAATAGATTTTTGTAAAATGGCTTGATAGCAATAATGAAGGCGTAGTCAAAGGCAATTTACTTAAGAGTGATCTGGTCAGTTGCAAGGAATGAAAATCTCTTATTACAAATATCCAACAAACCTTTACATAGATTTATAGTATTTTACATTTGAATGAATTGTTATTAACAATTAACCTCTAAAATTATCGGTGAATGCCACCAAGGATAATAAGGAGGAAGCAATGAATAAGCAAAAAGCAACAAAATTAACGAAGCTTATTTTATTTGTTTTTATTTTTTCTATCATTTCAACAAACGTAAGTTTTGCTGTTCCGTCCAAGTTAGTTTTTGCAGAGGAAAAAGGTACGGAGAAAGTACAATCCTCCTATGGTTCACAAGAAGATGATAATCGATACCCTCAGCTGCTTATCACGGAATTGTCGCCAAATTCAAGTGGAGGAGGGTTAGATTATTATGAGTTTTTTGAGGTTTATAATAATTCGAATCAATCACAAACTTTATCAAACTATTCTTTTACATATAAATACACAGACACTGGAGTAGAAAAAAGATTTCAACTTCCTGCTGTAACCATTGAGCCGCAGAAAGCAAAAGTTTTTTGGTTTAATAATGGAAATCGAACGTTAGCTGATTTTAATCAAAACTATGGAATTTCGTTGACAAGTGATCAAGTAATTGCATTTAAGGATGTATTCCCAGGGTTTATAAATGGGGGGAATCGCGCCATTATCATAAAGAATAGATCAGGAGCAGAAATTGTTTCTGCCGGCTATCTTGCTGCTGAAAGTGATAATACAGGTGCCGATATTCAATACAAATATCCATCATCAGGAACGGAAATGGAAAAACATCAAGTATTGGCAGGACCAACGCCAGGAACGATTGATTCTGTTCAAATTCCAGCAAATCCTGTTAAGATTGATCCGATTCCGGCAGACACAAAAGCACCTGTCATTACGTTTACACCTGTAACGAATGCTAATGTTTTCTCACCGGTAAAAATAAAAGCTGTCATTAAAGATAACGTGGCAGACCCATTTGTGACACTTTATTATAAAAAAGAAGGAGACAAAAAATTCACTTCTTTAGCAATGGACGAATCTGCAAAAGGTTCAACGAAGTATTCTGGGGAAATTCCAAGCATGAGTGCAGAATCAAAGATCGTTTACTATATCGAGGCAGCAGATGGTTCAAATCATGCTAAAACGAAGAAATATACATTAACTATTAAAAAACCTAAAGTAGATTATCGCAAAATTCCATCCTTTCTTGTAACAGAGTTAGTACCTGATTCTACGAATGTAGGTTCAGGTGATGGGTATGAATTTGTTGAAATCTATAACAATACGGATAAGGACCTTAACTTTAGAGATTATAAGATTCACTACAGAAACGGGATAGACCCAAATACAGATATCATTTGGCCTTCAAGTCCAGATAATGTAGTGATTCCTTCTCGAAAAACACTCGTATTTTGGATGATGAATGGACAAAATGGTGATAAAACAGTCGCGGATTTTAATGCAAATTACAAGACAAAATTAGTGGAAAACAAGGAAATTGTTAAAATATATAGAGATGGAATGGCAAATGGTGCAGCAAAAGGCTTGGCTGTTGCCACCAATTCTAATCAAGAAATCGCTGTTTCTTACTATAATGATGAATTTAATGT
Source organism: Niallia yueguangensis (assembly GCF_052663115.1). Taxonomy (NCBI): domain Bacteria; kingdom Bacillati; phylum Bacillota; class Bacilli; order Caryophanales; family Bacillaceae; genus Niallia; species Niallia yueguangensis. Next base: position 257,755 of record NZ_JBQTCX010000002.1, read on the forward strand.
AGATGATACCCGCTCAAATAAAGGAATCATGTACACATATCCTGTCGATGGATCTACTAGATTAAAGAAAATAAGTGCAGGTGTGAAAAATGCTACTCCGGGAAAAGTTGAACGAATCCAAGTACCTGAAAAAGTTATTCACATAGAAGAAGATAATGTAAAACCTACTATTAAAAATTTGACTGGGCTGAAAAAAATTGATCAAAAAAATGATATTAATATTGTTGCCGATGCATCTGATAATATTGGCATAAAATCAGTACGATTATTTTACAAAACAAATACGAATAAAAAATATAAGCAAGCCATTTTAGCGGAAAATTTTGATGATTCGATGTATCACTATACGATCCACCCACCTGAAATACTTGGAAAGAAATATGTGGAATATTATTTTGTCGTTTCAGATGGAATGAATAAAGTAACAAGCAATAAATTTAAAGTGAAGATTACAAGGGATCTCAATAATGCTAGCCTTCGTTTAAATGTGAAAAATGGTGATATTTTAAGAGGGGAAAAAATTCTGAAAGGGACATCCAAGACAGATTCACCTGATCATGTGAAATTATCGATTGATAAGTCTGAAGCAGCTGAAAATATATATAAATCCATGGAAAATTCAGCTTATTTCGCTTTTGAAGCGAGTGGAGTGAATACGTTTTTTCAAAATGGTGTAACAATTGGGAATGATATAATCCGAATTTTTGATGACGGTGTGAACGATTGGGACACCATTACGTTCCCTATTGATGCTGACCGTCTTCAATTAGGGGATAATATCATGACAATACGTGCGGGAAATAAAGTATCACCATTCCAATTAGACGTGTTGGAAGAAAATCGTGATAATTTTAAAATACGTAATGTGCGCTTAATATTGCCAAATGGAACCGTAATAAAGGATCCATCACACAAGGATGCAAAAAAATCGTATGATATGGGAGAAAGTCGACCATTTGAAGACTTCACCTTTACGATCCCTGAAAAGCATACACCTTCCAAATCATATAAATGGGATACGATGTCTGTTTCTGATGGAAAGCATGTTATTGGCGTTCAAGATGCGGATGAAAAAGCAAGAGTTTCCGTAAAAGTAGATAACACAGCACCAGTAATAAATACAAACATAAAGAAAGGGAAAGTGTACAAAGGGAAATTTACCATCAATGTAGATGCAACGGATGCAATTGCTGGTATTCAAACGCTTAAAGTTATGTTGGATGAAAAAGAAATTGCCGTTCCATTTCATACAGCGTCATCCAAGCTCTCACCTGGGGAACATAAGTTGACAATTGCAGCTTTTGATAAAGTAGGAAACAAAGCAGAGAAAACCGTTCATTTTTCTGTTGTAAATGAAAATCCGAGTAAGCCTGAGCTTATTTCATCTACTGCAAAAGCAGACGGGAATCCAACTTTAAAGGTAAAAGTAACGGATCCAACAAATGATGCTATAAATGTGTTATTTTATAAAGGTTTCCAATATGATGCATCTAAAACACAATATGTTAAAGCCTATAAAAATGCAGCGGATGTAGAACCGCCAAATACAATGGTTCCCAAAGGTGAACAATCTTTTACTGCGGAAGATATATCGCTTGTCTCTAAAGAAGATCAACAATATTTAATAACAGATTCGAAAACAAAATTCCCTTATCATCGATTTGATGTAACGGTCGATTCTACTGTTGATAAAACCGATGTTGTTGAATTGGTGTGGAAAGGGAAATCTTTAGAAGGCAGAAAAGTATCCATGTATGCTTGGAATCATTTGACCAATAAATGGACGACAATTGATTTCAAAGTTGCTGGCCAAGGAGACTTTGAGTTAAAAGGGACTGCCGAAGTTCGTAAGTTCGTGAAAAACAATAAAATAAATGTATTAATCCAAGATGAAATTCCAATTTCACCTAATCAGTATGATTATACTTTTGTTTGGATGTCTGATACGCAATACTATGCTGACAGCTATCCATGGATTTATGAAAGAGAGACGAACTGGATTGCCGAAATGAAAGAAGAAATGAAAATTAAATATGTCTTCCATACAGGGGATATCGTCGATAAATCCAACCAAGAGTATCAATGGAAAGATGCAGATAAATTTATGAAAGTGCTGGAGGACAATCATATTCCTTATGGTGTACTAGCAGGAAACCATGATGTTGATCATAAAACAAGTGACTATAAACAATTTAGCAAGTGGTTTGGTGAAGATAGGTTCAAGGATAAGTCTTACTATGGTGGTTCTTATAAGAACAATCGAGGACACTATGATTTTATTTCAGCAAATGGAAATGATTATATTATGTTATACATGGGATGGGGCGTTCAGGATGAAGATATACAATGGATGAGTGATATCTTAAAGCAATTCCCAGATCGAAAAGCGATATTAAACTTCCATGAGTATTTGCTAGTATCAGGAACTCGTAGTCCGCTAGGGGATAAAATCTATAATCAAGTTGTATTGCCAAATAAAAATGTCATCACTGTTCTGAGCGGGCACTATCATGACTCTGAAACATTGATTGATCCAATTGACGATAATGGGGATGGAAATCCTGATCGCCAAGTCTATCAAATGCTTGGAGACTACCAAAGTGGCCCTGAAGGTGGTCAAGGATATATGAAATTGCTTCATTTTGATCAAAAAAATAATAAAATAATGGTCAATACGTATTCACCGTATTTAGACGATTATAATTTCTATGATACCAATCTTTTTCCTGAAAAAGACGAGAGAAATATACAGGTAGATCTTCAGCCAAATGAAAAGCGTGTTGCTACCGACTACTTTGCTGTAAATATCTTTACAGATACAGAAATTGGGAAGGATAAAAATGTTCAAAGTGGCGGGACTGCTGAAACAGATTGGAAAGATTTAGCTGGGAATAATCAATATTATTGGTATGCGGTTGCTGAGGATGATTTTACAGGAAGAGCGGTTTCTGACATTTGGACATTTACAAAAGGAGAAATTACGTTGCCGCCTATCCAAGATGCGAACCAATCAGATCCTAGGTCCAAATATAATAAATAGTCAGAAGTAGTTAATGAATGGATAAATGTAAAAAACAGTATCTTCAGGCTGTCGACAAACGCTTGCTTTCTTTGTTATTCGCTTTGAAAGACAAATGTTTTTGATCAGCCTGAAGTTTTTGCAAAATGCTCTTTTCATATAGATTGTTGTTATGTAACCCGCAGCCTGAATACACTTCGCTTTCCGCGGACGAGTGCCGAGCCTCCTCGTCGCTATGCTCCTGTGGGGTCTCGTCTTTCTCGCTTTTCCCGCAGGAGTCTACGTGTATTCAGGCTGCTCAGTGCTTAATCTATGTTTATTATTTTATTCAAAAACAACAAACTTATAGAAAACAGCCTTGCAAAACGAACTTTGTCTTAATTTCCGAATTTTTCAGGTTGCTGAATGGGGAGTTTCCTTATTGTTTTCCTTTCAGCAGAATACATATTATTCTTCACATATTTGTTGATAGATTTCTGGCCTTCTTAATTCAAGATATTGGCTGGCCTCTCTTGATAGGGCAACTTCGCTACTATCAATTTCTGCGTAAATAATGCTTTCTTTATCATCCCCTTTAACAATAACATCTCCATTTGGACTAACAACGATAGATTCCCCTGCAAAATCCATATTTCCTTCCATTCCAACTCGATTGCACATAGTGATAAATAAATTATTTTGCATGGCAGCAATACGTAGTTCCCATTCAAATTTATCTAAAGGCTCCTCTTTCGTATTTGCGGTAGGAATAATAATGAGGTCTGCATTTTGTAAAGCACATATTCGATAGCTCTCAGGAAGATGTCTATCAAAACAAACGATGATTCCTATTCTGCCGATGATTGTGTCATAGACTAAAAAGCCTGTATCAGAAGGATCATAATATTCTTGTTCATGAAACTGATGGGCATCCGTGATATGGACCATTTTTGAGGAGCCCAAGATATGACCAGTATGATCAATCATAAGAGAAGTATCAAACTTTTTATTATTTTCTTTCAGGTATATATTAGGAACAGCCATAATATTAAACTTTCGGCATGTTTCTTGCATTTTTTTAATCTTTTCATCCTCAATGGAAAGTAAGAAGCCTGATGTATCGACACCTCTATATTGTGGGAAAAAAGGACTAAGTTGCAATTCCGGAAAACAAATCAATTGTGCCCCGTTTTTAGCGGCCTCTTCTATTAACTGTAATGACTTATTAAAGTTACTTTCAATACTTTCATTCATTTTCATTTGGGCTAAAGCAATTTTCAATTTAAGCACCTCATTTATTTTTTTTTTTTTTTACAGGACTTTAAAATGTAAGTTATGAAAGTAGGTATATGAAAAAAGCCCTTAATGATCCTTTTTGCAGATTTTTGTATGGAAAAGGGGACGGAGCTACGCCAATTTTAATGGAACAATACGAATAATGTTGCTTCCATAGTTTGTTTTTAATCCTTATTAAGGATAGAGTTGCTCCGCTCGCGCCGCCTTTATTAGGTTAGAGTCTGCCTTTTCCTTGTTAGATGGATTGATAAACCGGATTCATATAAATCCCTTGCATATAAACAAATAAAAAAAGCCATTATCCATCATTTTATCATATTTGCCAAGAGTACCCCTTCTTCAAAAACAAATGTTTTAAGGAGGGGGTGAATTGTTTTTTTTTTTTTTTAGAATATTAAGAATTTTTTCTTTTAAAAGTGTGAATACAAGACATTCGTACTTATCATTTGGTGAAATATACTTACAAACATATGTTTGAGTAGGTGGAAAATATGAAGGAGGAAAAAGAAAAACAATACAAAACACATCAAATTTGAATTAAAAAAGGACATTGTATGTATTCTTATTTTAAAAGTTCTTGTATGAATGCAAAAAATATGTACAACACGACTAACTTTTATTACCGACAAGTGTATACAAGTTTAACTCAAAATAAAGAACTGCAACCGCTTCAAAAAGAAGTGTTAAAGTTAATTGAAAAGAATATCGGTAAAATGAATGATGTTCAAAAGGAAGCTTTCGAAAAGAAGGCTGCTAAAGAAGAAACAAAGCCAAAAGAAATGGAAGAAACATTTCTTCCACAGCCCAGTCAAACGGAAGAAGAGGTTCTAGCTGTTAATTCAGGTGGTGATATCCATCTTCACTTAGCAGAATTAATAGCAAATAAACGCCTAATTAATTGGATGAATATCCTTAGTGAACAAATTCTTTGGTTAGGTACAAAAGCAATTGCCATTCCTGGGAGGCTAGAGGAAGTTATTGCTGAGCATGCAAATATTATTAAAGCGTTTAAAAATAAAGATAAAGAAGGGGCCTACAAACATACGATCGAGCATCTAGAAAAAACGAGAAGTGCTATTTTAACCAATTTTAAAGATTGATTTTATTGATAATACTTTGTTAAAAAATCGAGCTAACAAACTTATATTTCTTATGATATTTTTAAATGAAACGAAGCATGAACTTTCGATAGAAGTATAATATATTAAAGTCAGGTTTTCACTATGTGGAGAGCCCGACTTTATTAAAGGGCCCCTCCGTTTTATAGTGCACTGTCATCCCCTAAATTTTATGCAGAATAGAAATCCAAATGGAATTTGGTATAATATTCATATAAATGAATAAGGAGTGATCTGATGCAAAATGACATAGTTCAACTGATCACTGAATTTTTAACCCGAAAAATAAATCCTTCTTTTATTATTGTTTTTGGATCGTTTGCAAAGAACACAACACATAATGGCAGTGATATTGATATAGGTTTTTATACGAAATCCAAAGTAGTCACTAAATACGAGATTTTTATGATAGCTCAGGAATTAGCAGCATTATTGAAAAGAGAAGTAGACTTAGTGAATATTGCAGAAGCTTCTACCGTTTTTCAGGCGCAAATATATACGACAGGTAAAGTCATATTTTCGAGTGATGAAATGTTACGGATGACAGAACAAATGAAGGCTTTAAGCATGTATGCAAAATTAAATGAGGAAAGAAAAGATATACTTAATAAAGTAGATGAAAGCGGGACTATCTATGAAAAATGATGTGATTTTAAATAAAATAAGTGTGATAGAACGCTGTAAAAATCGTATTATGGACGTATATGAACAGAATCCGCAAAACTTGATGGATTATACGAAGCAAGATTCCATTGTTTTAAATATACAACGTGCTTGTGAAGCGTGTATTGATCTAGCGATGCATATTGTTGCGGAAGAACGCCTCGGCCTGCCTCAAACTAGTCGAGATGCATTTGATATGCTGGAGTCTCAATCTATTATTACAAATGAAATAGCAAACAAAATGAAAGCAATGGTTGGATTCCGAAATATTGCTGTGCATGACTATCAGACAATTCATCTTGAAATATTGCAGCAAATCCTAGAGAAACATCTCGACGATTTTACGATCTATACGAAACAAATTCTTCAATATTAACAAAGTAGAAAAAATCTCATAACATGTTGCAGGATAGTTAAAACACTGCAGCCCAATTGTTAGACACTGCTAACAATTGGGCTGCAGTTCGAAAAATAATCAAATCTAGTATAAATTCAGACATTCTAGATTTAACCTTTTTAAACTTTTATCAATCACATCTCCATTAACAATTCCGAATTTAGAAGCAATCATTGCTTTTGTTGTTCGCTTATAAAAAGTTAATGCCTTGCTTATTAACCTTTCATTATGTCCATTTCCGTACATATCTGCCGTATCCAAAAAATTTATTCTATAGTCAAGTGCATAAGTGAATAGTATAGATGGCTTCTTTTTCATCTGCTGTTCCGTATGATTGACTCCTTCCCATGCAGCCTAATCCAATCTCAGAAACCTCCAAATTCGAACTTAAAAATCTTGTTTTTATTTTATAGCCCGTCTTTGTCTATTCGTTTTGTCATAATATTGGAAACCAAGTTAGCCATCTGATTTCTAGGCAATAATTTTGGCAAAAGAACTGATGAAAAGATGTTCTGCTTCCCGTCAATCACACTGATTTTTTGCTTTTTAAGTCCTTTGAATGTTGTTTGAACGACATCTGAGGGTGTTCGTTTAATTCCAAAGGAAACTCCGCCATTACTGAAAAAGTTAGTATCTGTTGCTCCTGGGCAAACAGCAATAATGTCAAATCCATGTTGACGATATTCTTTGTTTAATGCTTCTGTAAAAGACAGAACAAAAGCCTTGGTAGCAGCATAGATGGACATATAGGGGATAGGGTGGAATGCAGCTGTTGAAGCAATATTAATAATCGTGCCTCCTTTTTTATTTTTTAATCTCTCTTTTATAAAAAGGTAGCATAAATCCATTACCGTAACCGAATTAAGCATTATTTGTTCGTGTTGATGCTGAAAATCGATATTTGTTAATCTTCCATTTGTCGCATAGCCTGCATTATTGACTACTATATCAATTTCGATTTGTTCTTGTTCAAGATAGTTGAAAATGTGATTAGCAGAATATTCTTTGGATAAATCTAGGGCAATAATATGAACTTGAATGTTATATTGTTCTATTAACAAGTTAGACAATTTTAAAAGTTTTTCTTCCGATCTGGCCACTAGCACGAGATTAAAGCCTTTGCTGGCATATTGTTTTGCAAACTCTTCTCCAATTCCAGAAGAAGCACCTGTTACCAATACATATTTCTTCATTTTCTCTCCTCCAATATTACATGTTGTAACATATATGTTTAGACATATAATAGGTGAATGAAAGATATATGTCAAGGCATATATTATGTTATACTTCTCCTATAAGGAGTGATTTTGTTGGAGGCAGTAGATAAATTACGTTACTTAATTCAATGTGTTCAGAGGGAAGGGAACCAACGATTTTCTAATCTTTTAATAAAAAATGGACTCGATCTTACACCGAGTCAGAGTGAGGTTATTACGGTTTTAGCCAAATTTGGCCCAATGTCCATTGCTGGGTTAGGAGATTTATTATTATGTAACTCTCAGCATCCAAGTCGTCTTGTACAGCGATTGATAGATAAGAATTTCATAAAGAAAGAAGCAGCTCAACATGATAATAGAAAAACGATTATTTCCTTAACACAAGCTGGAGAAGAATTGACGAGGCAAATACGGGAAGTAGAAAATATATTTAACAATGAAATCGTGGAGAAAATGAATGCCATAGAAAATTTTACTGTTGAAGATCTCAACTTTTTGCTTTCAGAGCAAATTAAAGAAACGCTTAGTGAAGAGAAGATATCTAGAAGATTTTAGAATAATAAGTCCTTAGAATCTAAGAACTAAAGGTTTGTTTTACCTTCATCAAGATGGATAATGTTTTTTAGTTCCGGGAATCTCTGAAGGTACTGGAGTTGATAATCAAGGAAAAGCGGATGTTTGTCTTGTAGGGAATACAAACATCCGCTTTTTTCTACTATTCTAAATTTGCATGTTTTCCATACATCGTATTAGAATCAAGCCCTTTTTTCTCCATGAATTTTAAAATAACACTGTCTAAAAAGAGCAATAAAAGTTGTTCAAATAGTGAGCCCATTGGTTGGATTGTTTGGAAGCTGCTGTCCGTTTTATCTTTTGGTGATCCTGGAAGTTTTACAGAATGATCTGCAAGGATTCCGATTGTGGATTCAGGAAAAATAGTAACAGCAATTACTTCTCCACCAATATTTTTGGCTTTCTCTGCTATGGAAACAAGTCCTTTAGTTTCTCCGGATCCAGTTCCTATAATTAAAAGATCTTCTTTTTCGAAGTTAGCGGTCACTGTTTCTCCTACAACATAAGCATCAATGCCCATGTGCATCATACGCATTGCAAATGATTTGAGCATTAATCCGGATCTTCCAGCTCCCGCTACCAACACTTTTTTAGCAGTCATGATGCTGTTCACCAGCTTTTCAGCATCATGATCAGAAATAAGAGTTGCACCGTGATTCAGCTCTTTGAGCACTTCTTGCAAAAAGTCTGTTGTTTTCATAAAAAATTATCCTTGTGCAATAAGTTCTTTAAATTGAGATGCTGCTTCTTTGATGTTTTCTTGACCTGTAATTCCTCCGCCAACAATAATTAAATCAGGTTGAGCTGCAATAACTTCTGATAATGTATCTAATTTAATGCCGCCTGCAACAGCTGTTTTGGCTTGTTTTACAACACTTTTAATTGCTTTTAAATCGTCAAAAGAGTTTTTTCCTACAGCTTGAAGATCATATCCAGTATGCACACAAATATAATCTACGCCTAATTCATCTAACTCTTGTGCACGTGTTTTAATATCTTTAACAGCAATCATATCGACTAGGATTTCTTTTCCTTGTTTTTTTGCTTCTGCAACAGCACCTTTAATGGATTCGTCTTCTGCAACAGCAAGAATCGTAACAATATCAGCTCCAAATGAAGTCGCTTGGCTTACTTCATATCCAGCAGCATCCATAATCTTTAAATCTGCTAATACTTTTGTATTAGGAAATGCTTCTTTTACTTCTTTCACAGCACGAAGTCCTTCGTTTATTACTACTGGTGTACCAATTTCTACAATATCAACATACTCTTGAACTTGGGATACAACCTCGATTGCTTGTGGAATATTTACTAAATCTAATGCTAATTGTAATTTCATTGCAGTACACTCCTTATTATTTTTTGTGTTTAGCTTGTAATAGAAGCTAACATTTAGTGACATATTTTCTGTACAAGATTGATTATACGGCTTATAATTTTTTTAAGTAAGTACGCACTTTTATTTTAGATAGTGTTTTAAAGTATACTATGTGAGAATAAAGGAACGGGAGGTTTTCTAATGGGACGTATGGAGAATAAAGAATTTAACTGTGAAAAAGAACTTACCTTAAGCATTATCGGAGGAAAGTGGAAGATGTTGATTCTTTGGTATTTGGGTAAAGAAGGAACCAAAAGGTTTGGAGAATTAAAAGCACTAATTCCAGAAATTACACAGAGGATGCTTGTCAATCAATTACGGGAGCTTGAAGAAGATCTTATCGTTCAAAGAGTCGTATATCCGGTTGTACCTCCAAAAGTAGAGTATTCTCTTACGAAAGAAGGAGAAAGTTTAATGCCAATTTTGGATAGCATGTACAATTGGGGGAAAAATTATATGGAAACGGTGCTTGATGCACCGCCATCCATTAAAGAAATACGATAGCATGAATTTTTGGTGAAATGAAAGAATCTAATAATTTTCTGTAAGCATAAAGAAGAGAGGCTTTCCCAAAAGGTTTTAAAACGACTTTTGAGACAGCCTCTCTTCTTTATTCTTTTGTATAAATGGAAATACAGCATAACAATTTTTAATACTAAAATTATGTTTTAATGTAAAAATATATCATTTCAAAACAAGCTGGATTTAGATAACACTTTATATTTTTTCAACGTTATATACAGATCGTTCACTTTGCACATTCCCGGTATTTAACAATTCATATGGCTCAATTAGGGCAACATAAGCTTCTTCTTCAACTACCGGCATATGTTCTACTCCTTTTGGGATAACAACCAATTCGCCCTCATTCAAATGTATATCATCCTGATCTTTTAATTTTATTTTCATTTGTCCTTTAATAACTAAAAATAATTCATCAGATTCGTCGTGGTGATGCCATATGAAATCACCTTTTAATTTTACTATTTTCAATGCTGAATCATTTACATTTGCAATACTCTTAGGCTGATAATACTCTTGAATCAGATCAAATTTGGACATAAGGTTTACCTTTTCAATCACTGTTATCCCTCCAAAACTATTAGTCATTTAAAGTATAACATAACAAATACTGTGAATGTTAACACCATCCAGAAGAGGGAATAAAATGAAACAAATGTTTTCTAGTTAAGCCCAAGTCCTTGCTATAAAAGGGATTAATTTATAAAATCATATTAAAGTTATGAAAGTATGGAGCTATCAACAGCTGTTATTAAACCATAACAAATCGTAACATTTGGTTTGGTTATGGAGGGTTGATTGCTCTCCAGCTTAAGTGAGTGTAGTCTCTCGAAAGAAAGATAGCACGATGAACTACGTTGAAGGGGTTCGGTAAAAACACACCTGACGGAATGTATCCGATGAGATGTTCTTTCAGTCTCCTGATCTGTGAGTGTTGAGGAAGAAAGCTAACCTAGGTTATGGAAGCGAAACACCAAAAACACATGTCCGCCCTTTGACTTTAGCAAGAAGGAAAATACCCTTTTGGAGGTTGGTCAGAGATGACTTCTTATTGCTTTGTACTAGACTTAAACGGTCAACGTTTGAGCCCGACAAAAGAAAACAAAGGCTGGTACTTAATTCGAAAAAATCGAGCGAAATTAGTAAACAAGTTTCCAATGGTGATTCAATTATTAAAAGAGATTCCACTTGAGCAAATAGATAAAACACCGGTTGCACTAGGTATTGATGATGGAGCTAAGTATACGGGAATTGCTTTGGTTCAAGATGGTGCAACCAAAAACAAACCGGTGTTCAAAGGGACGATCGAGCATAGACAAGATGTGAAAGACAAGATGGGTGTAAGACGGGATATCGAAAATACAGAAGATCGCATAAAAAATATCGAAAAGAACGATTTGATAATCGCTGTGCATCGAAAAGAAAAGGAAGAATTCCCCCTAGTATTAAACAAAAGAAAGAAGCCGTACTTTGTGTGATCAAAAAATTAACGCAATGGTGCCGAATGAACCATATTTATTTAGAGGATGTGCAAATCGATATTCGAGCATTAAGTGAAGGGGAAAAACTATACCGATGGCACTATCAAAAATCAAACCGTTTAGATGAACATTTACGAATTGCTGCTCTCATGCGTGATCAGTATACATGTCAAAGCTGCGGGAAAACCGATTGCAGGTTAGAGGTTCATCACATTACACCTAGACGTTTAAATGGAGCTGATTCGATTTTAAATCTTATTACTTTGTGCAGTTCCTGTCACGATCAGATTAACGGGGAAGAAATGGAGCACGCCGAGCGATTCTATGGCATCATCGGCGGAAAAAAGATCGATTTTAAAGCGGCTATGCATGTGATGCAAGGGAAAAAGCATTTGCGGACAGAACTAAAAAAAGTGGCTCCTTTAACACTCACGACCGGAGGAGACACAGCGAATAAACGGATTGATTGGAATATTGAAAAGAGTCACAGCAACGACGCCATTGTAACAACAAATTTAGAGGTCACTAGGCATAAGTGTGAAATAAAGGACTGGGTTATTAAACCAATGCGTAGAGAGAGCAAAGCTAAAACGAAAGAAGTGGAAGGCTTTAAGCATCGAGATTACGTTTGTTACACCAAAAGAAATGGCGAAAAATATGTTGGTTTTATAACCGCTTTATACCCAGAAAGAAAACAGTTTAATATGACAACAATAGATGGGAAGATTCTGAAAAGGTATGGGATAAAACCTTTAAAATTAATTTGGAGATTTAACAAAATTTATTGGTATTAAAACACGGAAAAAGGAGGTGAATCCTGGTCAATTTAATAGGTTTTGGGTATGAATTGTTATACTTTAATATGACCAGGGACTCTTATGGGAAAATGCAATATAGATCATTCTTACGAAGATGTAGTTAAAAAGCTAGAGAGTCAACAAAACTTACTACCCGAAGTTTTAGTTGAAGATTTATATAGCTTTCTAAAAAATAATCAATCACAGCAAATGTTAAACGAACTATTTCATCTTTTAAAAAAATACGATTTAGCATCTGAGGAAGAACAGAATAAAAGAAATAAAGAATTAATTCTGCTTACAAGCTAAATACAAGATTTCATCATCATATATTAACTGGCAGTATGAATGCTACCTCATATAAATTGACAATATAGACCTAAAGTGCACTTTTTTCAAGGGTTTCTCTTCTTGAAGTTCATTACTACCTGAAAGGAGTATTATGAGGTTCTTTCTATTTTGGGGTATATCAACGATGTGTGGTGATTTTTTTTATAGGGAAAAGTAAATTTTTAAAGGCAGTAGAAGTAACCAAAAACGTGCTACATGATTTTATTTTTATGTGTGAATCTCGTTCAAAGCCAACCTATTTTACACGACAAGGAAAAAATAAGTTGGCTTTTATCAGCACTATCCTTTTTATGCTAAATTTTGTAAAAAAGAGTTTTCAGATAGAGCTAGATGACTATTATAAGCTTATTGGTAGGATGCCCAGATGAAAAAAATTACATTTCATCCGCCCGGGCATCCTATTGCCTTTTTTATGATTCTATTTATGGGATACCCTTTATTTAAAAGAAATACCTCATTTGTTTGGAGAGGTGTCCGCTCGACTCCTACGGGATTAGCGAGAAAGACGAGACCCCACAGGAGCAAAGCGACGAGGAGGCTCGGCGCTCGCCCCGTGGAAAGCGAGCGGTAAGCCTCGGAGAACAGAACGGAAACCCTTACTTCCTATTTAGTTGCTTATTTTCCTTTTTTTTGAATCCTAGCTTGATGACATTGGGTTAGACCCCTCAAAAGGACATTAAAAAGCAATAATGAAATGGAATAAGGAGAAGCAAATGAGTGCTCTCCTTATTATTTTCCCTTTATTCCAGTCTTCTTAAACGGATTTAACTTTACATTAAAGATAATACCCATAATCATTAAAACGCCTAATATTACTAAAGAAAGTGGAATTAGATTATTACTTAAACCTTGATTATCAGGGTTTAAGTAAACAATTAAGGAAAAACTTAAATTAATCAGGATAAGTAAAATAAAAAATATTCGTAAGTATTTCATTAAAACTCCTTTCTATTCTTCATCTATTATTTGAAAGCGGATTCCTCATCTATTTTATCTTAGTAAACTACTTCACTAATAATCGCTGCAGAGGTACTAGCAATAAAGATTCTCTGTAAAAAATGTATTTTTTAACCATATTTATTATATCATATCTAATTTTAGTTCGTGTGATGACAGTCAACAATACTAAAATGAAAACTTTTTTTCAAAAAATAAATAAGAAAAATAATTTACATTACTAAAATATAACATTAACGTTTAATTAATGTTTGTCTTCTAAAATGAGTTTGTATTCGAAATTTAGGAGGTAGTTCAAGTAGTGAATCAGATCTTGAAAATTAGAAACTCATTTTTATTGATGTCAGTAGTTTTAGTCGTTTTATTAGCTGCTTGTGGCAAGTCAGATTCATCTGTAAAAAGTTCAAAAGAAGAGAGTGAGAATAAAGGGGATGAAGCGTGGCTTGAAAAAGCAGAATTGGATAAAACAGAAACTCCAGAAGAACTTTACGAAAAGGCAAAAAAAGAAGGAAAAGTGACTGTTTATTCGCAATCGAGCCGCATTAAAGATGTAAAAGCAAGCTTTGAAGCGAAGTATCCTGGAATTAAAGTAGAAGCTTACGATATGGATACAGCCGAAATGGTAGAGAAAATAGTTCGCGAGCAAGATTCAGGGTTGTTTAATGTCGATATTGCATTTATTAAGGATGCGGGCGGAGTCGTCTCTAATGAACTTGTAAAAGATGGACGATTACATAAATATTTGCCGAATGATATTAAAGAAAAGCTTGCAGATCCGTATAAAAATGAACCAGGTTTAGGTTTTTATTTTTCAACAAGAGCGATTTTCTATAATACGGAGAAATACGATAAGTCTCCAATAAACAACTGGTGGGATTTAACAGATCCAAAATGGAAGAGCAAAGTGGTGATGGACGATCCGATGATTTCTTCCGATACGCTTGATTTATTAGTAACGATTGTACAAAACGCTGATGATATGGAAAAGGCATACGAAGAAAAATATGGGAAGCCATTAAAATTAGATGGAACAGAAAATGCAGGGTATGAATTTTTGAAACGATTGCTTGCGAATGATCCGATTTTTGTAAAGTCAAGCGACGAAGTTGTCACAGCTGTAGGAAGCGCAGGACAACAAAATCCACCAGTTGGAATTGCAGCTTCAAGTAAAGCTCGAAATATTAAAGATGAAGGCTTAAAAATGGATTTCGTCTACGATGTTAGTCCGAAGATGTCTGTTCCTGGGACTTCGTATATGTACATTCCTGAAAAAGCGAAGAATGTTAATGCAGCAAAGCTGTTAATTCGCTGGATGGCAGGCGAGGCGGATGGAAAAGCAGAAGGTTTCCGACCGTATAATGTACTTGGTTCTTGGTCAACGAGAACGGATATTGTTTTACCTGAACAGCGCCCAAGTAAAGAATTAAATCTATGGCCTTATGATGGTGAATTTTTATATAAAAATACGCCAGCAGTAAAAGACTTTATTCTAGTAAACCAGTAAAGGGAAATACATAAAGAATCAGGTGGATCTCTCAGCCACCTGATCTCTTTACGAGTTAAAAGAAAGAGAGGTTCCGATTATTGAATAAACCACCATATTCAGAAGTCCCTGTATCTTCTCCAATGAGAAGAATACGATTCTTTAATAAGAGCAAACAATTTTTTCATAATCCCATCCATGTAATTAGCATAATTTCCCTGTTGTTTTTATTTTATACCATTGTTGTTCCGCTTTGGGAAATTATTGTTGGAAGCTTTAAAACAAGTGCAAGAGATAGTGGGGCAGAGGCTGGAGCATTTACCCTTGATTATTGGCAGCGCATGTTTGGCAGTGAAATTAGCAAGTCTTTGTTTTATCAGCCAATGTTAAATTCTTTAAGCGTTGCTGTTGGAGTTTCGATTCTGTCGCTATTAATTGGCGGATCGTTGGCATGGCTTGTAACCCGCTCAGATTTTAAATATAAAAAAGCAGTCACCTTTCTTGCTTTGCTGCCGTATATGCTTCCTTCATGGGTAATGGCATTTGCTTGGATCTCGGTTTTTAAAAACGATCGTATAGGCGGAAGCCAAGGAATCATCCAGTCTTTTTTCCACATCCAGCCGCCGGATTGGATTGCCTATGGATACTTGCCTATTGTCATCACGTTAACGTTCAATTATTTTACTTTCTTCTTTTTGCTTATTTCCGTTGCTTTAAGTTCGATTAATAGCAGTTTAGAAGAAATGGCTGAAATCATTGGAGCAAGTAAGCTAATGACTTTGCGAAAAATTACGTTTCCGCTTGTTATGCCTGCCATTATCTCGGGGTTTATCCTCACATTTTCCAAGTCATTAGGTTCATTCAGTGTGCCTGCTTTCCTTGGATTGCCGACAAAGTATTATACGATCTCCACGATGCTGAATAGCAGCATGCAAAACAGGATGATATCGGAAGCTTATATTTTAAGCATTGTTTTGCTTATGTTATGTGCCTTTTTGATTTTTTTTAATCAAAAAGCAATTGGCAAAAGGAAAAGTTTTGAAACGATTGGCGGAAAAGATGCACGCAAGTCATTTTATTTGCTTGGAAAGTGGAAAAGGCCGTTGACGTGGATCGTGCTCGGCTTTATGGCTATCGTAGCGTTTGTTCCTGTCATCATTCTTGTATTGCAGTCGTTTATGATGATGGATGGTCGTTTCCTGCTCGACAACTTTACGACTCATTTCTGGATTGGGGATTCGAATCCTTTTATTGCTTCAGGAGAAGTAGGGATATTAAAAAATGATGCCATTTTGTCCTCAATTAAGAATTCACTATTGGTTGCCTTTCTTGCAGCGATTTGTGCATCGATTATTGGATTGTTGTTTGGATATGTCATTGCTAAAGGAAGAAAAAATACGACGGCAAAGCTAGTTGAGCAGTTGTCCTTTTTACCTTATTTAATTCCAGGGATCGCTTTCTCTTCTATTTATTTATCGATGTTTGCAAAACCATCGATGTTCCTGCCGGCGTTGTATGGTTCCATCTCGCTGATTATCTTAATTTCGATCGTCAATGAACTTCCGTTTGCGACACGAGTTGGAGCAAGTACGATGTATCAAATTAGCGGAGAGTTAGAGGAAGCGGGACGAATGCAAGGTGCTTCATGGCTGAAAAGATTTATGAGCATATTGCTGCCCCTTAGTCGCAGGAGTTTGTTCAGCAGCTTTTTGCTTCTGTTTATTAGTGTAATAAAGGAACTCGATTTAATTATATTACTTGTGACACCACAGACGGGAACGATTCCGACATTAATGTTTAGATATGCTCAGTCAGGCTTTCAGCAATATGCCAATGCTTTAATGTTAATCATTGTTGTTATCATATTTGTCACGTATTATATTGCAACTAAAATTGGGAAGGTTGACTTTACAAAAGGAATTGGAGGATAACATGAGCATCATTCAATTAAAAAATGTCAGTAAATTCTTTGATAATAAACAAGTTTTAAAAAATATAAACCTTACGATTGAAGAAGGAGATTTTATGACCTTCCTTGGTCCATCTGGCTGTGGGAAAACAACGACGCTTCGGGTCATTGCAGGATTGGAGAATATTGAAGAAGGCATCATTCATATCAATGGCTCTACAGTAGCGGATGCAGCGAAGCATTACTTTAAAGACCCTTCTAAGCGAGATTTAAATCTTGTGTTTCAAAGCTATGCACTGTGGCCCCATATGACTGTTTTTGACAATGTTGCTTTTGGTTTAACCGTGCAGAAAATGCCGAAAAATCAGATCAAAATAAAGGTAGAACAAGCACTGAAAAAGCTGCATATGGCAGAATATCAAGACAGATTTCCATCAGAATTATCAGGTGGACAGCAGCAGCGTGTAGCAATAGCAAGAGCAATCGTGACCGAACCGAAAATTCTGTTATTGGATGAACCTTTGTCAAATTTAGACGCAAAGCTGCGCATTGAAATGAGAACAGAATTAAAAAGGCTGCACCGTGAATTGAATACAACGATTATCTATGTGACGCATGATCAAATCGAAGCGTTAACGATGTCAACAAAAATAGCGGTTTTCTTTGAAGGAAAATTGATTCAAGTAGATAACCCATCTGATTTGTACCGTTATCCAAATCATCTTAAAGTGGCTGATTTTATTGGCAATCCGAAAAATAATTTTGTTTATGGAAGATATTTAATAGAACAAGGGCAGTCGTATGCAATATTACCGTTTGGAAAACTGAAACTCCCAGTTGTAGAAATGCCGGAAACGGAAGAAATTATCGTAGCGGTTAAACCGGAAGACATCCTAGTTTCCGCAGATCCAATAGCAGATGGGATCCAATGTCGTGTTACATCTGTGATGCCTGCGGGTTCAGAAACGCTTATTCAGCTTGAAAAAGATGGAATTACGTTGCTTGCAAAGGAAATGGGGGAGGCCGTTTATCCTTTAGATGGGATAGTTTGGGCTACAATCCCATCCGAAAAGATTAATGTCTATAATAAAAAGTCTGAACAACTGATTTCATCTAAACCTCATTCTAAAAATGAGGAAAAACAGGTTGCACAAACCGTCTTGTAACGTAAAGTGTGTGTTCAAAAAGGGAACAAATTAGAAGCAAGTCAACACAGAGATTCGTCGCTTTCATTTGGTTATTTTTTGAGAAGATAAGAAAGTTTTTTGAACTTTGACGGGTGTCTAGCTCCGACGTACAGGATGTACTAGTGCCGGCGTCGCCACAGGACGTGGCGCATTAGCCGGCCAGCGCCTAGCTCTTGTGAAAAATAACCCCATGCCTCTAAAAGTAAAAAGCACTTTTTGAGTCATGTGAACATTTTTCTTCAGAGCTGAACAAGGCGCCTACGCTTTTCTTAAAAGGAACTGTATTGCTTTCTCAACTTATTTAAATGTTCAAGCTTTGCTAAAGACGTTTGTTCGTTTTCCATACCGACACCAACAATCAAGCTTTCAATTAAGATGGTAGGAGCGACCATCGAATGATATTCCCATTTTTGACCACGGTATGTGTGCAGAACGATGTCAGCATCTTCTATTAATTCCGAAACGAGAAGATCGGTAATTAAAATCGTTTGATACCCTGCTTTTTTCGCATAGTCGAAAATAATCTTCGTTTCACTTGCAATATTGGAAAAAGCAAACACGATGACAAGATCCATGTTCGTCAAATGCATAAGTGTTTCGAAAATTTCATTGTTTTTCGTTTCCATTAAATGAATGGATAAGCCGTTGCGGCGTAAACGATATCGTAGCATTTCTCCTAATGAGTTGGAATATCCAGGAGCAAAAATATGCGTATTGCTTGCATGCAAGATTGCCTGAATCGATTCAGAAAAAGCTTCTCTTGAAAGCCATTCGGATGTTTCGGTTAAGTATTGTATGCCAAGCTTCATCATATTAGTCGGCAAGTCATCGCCGTCGCTGACTTTTTTTATAAAGTTGCTCATTTTATGAAAGGGAGTAATTCCTAACTTTTCACTTAACTGCTGCTTAAAATCTTTCAAATTTTTGTAGCCGCATGTTTTCCAAAAACGGGAGACAGAAGCGATGCTGATATCTAGTTCATCTGCTATTTCCTGAACCGTTAAATACGGAATGCGGTTTATATTTTTTTCGATATAGTCAGCTATTTTTTTTTGATTGGTAGACATTTCTTCTACCTTCCAAGTAAACATTTGACGAACCAATAGAAAAACCTCACTTTTTCTTCAATATATTTATTATACGTGAACAGAGGGAGAGGTAAACGTCAATTTTATTTCAAGGATGTAAAGATTAGATTAATAGATTTTATAAAGAGGAGATAATAGATATGAAAATCGATTTTCACTTACACGTAAAGCTTAATAAGAAGGTAGACTTCTCGGAAGAATATTTTACTAGCATGATTAATGAGGCGAAGCAAGAAGGCCTGACAGCTATCACTTTAACAGAGCATTTTAATACAAAACGGTTTTTGGATATTTATGATTTTTTAAACGAGCGCTATGAGTACAAGCAAGATTATTATGATATTGATGGATTCCGTCTTTTCCCTGGTATGGAGGTGGATGTAAAGGAGGGGGGACATATTCTCATAATCGGAGATAGAGAAGATATTAGAGCCATTCGTTTACAATTAATCGGTTATGAAACAGAAGATACGTTTGTGTCGATGAAAACACTATTAAGCATATGTCAACCTTTTGATATTCTTTGCATCGGGGCTCATCCTTTACGTTCATCCAATCCGCTTCTCCGTATTCCAGAGGAAGACTTAATGCAAGTGGATTGCTTTGATTTAAATGGGAAGGACTTGAACTACGGTGGTGTGGAAGAAATGCGCGAGCAAGTGTATCAGTTTGCTAAGCGCTATGATAAACCGGTTGTAGGAGGAAGCGATACACACTACCCGATGCAAGTAGGCAGTATTGTGAACGTTTTTGATGAGGAATGTACGACGGTTAAGCAACTGAAACAAAGCATTGCTAATGGAGCGTATAAAATAGAGATTTCCCCTTGCTTACCGACGAAAGTACGAGCTGCGGATATGATTAAAAAGATGCTCGTTGCAGAGCAAGTAAAGCAGCATTCATAATGAAGGCAGTAGAGAGTGTCAAGACTTGTCAGGATACGCTGCTTGTGTCAGATCTTGATGGAACATTGTTAAATCAACGGAAAAAAATTAGCGCAGCGAATAAAGCGGCAATTTTATCTTTTATAAAAAACGGTGGCTTATTTACATTTGCAACCGGTCGAATAGAGCAGTCGGTCGCTCCGTTTGTGGAGCAATTAGGAATTAATATCCCACTGATTTTGTATAATGGGGCAAAAATTTACTGTCCAGTCACCAAAAATGTATTATATGAAAAACAATTAAAAATAGATAAGTTTGCTTTTGAAGCTATTTGCTCTCTGCACAAAGAAGAAACATCTGTATTCATTTATTATCGCTCTAACATATATACACCATTGCGAAATAGAACGGTGGAAATCTATGAAGAAAAAGATGGAGTAGAATGCAAGGACTTAGGCGGATCGTATCATCCGGACTTTGTCGAATTAGATGCAAGTGCTATTACAAAAATAGTAATCATTGGTTCTGATGAGGAAAAGGTGAAAGAGGTAGAACAATTTATTGTTGGTCTGGAAATAAAGTGTGATCTAGTTTATTCAGAAGCAAATTATCTGGAAATCTTGCCAAAAGGTGTGTCGAAAGGCGAGGCGTTGATGCATCTAAAGAAAATGTTGCAGGTGGAAGCATATAAGACAATCGCAATTGGAGATCATCTAAATGATGTAACCTTGCTTAAGAAAGCTGACATTGGGATTGCAGTTGATAATGCACATCCTGGATTGAAACATGTAGCTGATACAGTGACTGTTCATCATGAACAACATGCAGTGGCTGCTGTTATCAGTAAAGTATTAAAAGAAGTTAGACCCCTATTCTGAAATTTTATTTATAATTAACTCAAACTTCGCACCTTCAAATTCATTTGCAAATCTTGATATGACTCGGTTTAGAGCAATAAAAAGGGAGGCTTGTTTTTTATTGTTGAGGTTGCTTTCCACTACGGGTTGCTTCGCTTTCCGCGGGGTGGGAGCTGAGCCTCCTCGGCGCTGCCTTGCGGGGTCTCAGCTTTCTCACATTTCCCGCAGGAGTCTTCGCACCCTCCGTTACAAGCAACCTGTTTTAGAATAAGTTCTTTTTTTCGAATTTCATTACAAGGTATTATTGCTAAACAATAGTAGCGTTGATTTTTTTATGGTATTTCGTCTATTCGCTATTGATGCGTCTATCCTTGAAATGAACAATTCGAAAAGGTTAAAGGATGCCTTCGGGGTTGCGAAAGGCTCGTCTGTAGAACTTGCACGTGCAATGGCATCCTATTGTCTTTTTTTAGATCCTATTTATTGGATATCCTTTATGTAAAAGAAATACCTCATTTGTTTGGAGAGGCGTTCGCTCGACTCCTACGGGATTAGCGAGACAGACGAGACCCCACAGGAGCAAAGCGACGAGGAGGCTCGGCGCTCGCCCCGTGGAAAGCGAGCGGTAAGCCTCGGAGAACAGAACGGAAACCCTTACTTCCTAATTAGCTACTTATTTTCCTGTTTTTTGAAATTCAGCTTGATGACATTGGGCTCGGCACTCGTCCGCGGGTTAAATAAAAACAATCTATACGAAAAGAAAATTAATTAAATAATTATTTTGAAAAATGCAACAAAACCAAGTTGACAACGTGGGAAACTTTGTATTACAATGCTATTCAAGAAATCTTAATAGCTGATCGGAAAACCGAAGGCATATTTTCTCCATTTAGATGGCGGAAAATATGTCTTTTTTTATAAGCTATAAAGGGGAAGGGGAAAAATGGCTTTAAAACCGATTAAATTTATCGAATTAATTTGTTTTTGTTGAAATACATACAGTTTACTTTTATTGGAGAAGTAGAGAGGGGCGATAAAATGGCAATTTCAGTGGTGGTAAAAAATAAATCATTTACTCAAGGAAGTAAACAAGTAAAGGCGCTGGAAACTATTAATCTAGCAATTGAGAAGCAGGATTTCCTTACGATAATTGGTCCAAGCGGATGTGGGAAAAGCACCTTGCTAAAAATCATAGCCGGTCTTGATACAAATTATGAAGGGACAATTACGATTAATGACCGAATTGTAAAAGGAGCCGGCATTCAACAAGGATTTATTTTTCAAGAACATCGGCTATTTCCATGGCTAACGGTGGAAGAAAATATTGCAGCTGACCTGTCTTTAAAAAATAAAGAAGTGCGAAGAAAAGTGGATGAGCTGATTGAGATTGTAAGATTAAAAGGTTCAGAGAAATTGTATCCGAAAGAATTGTCTGGCGGCATGTCACAGCGGGTGGCAATTGCAAGAGCGCTATTGCGCGAGCCGGAAGTTTTATTGCTGGATGAACCATTTGGAGCACTGGATGCTTTTACTAGGAAGCACCTGCAGGATGTTCTGTTGGATATTTGGCAAAAGAAAAAAATGGCCATGATTCTAGTAACACATGATATCGAGGAATCCATATATTTAGGAAACAGATTGGCGATTATGAAGGCAAAGCCAGGAAAGGTTTACAAAGAGCTGAAAATTCCATTATCTTATCCAAGAAATCGAACTTCGCCGGATTTTCAGACATTCAGGCAAAGTGTTTTAAAAGAATTTGAACATACGGAGAACGAATCTTATATAGAGGGACTAGGCATCTAACTAATTGGGGGAATCAACGATGAAAAAGACAACTATTATTTTTACAGTATTTCTACTTTTGCTTTTAACAGGATGCGGTGCTAAACAAAGTGCCGGCAGCAAGGAAAAGCTAAAAGTGATTAATATCGCTATCCAACAAAGCTTAACGCCGCTTTTGTTGGCGAAGGAGAAAGGTTGGTTTGAAGAAGAATTTAAAAAGGATGGCATACAAGTAAAGTGGACGGAGTTTCAAAGTGGTCCTCCGCAATTTGAGGGAGTTTCAGCTGGGAAAATTGATTTTGCAGGTGTTGGAAATTCACCAGTTATTGCTGCACAGGCAGCAGGAATTGGATTTAAAGAACTGTCAGTTTATCAAGATGGTTTAAAAGGAAATGCCATTTTAGTAAATAAAGATAGTGATATTAAGAGTATTCAAGATTTAAAAGGCAAAAAGGTAGCAGTTGCAAAAGGAAGCAGTGGATTTGATTTTCTTTATAAGGCGATCGATAAAGCAGGGTTGAAGCCAGATGATGTACAAGTAATTCAATTACAGCCAGATGAAGCGAAGCCAGCTTTTGATAGTGGTTCAGTAGATGCGTGGTCAATATGGGAACCATTTATCTCTATTGAAACCATTAATAATGGGGCAAAGGTGCTTGCGAATGGAGAAGCACTAGATAACCTATACTCTCCGGCTTTCTTGCTTGTTCGAAGTGACTTTTCCGATCAGCATCCTAAGGAAACGGTGAGATTTTTACAGGTGATACAAAAAGCAGTAACTTACCAAAAAGAACATAGAGAAGAAGTCGTCGATATTTATGCAAAAGCAAAAAAACTAGATAAAAAGATAGTAGAGAGTGTTTTAAATAATACAGAGGCAACGAATAATCCTGTGACGGATGAAATAATCCAAGCACAACAGGAAACGGCGGATTTTCAATATCGCATTGGTGCGATTCGCAAAAAAATTGATGTAAAAGAAGTAGTTGATAATTCGTTTATTGAGGAAGCACTAAAGTCTTCGAAAGAGGAAGGTGGAAAATGATGAGTGACGTAAAGGCAATCGCTGGTCAAGTGCAACCAGTAAAGGTTACAGCAAGAAAACGAGAGAAAGGGAAAAAAGGGATTGCGCAAACGATTCTAAAGGGACTGGTTCTTCCTGTTATTATCCTTGCTGTTTGGCAATTAGTTGGAACTTTGCAATTAGTTTCTCCCATTGTACTGCCCACGCCACAAGAAATCGTTCTATCGTTTAAAGACCTAATTGTTTCAGGAGAATTATGGGCTAATTTGAAAATAAGCATTTGGCGTGCTGTTGTTGGTTTCTTATTAGGGGGAGGCATAGGAATTATTTTAGGAGCAATCGTCGGGTTTTCCAGAAAATCAGAGGATTATTTAGATCCTTCTTTGCAAATGCTGCGGACTGTTCCGCATTTAGCAGTAACGCCTTTATTCATTTTATGGTTTGGATTTGGCGAGATTTCTAAGGTTTTATTAATTAGCATGGGTGCTTTCTTTCCTATATATATAAACACTTTTCAAGGAATAAGAGGGGTCGACAAAAAATTATTTGAAGTGGCAAAAGTATTGGAATTTAGTCCCTTAAAACAGATGACGAAGTTGATTTTGCCAGCGGCACTTCCAAATATCTTATTAGGAGTTCGCTTATCACTTGGCGTTGCATGGCTAGGGCTAGTCGTTGCGGAACTGATGGGCTCAACTGCTGGCATTGGCTATATGATTATGGATGCAAGGCAATTTTCACAAACAAGTGTTGTTTTTGTAGGAATTATTATTTTTGCAGTAGTAGGGAAGTTAACAGACTCCTTTGTCAGAGTATTGGAAAAAAGATTATTAAAATGGCGAGATAGTTACCAAGGGAAAAACTAATTTTTAAAAGGATGGGAGAGATGAAAATGGAAATACTTTGGTTTATACCTACTCACGGGGACGGTCATTATTTAGGTACACCTACAGGAGGAAGATCTTTTAAATATCCTTATTTAAAACAAATCGCGCAGGCAGCAGATCAATTAGGCTATACAGGGGTGTTATTGCCGACAGGACGATCCTGCCAAGATCCATGGATTACTGCTTCTGCATTAGCAGCTGAAACAAGATATCTTAAATTTTTAGTAGCGGTGCGGCCAGGATTAATGCAGCCACCAGTTGCGGCAAGAATGGCTTCTGCTTTAGATCATATTTCAGAAGGAAGATTACTGATTAATGTTGTAGCTGGTGGGGATCCTGTTGAACTAGCTGGTGATGGTGTTTTCTTATCGCATGATGAACGCTATCAACAAACAGATGAGTTTATGAAAGTATGGAAATCTCTTTTAGAAGGAGACGATGTAAATTTTGATGGAGAGCATATTAGAGTAGAAAATAGTAGCTTGTTATTTCCTGCGTATCAATCTCCACGGCCGCCAATTTATTTTGGAGGATCATCAGAAGCAGGACAGGAAGTGGCGGCTGAACATACAGATGTTTACTTGACTTGGGGGGAGCCGCTTGAACAAGTGAAAGAAAAAATTGCATCAGTAAAAGCGAAAGCGGAGAAAAAAGGCAGAACGGTCCGCTTTGGCATCCGTCTTCACGTGATTGTCAGAGAAACAGAAGCGGAAGCATGGGAAGCTGCAGAACGATTAATTAAGTATGTAGATGACGATGTGATAGCAAAAGCCCAAACAACACTTAGCCGTCAAGATTCAACAGGACAAAGAAGAATGTTTGAACTGCATAAAGGCGACCGCAGTAAATTAGAAATCAGCCCTAACTTGTGGGCTGGGGTAGGATTGACACGCGGTGGTGCGGGAACAGCATTGGTCGGCAGCCCTGAATCTGTGGCAGCGCGAATTAAAGAATACCAAGAAATAGGGATTGAGTCGTTTATCTTCTCCGGATATCCGCATTTGGAAGAAGCGTATCATTTTGCTGAATTGGTTTTTCCATTGCTAAATTTTAAAAGAAATAGGGGAAGTAATGATTCGTTGGCTTTCTTGCAGGGAGAAACAGTGGGTAATGATTATTTTCCACAACGAGAAAAAGTAAAATGAAAGAGGGGGTGCTCAGAAATGGGCGCCCTTTTATGATGTAAAGAAGGGAGACTGGATAGCAGCCATTCGGGGCATCTACAGAAAGAAAGGTTGTCGTTTTGCAAAAAGAGGTGCGACGGCGGAAAAAAGCAGAGAAACGCGGAAAAACTGGAAGTATCGCGGAAAAAGAAGAATATAAACAAATGCACGAAAAAATATTTTTAAGGGACATAATAATAGGAAGGAATTGCTCGTAGTAAAAGCGAAATATAAATATTAAGAAAATAATGATAACTTTGCAAGTAGTTTGTAATAAAATTGAAAGGATGATTTTTATTGTTATTCAAGAGGCAAAACTAAACCATTTAATTAAAGCGTATTGGGACATGTATGAAACACACAAAGATTTTTCGTATGTAGTTAAACCTTCGATGCCAATTTTATATTTTGGCAACAGCAAAAAATATTTTGAATCCCCTATTCGTATCATAACAGTTGGTCTGAGTCCTTCAAAGAGGGATTTTCCTAAAACAGACCCTTTCCAAAGATTTCAATCGATGAAACAAGACCATTATTACCATTTTGATCAACAATACATTGACGCGTTAGAGCATTATTTTGAAGAAAATCCATATAAAGATTGGTACAATTCTTCCTTTGAATATTTATTGAATGGATTGGATGCTAGTTTTTATGCTGGTAAAGAAAATATGGCTCTCCATACAGATATTTGCTTACCGTTAGCAATTCATCCTACCTGGGATGATTTAAGCAAAAATGTACAAAAAGAACTGCAAACAAAAGGTGTTCAACTTTGGCATCAATTAGTCGATTATCTACAGCCTGATATTATCTTCATTTCAGTTGCTGGAGAACATCTTGGCAAAATCCAATTCGAATCAGTAAGTGATTGGGAAACTATCTATACATTACAAAAGGATAGGCCGTACTTAATTAATAGTAAAAAAGTCAAGTTAAGCAACAATAAACGAACAACCATTTATTTTGGTAGAGCGGCTGAATTGCCTTTTGGACTCGTTTCAAATGAAAATAAAAAAAATATTGGAAGACAGATTAAGGCGCTAATGGGAAAGTCTAAGGATAAATCGACCATCGTACCATTTTTGCCAGAACAGAATGATGGTGAAATTTTCAATTGGAATGAAGAGGCGCAGTAAAAAGGATAAAGGAAGAGGCAGTTATCTAATTGCTGTCTCTTTCTTTTTGAAATTGTAAAGTGGGAGGTGAAAGAAATGCAAGAGGAAAGACTAGATAGAATTGAGAATGTGTTGACGCAATTAGTTAAAATGGTAGGAAACACGAATCAAAAACTACATGTGATAGAAATGAAAATTGATAATAAACTAGAGGAGATGGAAAATAAGAATGAAGAACGTCATGGCCAAATCTTAGAAAAACTAACATAATAAAGATAGATCAGGACTTTATATGGGAAAAAGCAGTGCGTAATGAGAGAGAAATTGCTATTTTTAAAAACAAGTAAAGGAAGGAAAGGATCTTTGTTTACACCACATTCTTCATAACAATTCATTTAAATTCCTCTTTATATCACAAACAAAAAAATCCCATTACTCCCCTTCCTATACAAGCACTATCGTAAAAGAAGGGGAAAATACAACCTAAAGTTATTTATCGATCAAACTAATCCCAGCTTCATGGTACCTCTCACCAGCGGCTGCGCCAATTGGGGCTATTTCATCTAATTTATTTTTGATGTCCTCTGGCAAAAGAACATCCACTGCACTAATGTTTTCCTGCAAATATTGTATTCTTTTTGTTCCTGGAATTGGTAAATGTTGTCGCCTTTTGCTAATAGCCAAGCAAGAGCTAATAGGGTAGAGGATATGTTTAGCTGTTCTGCTAACTCTTCAATCAGCCTTACTAACTGTAGTTGTACTTAAGTTATCCCCTTGAAACCTTGGCGATTTTCTTCTAAAGTCGTTTGAATCAAGTTCATCAACAGAAACGATTTTACCTGTTAGAAATCCTCTGCCTAGTGAACTATAAGGTACCCCATTGTAATGCCTAGTGTCTGGCAAGTAGGTAATATTTCTGTCTCTACATCTCTCGTCCAAATCGAAAACTCAGATTGTAATGCGGCGATCGGATGAACTTTATGCGCTCGTTTTATCGTTTGGGAAGAAACTTCTGACAGTCCAATATGACGCACTTTTCCTTCTTCGACTAATCGTTTCATTGCGACCACTGTTTCTTCAATTGGGACTCTTGGATCTAAACGATGCAAATAGTACAAATCAATGTAATCGGTCTGCAGTCTTTTCAAACTAGCTTCACAAGCGCTTCTGACATACTCAGGACTTCCGTTGATTTCTAACACAGGATAAGTATACATACACTGCGGTATTAAGAAAAAATTGGCAACTAGTTAGTTTGATCCGCCATACTATAGTAAAGCTGTTTATTTCTGCTTATTTGGAAAAAGTTTCGAAAACTGTAAACCAGAAAAAGAGGGCGATATACTCAGTGAAAATACATATATAGTAGAAGGTTCTAGTTCATTTATCATCTTATTTAAGTACCTTTAAATTTTCCTGACATTTCATGTATACTTGGAGAAAACCAATAAAGGTGGACTCTCCATGATTCGAACGCTCAAGTTTTCCAACCGCTTTGTATTTAAGATAATACTAGTTTTTTTATTTGTTATCTTATTTCCTACCTTTATTTTAAGTTTTGCTTTTAATATAGAATCT
The DNA here is from genome assembly GCF_052663115.1 of Niallia yueguangensis. NCBI lineage: Bacteria > Bacillati > Bacillota > Bacilli > Caryophanales > Bacillaceae > Niallia > Niallia yueguangensis. Next base: position 286,466 of record NZ_JBQTCX010000002.1, read on the forward strand.
ACTTCCGTTGTGAAAAAAAACGTACGGGAAAATACCATTCAAATTGCAAAACAAACAGCAGAGTCTCTTTCTTTTATTTTTAAATCGGGAAGTGATACATCGGATCTAATCTTTAGCAGTACAGACATTCAGGCCTCGGTTATGAATATAAACAGAAACGAGGTGGAAGAGCAGGGCGAGACTTTTCAATATATGAACAGCATGTTAAACCAAGTTGTTTATTCGAATTCCTTTGTTGAAAATGTTTATGTATGGAAAGAAGGGGAAAATAACTGGGCAGGAAGCGTTTTTTCCCCATATATGTATAATTCGTCCATGTACAAGCTAATACGGATGCGTGCTTCTGATCAGGAGTGGATTGAAGAAGCTAAACAGAAGGATGGCGGTCTGGTTTGGCAAGAGCTGCAGTATGACCGCTTAATTGGAGGGGGAGCTAATACTGAACTGATTCTTCCTATTGGGAGGGTGCTGAAAAATTTTAAAGATAGAAACCGCATCGGATTTATTCAAGTAAATTTGAATGGCCGTTCTATCTTAAATGTACTTGATCAGTTGCAGCTGGGAAAGACGGGGAAATTTTTCGTTGTCGATTCAGAAGGGAAAATTATGATCCACCCTGATCTTAAATTAATTAACAAAAGAGTAGAAATCCCTAATTTGCGCAAACATATTATGGACAAAGATTTTGCCGAATTTGAATATACCTTGAATAAAACTCCTTATTATGGAATCAAGCAGCCGCTGAGCAACGGATGGATGATTGTAGGTACAGTGCCTGTTCATGAAATCACGGGAGAATTGGATCGGCTTCAGATTTTTCTCTTCATTTCCTCCGGTTTTCTTGCGCTGCTTTCCATAGCAGTTGGACTGCTAATGGTTGGCAGGATTACAAAGCCTATTAATCGGCTTGCCCTTGATATGCAGAAGGTCAAGAATGGTGATTTAACAGTAAGGACAAATGTGAGATCCAATGATGAAATAGGTCTCTTGAGCCAGCAGTTTAACAGTATGCTTGAAGAAATAGAACAGCTTATCTTTCAGGTGAAGGAAGAGCAGGGGGAGAAGCTTCAGGCAAAGCTGCGGGCTGCGATGCATCGTATTCATCCCCATTTTCTGCTGAATACCTTGAATATGCTATGGTGGTTTATTAAATCGAATGAGAATGATAGGGCGTCAATATGCTTGAAAGCATTGATCAGCCTCTTGGATTCCCATATGGGCAAAAGCGGCATTATGATAACGTTAGAGGAGGAATTGGACTTTTTAAAAAAATATATTGCCATTTTGGAGATGCGGTACGAAAAATCTTTTATTTTAGATATTAATGTAGATGCGGAAGCGAAGGAATTGGTAATTCCTCGAATGCTCCTTCAGCCATTGGTGGAAAATGCCATTTTTCATGGTATTGTTCCTAAGGAAACGGACGGCCGCATCATGATCCAAGTACGGACAAGAAAGAGAGGCTACACGGAATTTACCGTTTCGGACAATGGTCTCGGAATCTCTAAAGAAAAGATAAAGATATTATCCAATCAAGAGGACGCTATAGCGGAAGGGGAAATGGGCATCGGTCTGCTTCATGTCTACGATACGCTGCGGTTCTATTATGCTCGCTGCTCTAAGTGGATGATTACAAGCAGTCTTGGAGAAGGAACAACTGTCCGCATTATACTTGGAAAACCTTTGGCATCCGATAGCCAGGAAGGGAAGAGAAAGGCAGAATGATACTTAGATGGATAGTTATTATTATGCTGGTTGTTTTAGTCGCTGGATGCGAAAAATCCAAGATTATTACAAAGGAAAAGGTCCAACCATACAATAAAAATAATGTGCAAACGATCGAGTTTTGGCATACTTACAGTGATAAAGAAAGCCGAATTCTAGAACGACAGATGATCCCTTCTTTTGAACAGAAATTTCCTAGCATTAAAGTAGTTTCTGTAAGAAAGCCTTATAACAATGGGCTGAAAAATACATTGATTGCCCGTGCTTTCTCTAATCACGGACCAGATGTCGTGCGAATGAAAGTGGCCTGGGTTCCGGATTTTTACAAAAATAAGCTGCTTATGCCTTTGAATGACTTTCCAGATTTTCAAAAAGTCCTTCATGCTCTTAACAACAAGACATTGTCAGCAGGCTTCAATGAGAATAAATATTATTCCCTTCCAATGGATTTATATATACAGGTGGCTATTTTTAATCGGGAGCTTTTAGAGAAAGCCGGATATTCACAGCCTCCCCATACTATGGAGGAAATACTAGAACTTGCAGGAAAAGAGCGATACCGCATTGGACTAGGAGGGCTCAACATTTGGAGGACTCTTCCATATATATATGGTCTTGGAGGTTCACTGACTGATACTGAATTTAGAACGGCAACCGGCTATTTAAATGGAGAAGCAACAGTACGTGCTGTGGAAAAGCTGTTGGGCCTTTATAAAGAAGGGCTGATTGATCGTATGGTAGGAGAAGAGGGAGGAGACAACTGGGAGGGGGTTAAAAGCGGAAATGTGCTAATAACCGGTGAAGGTCCTTGGTTTTATAATATTTGGACAGAGAAAGAATTATATAGATCGTTGAATAGTACGATAGCCATCCCTTTCCCACATGACAATGGGCCGTCTTCCCTTCTAGATGGAGAAAATCTGGTTATTATGAAGGGCAGCGAGGAAAAAGAAGCAGCTTGGACATTTTTAAGATGGATGACAAGCAAGGAAGCTCAGTTAATGATGTCAAGAGCAGGAATTTTTCCGACTAATTTAGAAGCAGCAGATTCAATGAATGTAAATCGGGATTCCTACACACTTTCCTACCAAGAAGCTCTAGAGTACTCTTTCCAAAGACCATCGGTGGAAAATTGGGATGAAATAGATAAAGTCTACACGCTTTATATGAATAAAATTTTTCAAGGCGAACTCTCTCCGAAAAAGGGACTGATGCAAGCGGCAGAAGAGATAGACCATCTATTATCTGCTTCTGGTTCTGATTGAAATAATGTTGGAGAGCTACGCCTTGTAGCTAGACATAAATATAGAAAAAACGACACCCTCATTGTTTGTTTTGTTTACCAATTGGGGGTGTCGTTTTTTTTATTAGTACTACATTCGTGTAGGAAAAAACATTTCTTCTTCAGCCAGGAAGATGTAGCTAACAGCTTGCTCTTAAAAGACTGCCGTTTCGGAGATTTCTGAACCCGTCCGGTCCTGCTTCAAATTCCTTAGTTCCTACTTATTTTTTCATCTTTTCTAGTACTTCATCTTGTTGACTTAACGGATTTTTACTTCTTTCTTTTCATCAGATGGGATGCTGACATAGAGTATTTCTGTATTTGTATCATAGAAGAAGACATTCGTTTTTCCTTTTGTTTCTTCGAGTGTTCCAACTTCTTGATATTTATGCTTGCCAGCTTGAATTCTAGATGGCTTTTCTGTTTTATTTAATTTCAGCGTATACTGCTCTAATTTTGAATCTTTATAGTTGTTAACCTCTTGTTTTTGTTTGAATCTAATAGAGTTGGGTTTATGTTCTACAACAAAGGTTGTTTGATTATATTCCCCTCTTGTGTAATCCTCTGTATTTGCATCGTCTTCATAGAAGGTCTGTGCTGCCTCTTTGTCAAGGTGCGTATCGAGAATCAAGTTCGTTAATGGCTTTTCTCCTGTGTGCTGCTGAACGTCGCGTCTAGGAATGATGGAGTCTTGCTTTACATAGATTGGAAGAGTGGCGAGATCGGCTTTCTTGTGGATCGTTTGTCCGCCTTCAAACTCTTCGCCAGTCCAATAATCTATCCATTTTGCACCAGATGGCAAGTACACAGAACGGGATGTTTCACCTTGTTTTACTACAGGTGCAATCATCAATGAATCGCCGAACAAGTATTGGTCATCAATGTTATACGTATTCGGGTCATGCTGGAATTTGTACACAAGCGGCTGCTGTACAGGCTGTCCGTTTTGATGGGTACGTTTAAATTGGTTATACAGGTAAGGAAGCAGTTCATAGCGCAGGGAAATGTACTTGCGGCTAATGTCTTCCACTTCTTTGCCAAATGCCCACGGTTCTTGCTCTTTATCCCAACTGTAATGGTCGCGGGAGAACGGTACAAAGGTGCCAACTTCTATCCATCGAGCAAAAAGTTCCGGTGACGGGATGTCCTGCGATGTTGGTTTTGCAAATCCGCCGATATCATTGCCGACAAACGCTGCACCGGATAATCCAAGATTCGAGTTCATCGGGATTGTCATGCGTAAATGATCCCAGTTGCTTGTATTGTCCCCAGTCCAGATTGCAGCATAGCGCTGGGTACCTGCATATGCGGCGCGTGTGAGCACAAAAGGGCGTATATTCGGTTTGTTTATTTTAAAAGCATTATACGTCGCTTCGTTTTCTAAGTGGCCGTAAATATTATGAATTTCTAAGTTTTTCCTCTCGGTGCCGTCATCTGCTTCGTAGAAGGTATCAAGCGGCATGGACCATCCTGGCCCGCCAAATACAGCCGGCTCGTTCATATCGTTCCAAATTCCAGAAACACCTTTGTCAAACAGAGCTTTATGCTTTTTCGCCCACCAATCTCGAACATTACTTTTCAGGAAATTGGGGAATACAGACTCGCCAGGCCAAACATAGCCAACATAGGGGCTGCCATTGGAATTTTTAACCCAGAAATTATTCTTGGTTCCTTCCTGATACGTATCAAAGCTTTCATCCACTTTAACACCTGGATCATTGATCGTTACATATTTAAAGCCTAGCTTATCCATATCTTCCTTCAGCTTATCGGGATTAGGATATTTTGGCCCCCAAGTAAAAACACGATAGTCATTCATATAATCGATGTCCGCGTACATGGCATCTGCAGGAATTTGCTTTTCTCGAAATGTTTTAGCAACCCTTGTCATGTCATCCTGCCAGTAGCCCCATTTACTTTGATGAAACCCGAGAGACCATTCTGGCGGCAGATTTATTTTACCTGTTAAATCAGTATATCTGTCTACAACATCTTTAATTTCCGGACCTTTAATAAAGTAATAGGTAAGTTTGCCGCCGTCGGCATAAAAGTAATAATAATCATCGCTTTCTTTTGCCATGTTGAAGTGGGATCGGTGCGTATTATCGAAAAAAATGCCGTATGCCTTCTCGTCCTTTAAACCGATAAAAAATGGTATGGTCGCATACACATATTTCGTGTCTTTCGTATACGAATATGCATCGGTGTTCCACATGCCGATATCATAGCCGCGCTTATTCAACCCGCCGGTTTGTTCGCCGAAACCATAGAAATTTTCAGCTTTGTCTGTTTTTTTGAACACATAGGGCTTCCCGTTTTCATAACCAGATCCTTTTACATCGTCTTCGTTGATTACGTTTCCTTTTTTATCTAAATATTTGATTGCGAAAGGGTTTTTCTTGATGTCGACTGTTAAGCTATCAGTGGTTAGGAGAATTCGATTATCCTCCTCCTTTATTTTGAGAGCAGGGGCAGGCCATTCTTTTTTGGCAATGCCAGGAGACGCAAATTCTTCGTCTCCTTTGTTTAAAAGAGATACCTTGGTCATATCCGAGGTAAGCAGTCGTATATAAGCTTCTTGATTGCCTAAGTCAAGCTTTACGCCATTTTCCAGCTTATCGACATTTTTTACCGTCATCGGCTGCTGCAGTTTATTTTTATCTAGAGGCGTATCAGGGGCGGGCTGCTGAACTTCTGCTGAGACTGGTTTTGCTAAATAGAACTGTGAAGCAGCACTTCCTGAAAACAGTACAGAAGCTGCCAAAAGTAATGGCGGCCATTTTTTTATTCGTTTCATCAAGTTTTCCCCTCCTATGTCATATTATCTTTTTAAAGTACATTTAAAAAATGGGTTGAAGACAAAAGTCTCCAACCTCTGATTCTACTGTTTTGGCAGAACTATCATACCGTTAGAATGTCTGCGATATTCATTTAGGTCAGGAACATCTGCATCTTTACTTTTGAATCTTCACCTTGTGCCTTTCATTGACAGGGATTTTAACATATAGTATGTTTTCTTTCGAATCAAAATAATAAGCTCTTTCCTGCTTGTTCAGTTCATCAACGCTGTCAGCTTTTTTATATTTTCTGCTGGCAGCTTTCACTTTCTTTGGTGCTGTGCTGTTATGAAGCTTCAATGTATACGATTGTATATCGGATCCGTAATTTTGAACTTTTTGATTTTGTTCGAATTCGATGTGGTTCCGTTTATTTTCAATATGGAAATCGGTTATATTGAATTCACCTCGAGTATAGTCCTCTGTCGTTGCATCGTCCTGATAGTAGCTGTAAGAAGCATCGCCCTTCAGATAGGTGTCGAGAATCAAGTTCGTCAGTTTTTTCTCGCCTGCATATTGCTGAACCTCGCGGCGCGGAATAATAGAGTTTTGCTTTATATACATTGGCAGTGTTCCAAGGTCGGCGTCTTTATGAATGGTTTGTCCACCTTCAAGCTCTTCACCAGTCCAGTAGTCCACCCATTTAGTGCCTGCTGGAAGGTACACGTCGCGGGATGTTTCTCCTTTATGGACAATTGGTGCAATCATCAGAGAATCGCCAAACATAAACTGGTCTTCATTGTTATAGGTGTTCGGGTCATTCTGAAATTGGAAAACAAGCGGCTGCTGAATTAGATTTCCTGTTTCATGAGCCTGTTTGAACGCATTTTGCAAGTAAGGCATCAGTTCATAGCGCAAGGAAATATATTTTCGGCTGATGTCTTCCACGTCTTTTCCAAATTGCCATGGTTCTTGTCTGTTTATATTTTGCTTAACAGAAGGGCTGTCACCATCATTATTGTAGTGGTCGCGAGAGAATGGCAGGAAGGCTCCAAGCTCCACCCAACGTGCAAATAATTCTGGTGTAACAATTTCACCTAACTCTTTATTTTTCGTAAAGCCGCCAATGTCGTTCCCAACAAACGGATGACCTGACAATCCTAGATTCGAATTCATTGGAATAGACATTCTCAAGTGTTCCCAAGTACTGTGGTTATCCCCAGTCCATGTTGCTGCATAGCGCTGTGTTCCTGTGTACCCAGCACGCGTTAATACAAAAGGACGGACATTTGGTTTAAGGTATTTGAATGAGTTGTATGATCCTTCCACTTCTAAATGAGCGTAAATATTGTGAATCTCTTCATGAGTATATTTAACGCCATTGTCGTCTTCATGGACAGCATCCAAAGGCAGTGTCCAATGATCTTTCGCAATGAAACTAACCGGTTCGTTTACATCGTTCCAGATGCCGTCTATGCCTGTATCAAAAAATGGCTTAAACTGCATTGACCACCAGTCACGTGTTTCTTTTTTCAGGAAATTCGGGTAGACGGAATCTGGTGGAGAAGATGGATTCCATGGCCAAAGTTTTCCGAGAAAATAACTGCCGTCTGGATTTTTTACCCAAAGATCTTTTTTTGTTCCTTCATCATAAACACTATATCCTGGCAAAGCTCTAATAGCCGGGTCGAAGATATTTACTTGATGAAAGCCCATCTCTTCCATTTGCTTGCCTAGGCCGGCAGGGTCTGGAACTTTTTTGCCCCATGTAAATGCTTTATAGTCGTCCATATATTCAATGTCAAAGAACAAGCCATCTGCTGGAATTTTCTTTTCGCGGTACTCTTTCGCTACTTCTTCCATATCATTTTGAGAATATGCCCAGCTTGATTGATGGAAGCCCAAAGACCATTCAGGAGGGAGAGAAATTTTCCCGGTCAAATCGGTATAGCGGTCCAAGACATCTTTTATTTGCGGTCCATTGAAGAAGTAATACGTTAATTTTCCGCCATCTGCGTAGAAGTAATAATAATCATCGCTTTCTTTTGCAAAATTGTAATAAGTACGATATGTATTATCAAACAAAATACCGTACGCCTTTTTGTCTTTTAAGCCGATAAAGAACGGAACGGATTGGTAAATGTATTTTGATTCATAAGGGTATGGATCCTGATGCCAGATTCCTTCTTCCTTGCCACGTTTGTTTAAGCCGTCAGTTTTCTCTCCTAAACCATAAAAGTTTTCATTTTTATTTGTTTTCTTAAACACATAAGGCTTCCCGTTTTCATATCCTACACCTTGATCTCCATCTTCATTGATGACGTTTCCGTCTTTATCCAAATACTTGATTCCAAAAGCGCTTTTTTTAATGTCTACTGTTAAGCTGTCAGTGGTAATGACGATTTTCTTGTCATCTTCTTTTATGTTGAATTTTGGGGCAGGCCAATCTGTTTTCGCAATCCCAACGGAGGTATATTCTTTGTCTCCTTTATTTAGGATGGATACCTTTGCCATGTCCGATGTAAGCAGCCGGATATATGCTTCTTGGTCGCCCAAATTAAGCTTTACTCCATTTTCTAATTTCTCTACACTTTGTACAGTCATCGGTTTTTGAAGATTGTTCTTGTCTAAAGGTCTATCAGGGGTCGGCTTAAATGCCTCTACAGGAAACTGCTCCGCAGATGCCGGTTTGGCAGATAAAAGTATGCTAGAAGCAATGCCAGAGAATAAAACAGTGGCTGTAATTGCTAGTGATAAGCTTTTCTTCATAAAGACTTCACTCCTGTTTCAAATAAGAATATGATGCAAACCATGGTAATTCGAATGTTTATTGATCCTCATACATTCATGCGCTTATACATTTTCTCCTTTCTTTTTCATTCGCCTTAAAACTAAGGCTACTTATAACACTAAATAGTAAACTCCTTTGAAACAATGGAGAGTAAGCACCAAAAAAAGATTTTAGAGCAGCGATTAATAAAGAAAGGGTTTTCTTTTCATTCGTTTTGGATAGAAAGAAGATGGCAGAAATAGTGGGTTTTATGGAGTTTATGAGTCTTGTGAAAATATTGAATAATTGCTTGAAAAAATTTATTTTTCTATCTTTTTCATGGGATAATATGTAATTTTTTAGTGCTTTTGTATATGGGAAAACACGGTGTTTCAGCTAAACACTTTCTGTAAATATCACTATATTAAGATCAATTCAGTAATATTGGGTGTTGCAACATAACATGAAGCTATTATAGTTATCTAATGAGTGAATGAGACAATGAATCTACAAATATATAAATGGATGATAATGTTTTGGTATAACTCAAAATAATTATGTAAACTTAATAAAGATATTGCTGGATAGAGTTTAGATTTTGAATCTTACAGATTTGGGGGAAATGTCATCATGTATCGAGTTGTTATTGTAGATGACGAGCCAATCAGCAGAAATGGAATTGAAGCCTTTATCGATTGGAAGAGGGAAGGTATGTTAGTAGAATCACTATGTGCAAACGGAGAGGAAGCTTTAAAAGTATTAAAGGCCAGTTCTGCCGATATTCTTATTACAGATATTAAAATGCCCATCATGAATGGGATTGAGCTGATGAAGCAAGCTTTGGAGCATTATCCGAATCTTAAAGTAGTTATGTTAAGCAGCTATAGTGATTTTGAATACGTAAAAGAGGGCCTCAAGCTTGGGGCTGTCGATTACTTGCTGAAGTCGGCTTTAGATCCTGTTGAACTTCTTGATGTTCTTCGCCGATGCATCTCTATTCTAGAGGAAGAACGTAGAAAGGAAATTGAATTTCATTATTATCAACAAGGTGCTGCCTACAAGGAACGGAAATATATGGAGCAAGCAATCAAAAGAATAATGGTTCAAGAACAATGCTCGTCCTCGTCAATGGATTGGGAGCCAAAATGGCTGAAACAAGACTATGTTTGCATGTATATTACGCTGGACAGAGCCGAGGTGCTAATGGAAAAGCATGGCTATCTGCACGTTCAATTATTATTGGAAGAGTTTCAGGAAATGTTTTATCAAAAAATGGATGATGGAGCTGCAGTGCTGTCAGGAGAAAGAAGCTTGTTTCTTTTATTTCCAAAAAGGTTACAAAATTGGAGGAGAAAGCTTTATCGGTTAAAGCGATCCGTTGAAACAGAACTAGGTATTACGATCTCGGCAGGTTATGCGATGGAGCAGGGGAGATATGGAATTTTAAAAGGGCTAGCCAACAGCCGCATGGCTTGTCAAAGAAGATTCTTTGAAGGAGTTGGAGGAATTTACGGATGGACAGAAAATCAGGCAGTAGCCTTTTCTTCAAAGATGGAAACAGAACATGCTGATTGGCAGTCTTTTTTTGAAATTATCCGCAATGGCGATCCTGTTTCCTCCGCAGTGGAATATGCAATTAATCATTGGAAAAACTTATGCAACAACCCAGAACAGATAAAAAAAGAGGCTTGTGATCTTCTAATCCAAATTAGTGAACTGCAGGCAGATGCAAAACCATTACCTCCAGACCAGTTTGATTTGTTAGAGAACGCCGAGACATTGGATGAAATAGCATCACTTTTTAAACGTATATTGGAGGAGATGGAGACATCCTTTATCCTAAGGAGTCCTGATAATGGAAACGGAGGACAGTTAATTACAAAGGCGCTGGCATATATGGACTCCCATTATACGGAGAACTTAACCTTGCAGAATGTAGCAGATAAAGTGCATGTCAGCAAAAACTATTTTAGTATTCTTTTTAAACAGCAGACAGGCTATAATTTTATCGATTATTTGATTGAGCTGCGGATACGGGAAGCAAAACGGTTGTTGACTGAGGAGGACGGCCGAATATATGATGTCGCTGAAAGCCTAGGATTCAATGGTGTGAACTATTTTAGCAGGCTTTTTAAAAAAATGACTGGTCTAACTCCCTTGGAATATAGAAAAAAATACAAAGAAACATGTTCTACTATTACGTAAAATTCTATTACTGAATGTTGGTAACTTTTCTTTAGAAGCTTAGAAGAAGTATAAGAAAAGTGTTTAGCAGTTGATTGAATTTAATTTTATAGAGTAACCACAAACTGACTTTATTACCGTGTACATCCAATTTGTAGTGTGCCAGGCATCTTCATCGACTAGGATGGATAAGATGTCTGATACTTCCTGAAGCATATAGACAAAAATGAAAAAGGAACCTGCTCTTTAGGGAAGAGAGCTAGTTCCTTTCTCAGCTTTTCTTTTATTGCGTATACGGTGCAAAAGGATGTTTGCAGGAAGCTCACTTTATGCTTCTTTTACAAGATGGTATTTTTCCTTAAATTCATAATATTTATTTTCGACTTTTCGATGAATAGGATGAGATTTTGGAATTCCTAAATATTTGCTGATAACTTGATTAATTCCGTTTTTTCGGATTGCTTGCTTTAATTTGACGGCTTCTGGGTCTTTGGAATAATCAAATAGAAGCGCAGCAGCCATTGCCTTCGTAAGATTAGATACGTCTTTACCTTGATCATATGTTTGCAAGGCTGGGCGAACTAGCCTGTCGCCAATTGAAAGCTTGCGAATCGGGGAGCGTCCAACACGAACGATTTTATCAGTCAAATTAGGGTTCGTGAAGCGTTTAAGGATTTTCTGTATATAATTCTCATGCTTTGTCTCATCAAGGTCATACTTCTCAATTAACATATCTCCCGTTTCCTGCATGACTTTTTTTATTTCGGTTTTTAAATTAGGATCAGCCATCACTTCTTGTATTGTAGAGTATCCTTTTAGATAACCATAATATGCAGCGCAGCAATGACCGGTATTGACAGTGAATAGTTTGCGTTCAATAAACGCTTCAAGGGAATCTACCAATTGGACATCTTTTATTTCTGGTAGTCCTCCAAGCATCGCAGAACGGTCAATTACCCATTCGAAATAAGGCTCTACTGTTACTTCAAGTGGATCTTCGTGGTGCTGTGCGGGAACGATTCGATCGACAGCCGCATCCGGAAATGCTACATAGCGATCTATTTTTTCATGCAATTCTTCTTCTATATGCTCATACACCCATTTTTTTAGCTTAGAGCTGCCACCGATTGCATTTTCACAGGCAATAATATGAAGGGGCTCCGTATTGTTATTTTGTAATCGTAGTTTAATTCCTAATGCGATTTTTTCTGCGATATTTGGTAAATTTGATACACCTACTGCAGTAGTAATCAGGTCGGTATCTGCAATGCGTTTTGCTACGGATTCTTTATTTTGCGAAGAGATGGCAGTGACATTTTGAACAATCATTTCATCGTTCGTTTGATTGGCGATATAGACGGAGTATTGTTTTCTTTGCTTGAGCAAGGAGATTTTCTTTTTGTTGCGTGTAACAAAGCAGACATCATAACCTGATTGTGTTAGAAGCAATCCGATAAAACCTCTCCCAATATTACCTGCTCCAAAATGGACGGCATGCGGTTTACGTGTGCGTGTGACCTCACTTATATTTGAATCACTACTTTTATTAAGTGACCTATTCATAAGTTCTCTCTCCTTTGTATGATTATTTGAAAAATTCTGATATATAAATAGATGCGTAGTCACCATGTTAAATAGAATGAACAGGCGACTAGAATCTATTTGGAATAATACGAATCTTTAGTTTGCTTTTTGAAGCAAGTTTTCAACCAAGTCATTTAATTTATGGTTTTCTAAAGAATCAATAGTGTGGTGACCGGTACCGAATGGTAATTGCTCTGTAATCGTGTTTTTAATGACAATAGTATGAATGCCGGCTGCCACTGCTGCACGTGAACCGTTTGGAGAATCTTCGATAGCGATGGCTTCGCTGGCATCAACTCCTAAACGTTCTAATGCTTGTAAATATAACTCAGGATCTGGCTTTACATTTTTAACACTGTCGGCTGTACAATAGCAGTCAAAATATTCTCTAATGCCAAGAAGATCCACAAATTTGTCAATCCATGCTTTTTCAGAACTTGTTGCTAGACCAATCTTTAATCCTGCATCCTTCGCTGCTTTTAAATAATCTAGAACACCGGGTCTAATGGATTCTTTCTCCATCATTTCAGTGTGAGCGTTTTGGATGGTTTTTCTGAATTCATCCAGATCAATCGGAATATTATGATGAGTACTTAAATAAGTGTAAGGATTAAAAGAATGGAGACTGGTACCGAGGCATTCCGAATATTTTTCTAATGTTAAATCAACACCGTGTTCTTTATAAGCATCTCTAAAAGCGATATACCATGCCGTTTCCGTATCAATGATAGTTCCATCAAAATCAAATATAATTGCCTTTATCATAACCGTATTTTATCTCCCTTCAGATTTAATATAGTTATGTCATGTAACATAACAAAAAAGAATGAAAAAAATATAAAATTATGCTTGAAATTCTTTTGTAAATGTGAATCTCTAATATAACCGTAACATTAATTAACAAACTGTTCAAGGAATTCGAGGGAAATTGGGTGAAATGGTAACGAAAACTAACATCCGTAATCACTTATCTACCAATGGTGAAATCGCTGTCAAAAAAAGTTTGAAAAAATTTTTTGAATAGGGTGTAATGTTGTGATGCTTGCACCATGTCCATCAAGTTAACGAAAAAATGGATAATTCCGCGAAACGGAGAGGTAATCGTGCGATAATTATGATAATTCCGCAAACTGGAGAGGTAATCCCGCGATAATTATCATAATTTCTTTAAGATTAGTTTGGAGCATAGAATCTACATGTTCAAATTACTTTTCAGAAGGAGGAAGGTTTCCTATGATTCATATTGTAAATGGGGATGTTGTTGGACAAAAGATTAAAAATCTTGAAGGGAATGTACTCGTTTGGCGGGAAATGTATGATATAGGACCTCTAAGCAGAGATGTGCCCAAGGAAGAATGGATAAAACGCGCCGGGTTAGATTTTTTGAAGAAAAAATGGGTGTACCTTACTCTTTATTTTTAGATAATTGTGTAAAACAAAATCAATTATTAGATGATATCCCTAGAACAACTGAAGTTATTTTATGGTTTGAACATGATCGCTATGACCAAACCATGCTTATTTATTTATTGCAGGAATTATCATTGAAAGGGTTTGAAAAAATTTCCATGGTGACTATTAATCAGTATCCGGGCATAGAGCCTTTTTATGGTTTAGGGCAGCTTTCCTCCTTGCAGCTGAAAGAGCTTTATGAAAGAGTCAAACAACCTATTTCATTAGAACAAATCGAGGAAGCAATAGCAGCATGGGAGGCATATACTTCCTCTAATCCAGATAAAATAAAACAGTGGATTGCTTCATCAAAGAACAAGCTGCCTTTTTTAAAGCAAGCATTACTCACTCATTTGAGCTACTTTCCAGCGGCCAATAATGGATTAAATGAGGTCGAAACATTGGTTTTAACTTATTTAAAAAATAAGAGATGCAGTTTTACCGAGTTATTTCAATATATAAGTGGACAACGTATAAATGATGGATTAAGCGATTTGCACTTTACTTTTATATTAAATGAACTAATGAAGCGTTTTCCCACCTTACTACAATGTGATGTTCCCTTGCCAACCTATAAAGATCCAATTCCTAAGTCCAATCTTTGGATTCAATGATGCCAGTGGGGAATCGGTAGTTTCAAAAATTTATGTGAATATAATCATCAAAAAGACAGGCTGCTTTAAGCAGCCTGTCTTTTTGATGATTGTGGCCTATTGCCTTATAAATTTGGCAGGTGTAGGAATTCTTCTAGCCGAACTTCTTAGATCGGCAGTATTTAAATATATGTCTTTGTTAAAGCTCATTGTTGATTTTGGCACTATGTTGATTGGAGTGGAAGGTGTGAGTCTCCTGCGTGAAAGCGAGTCAGAGGGAGACCCCACAGGCGCACAGCGCCGAGGAGGCCCCCGGACCGCCCGCGGAAAGCGAACGCCTGAAGCGGAAATCAACAGGCAAGTCTAACAGAGCCAAATATATAAAAATCCCTTCTAATAACCTACTATAAGAAATAATATATAAAGACTTTCAGACTATAATATGGTAGTGTTAAGACAATTATATAAATTAAATTATCTATAAATGTGCTAGGAAATGGATAAGTAATAATAAAGGTCTAAAAGTATTGGCTGATTTACTGTATTTTTATAAACATGAAGGGAGAAATAGTCATTTTTTTAGATGAATTATGGCTGGTGTAGTACTATTTACCTTATGATATCAAGTGTCTCAGGCAGTTATGAAATCTGTTATAAAACTTCCGTTCTTGTCACAAAATACTATCTAAGAGGCGGTTATTTATGCTTAAAAATTTCATGTTAATAGGATTGATTGCCATGGTACTAATTTTTAACCTTTTTCTTCCTACTGAAAGTGCTTCTTCTAACATAAGTCAAGGTGCTTGGCTTGGTGAATGGCCAGATTCTAATAAAAATAATATTCAAGCATTCAATGAAATGACTCAATCACATGCTAAAATCATTCATACCTTTGTAAATACCAATCATCAATTTAAAGATTATTCAAATGTAATGAACTATGTGGATTCTCAAAATGCCGTTAATCTTTTAACACTCGAACCAAATGGTTTAAGTACAGAAGATATTAATAATGGTCAGCTCGATTCTTATTTCCAAGCACTTGCAATAGACATGAAAAACTGGAAGAAAGAAATTTGGCTTCGATTTATGCATGAAATGAACGGAAATTGGTATACTTGGTCAATAGGGGACAGCAAAGTAAATACGAACGAAAGCTACATAAAGGCATATCAAAGAGTTGTAAATATCTTCAAAACGAATAATGCACAAAATGTGAAATGGATTTACTGTGTAAATTCTGATAATGTGGGCAAGGGCTCATCCTTTTTAGGTGCTTATCCAGGTGGAAATTATGTCGATTTTGTAGCTATAGATGGCTATAATTGGGGAACTTCTCAATCTTGGTCCCAATGGAGAAGCTTTAAAGAAATTTTCAATCCTTCATATACAGAAGTGAAAAAATTAAATCATCCTATTCTTATCACAGAGTGGGCTAGTTCTGAATTAGGTGGGGATAAAGGCAGTTGGATAAAAGATGCTTTTTATCAAATGGAACAGGGCGGTTTTGATATAGAAGCAGCTATTTGGTTTAATGAAAATAAAGAAACGGATTGGCGGATTGAATCATCCGAAAATTCATTACGTGGTTATTTGAGATGAAATTTGTAAGTGAAAAAAAGTATAAAAATAGGGATTAATTTATGATTGATACATAAATTAATCCCATTTTTGTCTAGTCATCGTGTAACATTACTTTCGAGTCATCAATGAATTTTAATCCAACTGCATAACGATTTCGTTTCATTTTACGAATCCATTTTACAGATGCTGTCCGCTCGATAAAATCAATGTCTGGAAACGATAAATTAACTATTTGATCTAATACTATTGGTTGTTTTACTTCAATTTTGCAACCGTTTGAACTAATATCAAGGAGACTGATGTCTTGAGTATCTAGATATTTTTCACTAGAGACAGGAAATTCAGTGTTTAACCTGGAAGGTATTAGTTGGCCAGTGCTGTTCACTTCTTCTCGCAAATATTGTCGTTTATAAGAATGAGGCTGCTTCTTTGTCCTTCTTAAAAATCGTATAATAGTAAAAAAGATGTTTGATCCTCTTTCTTTAACGGTATGTTTAATGATAGATTCATTATATAAAAATTTAATCAGTCGAGAATACTGATCGACAGGTATATCATTAAACTTAAGACCTATTTCCACACGATTATGTTCTTGTGAAATCCATGTAACCTGACAATTTAACGGACCAATAATATCAATTTCCAGTGTGTGTATATTTTCATCTAGTTGCTTATAGCTGTTTAATGACAGTTCTACACGAGCACCGGTGTCACTTAAATCTTTTAATAATCCTTCCTTTTTTTGAGATTGGTTGAGTAAGGAAATTTTGAATTTTTCCTGCATTTCAAATCGTTCTGCATTTCTAAATCTAGGACGTTCAAAAGCCATAAAAATAGCCATAATTAAACCTATTAGATTAAATAACACCCAAAATAGATTAATACTAGTTAAGTTTATATCAAAAGAATCATATACAAAATAATCCAATAATACTTTAATCAATGCGATACAAGTTAAAACAATGAATATCGCATGCGGTAAGATTGACAAGTATGCAAAATGCCTTGATGCTGATTGCTTTCCTTTTGGTGTAACTTTAAACTCCAGACGCTTTTTAAACAGGAGCTCTGACAACGATGAAAAAGCCATATGTGGAGCCATTGTTATGTCATATATATGAGACCATGTCATAGTGCGTTTTTGATTGGAAATGTGTTTGAAAGCAAGATACGAACTTAAAAACGATGGCATCCAAAAGACAAATAAACTATATAATGATGCATCTAAACTATGAATCCCAAATAATAAAAACAGTAATGGTGCCAACATATAAATCATTTTATACACACCAAAAAACCAGTAAAGAATTCCATCAAAATATAAAATTCTTTGCATCAAAGATAATCCTGATAAGGTTAATGGATTCCATTTTCTTGCGCATTGAATATTCCCCCGGCACCAGCGATCCCTCTGTTTCAATAAGTCTAACCAGCTTTCTGGAGCCAATCCGACTGCACATACATCACTGACAAAAACAGAACGAAACTTGCGTTGAATCAACATGCCTGTAGCCATATCCTCTGTTATTACGCCAGTGGCAAAGCCTCCAATATCTTCTAAAGCTTTACGGCGAAAGATGGCATTGCTGCCTACATACATTACAGAATTAAAGCGATCTTTACCAGCTTGCAATGTTCTCATAAAAAAGTCTTGTTCATTCGGTATATTTTTATTCGAGAACATATTAAACTGATAAGGATCATCATTATAAAATGCTTGTGGAGTTTGCACAAAAGCAACAGATTTTTTTTTGAAATAACCAACCGTTTTTTGTAAAAATGATGGGAATGGTACCATATCAGCATCCATCGTTACAATAAGTTCACCATTTGAATGGGCCATTGCATTGTTTAAGTTCCCCGCTTTAGCATGCTTATTATCTTCACGGGTTATGTAATGTACAGCGAAATCTTGAGCGAGTGACTGGATAGATTTCCTTTTTCCATCATCGCATATATAGATGTTTACTAATTCTTTTGGATAATCTAAATTAATGCATCCAGCTATCGTTCGTTTAAGAATAGAAAGAGGCTCATTATATGTTGCGATATAAATATCAACTGATGGAAGTCTCTTTAAGTTATGTAAAGATGCTGTCTTTTGTTTTGCTGGTTTCCAAAGAAGAATGTAAAAGATAATTAGTTGTAAAAAACCAATAATTTCAGTAATAATAAGTAAAAGGCCCATGACAATGCTTAGCGGATCTGATACAGGTATGGTAAAACAAATTCTCCATGTAATATATATCCCATTTGTAAGTAAACAAATGATAATCAATGGGTTTTTTAATACTGGAGCCATTTTGCATCCTATGAATAATATTAAAATAATACTAATAATAAGAAGCGGATAACTATTATGTAAAAAGTCAAACATTAGTATTTTTTCACCTATTTTCTTATAGAGTGTATTTTCTACAAGAGTATACATGATTACTAAAGCTATAACATTACAAAAATAGTGGAAAAAATGGGTGTTTGTCACCATCGCTAAGCAACAATAAGTCAACTGAAACTAATGAACAATCAAAAGGGGGCGGAGCTTCGCCGATTTTAATGGCACACTACTAGTGATAGTACGATGTTATTTGTTGTTTATCCTTATAAAAGTTGGAGTGGCTCCGCACACGCCTTTCTTTAAAAATAGGTTAGACTTTGGTTTTCTTCGTTAGATGGTAAAGACAAGGCACGAGTAGATAAAAAAGAATCTACCGTGTTTTGTTTGTAGACAGTTCTAGCAATCTATTTGTTAATTTTCCATATGGATAATAATAAATCCATATGGAGCGAGTTCAATTGTGGACGTTTCTTTTAAAGATTTGTTATCCCATAAATCAACTGGTTTTTTATCTGTAAAATCATATGGAATCGTGATGGCTACATCATTTGCTGAGTTATTCATTGCAATAATAACCGTTTCACCTGTTGTTTGTTTAGAATAAACGACATGATTGGATAGTTTATTTGTTTCGATAAATCTAAATTCCCCGTCATTTCTTAAAATGGAATGATTTGTACGGAGAGAAATTAATTTTTTTACATAGTTAAGCAGTTCTTGGTTTTGTTCATCTTTGTCCCATATCATGCATTCTCGGCAGCCTGGATCATTTTCGCCGGTCATCCCGATTTCATCTCCATAATAAATACATGGTGTCCCCATGAAGGTGAGTTGGAATAAATACAGCAATTTCAGCTTCTCTAGATTTTCCCCACATATGGTTAAAATTCTCGGTGTATCATGGCTGCCTAATAAATTAAAAGCGACTTCATTTACGTTGATTGGATAAGATGTCAATACTTTGGTGATTTGATGTGCAAATTCTTCTGCGTTCATTTTACCTTTTGCTAAAAAGTCTAAAACAGCGTTGGTAAAGGGATAGTTCATCACTGCATCAAATTGATCACCATGCAGCCATGGCATGGAGTCATGCCAAACTTCTCCAAGAATATAGACATCCTTTTTAACTGCTTTGACTGTATTTCGAAAGGACCTCCAAAATGCATGATCTACTTCATTGGCTACATCAAGGCGCCAGCCATCTATATCAAATTCTTCTATCCAGTATTTAGCAATATTTAAAAGATATTTCTGCACTTCCTCGTTTTCTGTATTTAATTTAGGCATCATATGTGTGAAAGCAAATGTGTCATAGTTTGGTTTTGGGAAGGCTTGCACTGGGAATTCTTTTAAATGGAACCAATCTTTATAGACAGAATTTTCTTGGTTTTTTAAGACGTCTTGAAATGGAGGGAAATGAAAGCCGCTATGATTAAAAACAGCATCCAGCATAACCCGAATTCCTTTTTTATGGCATGTTTGAACTAGTTTTTTCAAAGTATTTTTGTCACCAAATTGCGGGTCAATTTCCATATAATCGATCGTGTCATACTTATGATTCGTTGGAGCTTTGAAAATAGGGGTGAAATAAATTCCGGTAATACCCAACTCGGCTAAATAATCAATATTGTTGATAACGCCTTCCAAATCACCACCAAAAAAAGAATCAGGCTTTGGTTTTTCGCTGCCCCAAGGAAGTGTGTTTTTCGGATTTAAATCAGGATTTCCATTGCAAAAACGCTCGGGAAAAATTTGATACCAAACCGTATCTTTTACCCATTCAGGTGCTTTGAAGATGTCTGCTGTATTTAAAAATGGAAAACAAAAATAAAAGCTTGCATCTTGGGGGTCTTTTTCTTTAAAGCCTTTTTCCCCATATACAGCAGATTCAGAATCAGAGTGAACTTCAAACCCATACCGTAAACGGCGAAATTCAGGTTTCACCTCCGCAAACCAATAATCAAATAATTCATCTGATCCTTCTAGCTTCATTGGTTTACTAGTGTTATTCCAACTATTTTCTGTCCAATCATAAGGATCCCCATAAATTAAAAACACTTTTTTTACATCCTCTTTTTTAGAGCGCATACGGATATGCAATAATTCATCATTAAAAGCATAAGCAAAATTATCTTTAGGTCTGTGGTAAATCGCTTCTTTTAACATCAAATTCTCCTCACATCTTTTAGTTTTTAAGCAAACGTTTTCGTTAAATGAATCTAGTACTAATATAAATACAAACGAAAGGTAATTGCAATGCATAATTAGAATACAGTACGTTCTATTTTGTAAACGGGAGGTGAACATCATCAACGGGAATTTTCCGGAAATTCGGATTTGCAGATTCAATAGTTTTTTAGAGAAAAGAACAAGGAACCTGCTCGTTAAGGGAAAGAGCGGGTTCCTTGTTTATTTTGCTCTGCATTTGTGAATGATAAAAATCAAATAGAAATTCAAAGCTTGAGGTCTTACAGCCTTAAGCTTTTTTGTATTAGAAAATGGCTGTTTTCTCAAAGTTTGTTGTTTTTTACATAAAAAAAGGAGAAGAAGTATCCAGCAGCCTGAATATACGTAGACTCCTGTGGGAATGCGAGAAAGGCGAGACCCCACAGGAGCGTATGCGACGAGGAGGCTCGACGCTCGCCCATGGAAAGCGAAGTATATTCAGGCTGCGAGTTTAAAAGCAATAATCTATACGAAAACAGCCTAGAAAATAATAAAATTCTTTAAAATAGAAAAAATGATATTGACGTTGTTTATATTAACATTGATAATATAAACAACGATAATAAAAAGAGGTGAACAAATGAATATTCAATACGTTATTTTAGGTTTTTTATTTGAAGAAGAATTAAGTGGCTATGACATCAAAAGGAAAATGGAGATTTCCGTTTCTCATTTCTTTGATGCCTCATTTGGAGCTATTTATCCGGCGTTAAGAAAAATGGAAAAAGAAGAATCAGTAGTGAAGAAAATTGTTTCACAGGATGGCAAGCCGAATAAGAATGTGTTTGAAATTACGGACAAAGGCAGAAGAGAATTTGAGGAATATATGATGAGCCCTATTAATCCAACGACAATAAGATCGGACTTTATGATCAGATTGTTTTTTGGAAAATTAACATCAAAAGAAAGAATTTTACAGTGGATGAAAGAAGAGAGGGAAAAGTCTCAAGTCGAAATAGATGAATTAAATACGTTGAAACAGCAATTTAATATGAACCGATATAAAAGAATTACGTTGGAGTATGGACTTGAAACAGCAAAATTAAATATAGCTTTTTTTGAGAAAGAAATAGCTATTATTGAAAAGGAGATTAGTGGTGGAGAAGAATAAAGGCATGAGAATACTTGTTGTGATGTGTTTAGGTATTTTTGTTTGTATGCTAGATTCTACTATCATGAATATTACATTACCAGCAATTCAGGAGGATTTAGGGACTTCGCTTGAAACTAGTTCATGGATGTTAAATGTCTACACGATGACAATCGCCATCCTAGTCATCCCAATGGCCCGGTTTGCAGATTTGTTTGGCAAGAATAAGTTTTATATAATTGGATTAATTCTGTTTGGTGTAGGTTCTGCCCTTTGTGGATTGTCGGACAGCGGGTCTATGCTGATATTCTCTAGATTTATTCAAAGTCTTGGTGCATCTATTCTTATCCCGTGCAGCATGATCATTGGTGTTGCGGCAATGCCGTTGGAAAAGCGGACCTTAGCATTGACGCTTTTTGGGGCTACGCAAGGTCTGTCAACTGCGATAGGACCATCTGTTGGCGGTATTATTACGAATACATTAAGTTGGCATTGGGTTTTTTATGTCAATATTCCTATATGCATCCTTGCTGTTATCCTCACTATCCTATTTCTAACGATCAAAAATGAACAGCGGGTAAAAGCTGCTATTGATTGGTTTGGTCTTTTATTTTCCAGCGTAACTATTTTTTCTTTGAACTTAGTATTAATCAAAGGAAATGATTGGGGATGGATAAGCGAAAAATCGATAGCTTGTTATATCATTTGTGTAGTATCTCTTATTTTGTTTATTGTGACTGAATTAAAAGTTCAAAATCCGATGGTGGACCTTACTCTATTTAAACATCGCTTTTTTATCGGATCCACTTTAAGCGTGTCATTAGGATTTATCTTTTTAGTAGGTGTAATGGTTCTTCTTCCCCAATTTTTAACGCAAATTCAAGGAAAGACAGAATTACAAGCTGCATTATTAATAACACCTAGTTCAGCTACGATTTTCTTCTTTTCCACATTTGCTGGATGGGTCGTTAAGAAAATTGGTTTTGCCATTCCGACAATACTTGGATTTTTTATCATGGGCTGTTCCTTCTATTTACTAAAAAGTTTAAGTATAGATAGCCCTACTAGTAAAATTATTTTAGTATGCTTTTTGTTAGGACTAGGTTTTAGTTTTATTATTTCCACTGCGACTATGGCTAGTGCTGCTTCATTTGAAGGCGAATTGTTAACTTCATCGCAAAGTGTCTTTACGATGGTGAGACAGATAGGTGTTGTGCTGGCTGTTGCCATATTCGTTTCCAGCTTAACAAACTCAATAGATGATAAAAAACATGAGGTATTGGTTCATGCCTATAAACAAGTAGAACGACTAGATGTTCCTAGTGATGTGAAAAAAGAACTGTACAAGAAAACGGAACTTCAACTAAATAAGCATTCTATTGACGATTCTTCTTCCGGTCAATCTGAAGTAAACGAAAATCTAAAACGAGAAGGGTTAATAAAGAGAAATGTTGAAACAACGTTAGCGAAACTTCCTGCACAAGAAAGAGAAGCACAGCAGGCAGTAATAACCAAAGAAGTAACGAAGCAAGTGGACATACAGCTGCAGGATGTTGCAACAAAGGTTACAAACTATACAAAGGATATTTCAGCATTTGCCAAAACATCCATAGCTTCCAGTTTCCCTGACATTTATCAAAATAGCTTTCCGTTTGTTCTAATATCTAGCATCGTTGGTTTATGTTATGTTCAGAGAAGAAGAAACAGCATTTAGAGGGTGCTGCTAGTACTACTCGAAGTTTATTGAAATACTTTTAATGAAATATCGAAAGGGAAGATGAGACGAAATAAAACTAGGTAAGTAAAAAAAGCAAGTCTCCAAACTAACGAAAGTTCTTCGTTTACTTGGGGGCTTGCTTTTATTTAGGCTGTTTTCGTATAGATTGTTGCTTTTAAACTCGCAGCCTGAATACACTTCGCTTTCCGCGGACGAGTGCCGAGCCTCCTTGTTGCTATGCTGACGACACTGAAAAAGTGTTTTATAAGATAAATTATAGGTGAAACACTTAAATATATTAGGGTAAAAATGGTATAGAGAGTTTGAAAACGACCATCATGTTGGTTAGGAGAGGCGTCCGCACGACTCCTGCGGGATTAGCGAGACAGGCGAGACCCTGCAGGAGCGTAGCGACGAAGCGGCTCGGCGCTCGCCCCGCGGAAAGCGTGTGGTAAGCCTCGGAAAACCGAACGAAAACCTCTTCGTTGCTTGGATTGTCACTACCTATATTTTATAGCATTCACTTTTTCAGTGGCCTCGCTATGCTCCTATGGGGTCTCGTCTTTCTCGCTTTTCTAAGCAGGAGTCTACGTGTATTCAGGCTGCTCAGTGCTTCAGCCATGTTTATTATTTTATTCAAAAACAACAAACTTTTAGAAAACAGCCTATAACAAAAACCTCCTTTTATTTTCTACTATATATAGACTGTAACAAATAATTTAAATTCCATTTTTTTATGACATTTGTCATTTTAAAGTGGTGACATCTGCGACTAATCAAGTGTTTTTTTTCATCTTACAATAGAATTACAAATGTCGGAGGTGTTGAACATGGAGAATGTCATACAGGTAAGCAATGTATCTAAAGTATTTTATGATCAAAAAGCGGTGGATAATATTTCTTTTTCCATTAATAAAGGAGAGGCTGTTGCCATCTTAGGTGCAAATGGTGCGGGAAAAACAACGACTATCATAATGATGATTGGATTAATGGAGGTAAGTAATGGAAAGATTTCTTTATTTCAGTCTGATCCAAAAAGGAAAGAAGTAAGACAAAGGATTGGCTGTATGCTGCAGGACGTTAGTGTAATGGATGGCTTAAAAGTAAAAGAAGTGATTCGGCTAGTTCAAAGCTATTATCCTAACCCATTAGCGATTTCCGATTTACTTGCATTAACCGGACTCGAGGAAAAGGATTGGAATAAACGAACGGAGAAGCTGTCAGGCGGGCAAAAGCGCAGATTGAATTTTGCATTAGCACTTGTAGGCAATCCAGATTTACTTTTTTTTGATGAACCAACAGTTGGCATGGATATTACCTCAAGAAAGCTCTTTTGGGAAAAGGTATTACAGTTAAAAGAATCTGGAAAAACGATTATCTTTACAACTCATTATTTGCAAGAAGCAGATGAAATAGCAGAAAGAATAATTATGCTCCACAATGGTACGGTCGCAAGTGATGGCACCCCTGCACAATTAAAAGAAAGATTTACAAAACAAACGATTTCCTTTTTGGATGAAGCGAAGCATTCTTTAGAAATGTACCGAGCATTGCCGTATATTTTGGAGGTAAAACAAGAGCGAGATCGCATAGTTCTTATAACAGATAATGCGGATGAAGTGCTTACATGTTTATTTGAAAAAAAGATAAAGATGCGTCAAATTGAAATCCGTCATGGGAAGCTAGAAGAAGCATTTTCAAATCTAGTGGAAAATAGGGAGGTTATCTAAATGAGCGCATTTATGATGCAAACAAAAGCAGAGATTTTAAGAATGTTCCGTAATCGCTATTATATTTTTTGGTCTTTATGTATGCCGATTATGTTTTATTTTCTTTTCACCAAGCTCATTAGTTCGCCGCAAAATGATCAAGCACTGTGGAAAGCACATTATTTAATGTCGATGACAACTTTTAGCGTGATGGGATCATCGATTATGACTTTAGGGATTAAGCTAGTGCAAGAACAAACACAAGGATGGACACGATTTATCAAGATCTCCCCTCTGTCTACCGGAGTGTATTTTGCTGCAAAAATGGTGGCGCAAACATTGATCCATGTATTTTCTATTGTAGTTATTTTTCTAGCTGGTGTATTAATAAATGGAGTTGAGTTGTCCCTGTTTCAATGGATGATGTGTGGAGTATGGATTATTTTTGGATCTTTTCCTTTCTTAGGAATTGGCACATTAGTCGGAACAATGAAAAAGGTGGAAACTGCATCAGGTATTAGCAATCTTATTTATATGGTATTAGCGATTATGGGGGGAATGTGGATGCCTATCGATATTTTTCCTAAATTGATGCAAGCAATTGCTAAGTGGCTTCCTTCCTATCAATTTGCTGACGGGGCTTGGGAAATCATTAGAGGAAACAATCCGAATGTAATGAATTCCCTTTTGCTAATAGGATACCTTTTCCTTTTTATGCTATTATCTATGTATATAAGAAGAAAACAAGAAGCTGTTTAAGGAGCGTCTATGGGATTTAACAAGCAGTTATTCATATTTCCAGAAAGATTTGGATTTTTCCCCTATGTATTTTTAATATATCTCGTTTTGCCAACTGTCGATATTTCAAAAGAAAAAGGAGTAAAACTAGTTATTGGATATTTGCTTCTGATTGTATTCCTTGTTTCGTATCGACAATTATATTTTTGTATGGGAATGAAAAAGTATTCTTATTGGCTCGGCATTCAGATGGGGATTATTTTATTGTTAAGTTTATTTTACAATCCGAATAATTTATTTATGGGTTTTTTCCCGGCTAATTTTATTGGATATTATGTAAGAAAAAGGAATTTTTATCTAGCTCTTATTGTATTTGCTGTGATGCAATCCATTC
Source organism: Niallia yueguangensis (assembly GCF_052663115.1). Lineage (NCBI taxonomy): Bacteria > Bacillati > Bacillota > Bacilli > Caryophanales > Bacillaceae > Niallia > Niallia yueguangensis. The sequence continues at coordinate 312,629 of NZ_JBQTCX010000002.1, forward strand.
CTCTGCTTATTAATATAGAGAATACTTCATTAAAAAGTATAATCTCCTATATTCCTTTTTTTGTGATTATGTTGATGTCGCCATTTGGCATCCGATCGATGATTAAACGAATGGAATTAGAAAAACAATTGGATTTTGCCAATGAACAGATTAATGAGTTAGTTAAAAGAGAGGAACGAATGCGGATTGCACGAGACTTGCATGATACATTAGGCCACACTTTATCGTTAATTACATTAAAAAGCCAGCTTGTTGGGAAGTTGGCTGTTCATAAACCAGAGCAGGCACAAACAGAAGCGAAAGAAATCGAAAAAATTTCCCGTTCGGCATTAAAACAAGTACGGGAATTGGTTTCAGATATGCGGGCAATCACTATTGCGGAGGAATTAGTGGAGATACAAACGATATTAAAAGCAGCGGGCATTGCTCATCACATAGAAGCTGATTTAGAAAAAGCAGACGTGCCTCCTCTTACGCAAAATATTATTAGTCTATGTTTACGAGAAGCTGTAACAAATGTGGTAAAGCACAGCTCTGCATTAAATTGTACGATTAAAATTAACCATAAACTTGGCAAAGTGGATGTTTTTGTTATAGATGATGGGGTTGGGCTAACGGATAATAGGAAAGCAGGAAATGGATTAAAAGGAATGAAAGAACGCCTTGAACTTTTAGAGGGGAAATTACACCTTTCCTCTCAAGAAGGAACAAACCTGCACATAACGGTTCCTATTATTGTGAAAGAAAGGAAAGAGGGGATGGCTTTTTGATTAGAATCATTATTTCAGAGGATCAAAGAATGCTCAGAGGAGCCTTAGGAACCCTTTTGGATTTCGAAGAGGATATAGAGGTGATTGGGCAGGCGGAGAATGGGGAAGAAGCTCTTTCTTTAATAAAGAAGCTGAAGCCAGATGTATGCTTGCTTGATATTGAAATGCCGATGAAAAGTGGATTGGATGTTGCAGAAGAGCTACAGCGAAGCCATTCAGCGTGCAAGGTAGTCATTTTAACCACCTTTGCAAGTCCAGGGTATTTCGAAAGAGCACTGAAAGCAAACGTTCATGGCTATCTACTAAAGGACGGTCCAAGTGAAGAATTAGCAGAAGCAATTCGGAATGTTATAAAAGGAAAAAGAGAATTTGCATCCGAATTGATTTTTGGCAGCATGGGCAAAGAAAATCCTTTGTCGGAAAGAGAAAGAGAAGTATTATCACTCGTCGCTGATGGTAAAACAGCTAAAGAAATATCCGCTGCACTCTACTTATCCTCTGGAACAATCCGCAATTATATTTCAGAAGCAATCAGTAAATTAGAAGTGAAAAATCGAATAGAAGCTATTTCTAAAGCTAAAGGGAATGGGTGGATATAAAGGGTATCAGCCCTAAGGGTGTTCGGGATTTAATTTTTCGACCGAGTTCAGCACGACAAACTGATGAGTCTCCTAGCTAAAACGATTACAGATAAACCAACCTTTAAACTGATTAGAAGAAACCTTCAGTCAGGAATTATGGAAGACGGTTTAGTAAAAAACAAATCTGGAATAAACAGCGCCATTCTAATCAAAGAATATGGCGCTGAATTCTTATATTACATCTTGATTCCCAAGATTTCACAACTTTAATCTTGTTCCTATATAGGTAATACTGTAGTACTTTTAATTTCTCTTAGGGATAAGCTAGTTTGAATTTTTGTAATACCAAGTTCATATAATTTTCTTCCAAACATCTCTAATTCCTTCCGATCTTTGTTAACCACTTTTATAAGAAAATCATATTCACCTGTTAAAGCATGACACTCTAATATTTCAGGCATAGATTCTAATGCCTTTTCCAAAGCCTCCAACTTCTCAGCTTGGTGCATATTCACACTGATAAAAACGAAGCATGATAAATCAAATCCTAGCTTTTCATGATCTAAAATAGCTACTTTTCTTTTAATAAAACCTTCTTTTTCTAGACGTTTTATCCTTGAATGGATAGCTGGTGGAGATAAGTTCACACGTTTTGCCAGCTCAATATTACTCAACTCTGCTTGTTTTTGTAGTAAATCTAAAAGTTGAATATCAACATTATCTAAAACTTTACTTACGATAGATTCCATTAAAATTACTCCTTTACAAATATTCTAAAAACATTAATGTTTGAATACTTAAAGTGAATTTAATTTTGCAAAAACGATAAATACTTTAAATTATTTTAAGTTTATTAGATTATACCGAATAATAAAGTTATAAATCAACTTTAATGTTAAAATAATTAATAATCAGATAGTGAGGTTAACATGTCATAGTGGCACAATCACATTAATCTTTTCACTTACACTTATTTGTTATCACGCTTAAACCAAAGTTACTTTAGAAAAATCGGACAAATTCGAAAAGTATAGCTGAAGTGAAAAAATATATTAATAATCTCAAAAAATCTCTAAAACAACCGGGTAGTTACTCATCATTTATTTTTTATTTAGGCTGTTTTCTCAAAGTTTGTTGTTTTTTACATAATACATTTAGAAATGCACTTCTTAGCAGCCTGCATACACGTACTCCTGTGGGAATGCGAGAAAGACGAGACCCCGCAGGAGCGTATGCGACGAGGAGGCTCGACGCTCGCCCACGGAAAGCGAAGGGTATGCAGGCTGCGCGTTTAAAAGCAACAATCTATACGAAAACAGCCTTTATTTAAGAAGATTAATCTTAACAATGTTTATGTTGAAGAAATGGAGGAAGTTTAATGGTTTATAAAGCTTGGATCTCTCTCTTGTTATGTAATTTTTTCTGGGCTACGAATATTTTATTCAGTCCACATTTATTAACTAAATATAGTCCGATATGGATCACTGTGGTACGTTGGATTGTTGCTGTTGCTGTTCTTATTCCGCTTGCTCAAATTTATGAAAAACCTGATTGGAAAGAAGTAATAAGGAAATCGTGGTTTAAACTATTACTTATGGGGTTACTTGGAGGTTATCTTTTTACTTACTTTACTTACTTTTCATTAAAGCATACTACACCTACCAATGTATCTCTAATTACTGTATTAATTCCTGTAAGTGTTGTTGTATTTAGTTATTTCTTTTTAAAAGAGAAGATTACTTTTATTCAAGGTATTGGAATTGCTACTTCATTATTAGGTGTAATTATCATCATTAGTTCTGGATCACATTCTAATTTTTCCCATAATAAATTAAATATCGGGGACTTAACAATGTTTATAGTCGTGTTAAGCTGGACTTTTTACACCATTATTGGGAAAAGTTTATTACGTGTTAATCCAATTACCACAACGGCTATTTCATCTTTATTTGGTCTATTTATAATGATGCCTTTTCTTTTATTTTCAAAACCAATAAGTATTCATCAAGTAAACATTGCTGATATTGGAAGTATCCTATATCTTGGTATCTTTTCAACAGTTTTTGCCTTTATTTTATGGAACCGATCAGTTCCTGTAGTGAGCACAGTTAAGGCAAGTATTAGTATGAATTTAGTGCCGGTATTTACGGTAGTAATTACCTTACTATCAGGTGAAACTATTACTTCCATGCAGATATTGGCAGGTGCAATAGTCATAGTCGGTGTATGTTTAACAAGTTTAAAGCTAAAAACAAAAAAATTATGGAGAAGTAGTTTACGAAAAACAAATATATATGAATATAGACCTAAATACAAAAATGGATAGTAAAGATATGGTGTATGCCATTAAGGGGAAATATTTCCTAGTATTGAGGGTATCTCCGTTAAATCCACATGGATTAAAGGTAAAATAAACAGATGGAAAAGCTGGAAGAGTGCAGATGATAAAATAGGGTGTCTCATAAGCCGAGATTTTCCGGTTTTGGACACCCTTTTTGTATAGGACAAAACGGCTGTGATTTCCAAGCAAACTGTTCTACAGAAGATTTATGTAGGATACCCTTATCTTTTTGTGCTATTTGCTAATGAATGTATAGATTTAAATCCAGGTAGTTTTTCTGAAAAAGTTTGAGCAATATACAAGACAGCAAAAGGAAGATTTTTATATAATGATGCTATTTAGTATTAAATAAAAATCGAAGGGGTGATCGTATTGACGAAGAAATACCCGATTGCACTATGGACATTGGTTGTAGGTGCGTTTGCAATTGGGATGACAGAGTTTGTTATTATGGGGTTGTTACCAGAGGTAGCTCATGATGTTCATTCTACTATTCCCGCTGCGGGGCAGTTAATTACTGGCTATGCATTAGGTGTAGCAGTTGGCGGTCCGATTCTTGTTCTTATCACGTATAAAATGTCGCAAAAAAACTTATTAATGCTGCTGATGCTCATCTTCTGCATCGGTAATTTAATGGCGACTGTTGTGGAGAGTTATAGTTTGTTAATGGCGTCTCGTTTAATCACGTCACTTGCTCATGGCTCTTTTTTTGGTATCGGTGCTATTATGGCAGCGAACTTAGTAGAGTATTCTCGCCGTGCAAGTGCAATGGCGCTCATGTTTACAGGCTTGACGGTTGCCAACATATTAGGTGTTCCTTTTGGGACATTTATCGGACAGCAATTAGGATGGAGAAGCAGCTTTTTAATCATTGCAATCATTGGTTTTATTACATTAATAGGCATTTTCCTGCTTGTTCCGAAAAATGATGAACAAAAGAAAATCAATATAAAACAAGAGTTACTCGTATTAAAAAGCGGCAACCTATGGCTGGCGTTGCTTATCGCCATGTTTAGTTTTGGCAGTGTATTTACGTTGGTAACGTATATTACGCCCGTTTTGACCGATGTAACCGGATATCAATCCTCTACCGTTTCCTGGCTGTTAGTTGTATTTGGTTTAGGAGTAACTGCTGGAAATATTGTAGGCGGAAAGATGGCAGATTGGAATATTAATAAATCACTTTTTATTATTTTAAGTGCCTTTGTTGGCTATTTATTCTTGTTTTACTTCCTCCAATTCTCCAACATTCTGATGGTACCAGGAATATTTATCTTTGGAGTCTTAGCTTTTGCAATGATTCCGATGCTGCAGTTTCGGATATTGGGAGTATCCGCAGACGCTCCGACGCTTGCAAGTACCTTAAATCAATCCGCACTGAATTTAGGAAATGCAGGAGGTGCCTTTGTCGGCGGCTTATCTGTTAAGTATTTGCCGTTACAAGACTTAGTGTTAGTCGCACCATTTATTACAGTCATCGGACTCGCATTGTTTTATGTGCAAGTGAAAACAACAAAGATAAGTACTGCGTTAGAGGAATAGCATGGATGGTGCCTGCGCATCACTTGAAGTTTCTCGAAAAAAATAGGGTGGTGCACTAGTCACTACCCTGATTTTATAATTATCTCCTCTGCCTAACTAGTCATTTTTCCTAATACCATTCATAATTAAGTCAACACTTGATAGCAAGGCTTGCTTTAATGTAAGGTCGTTATCAATGAGAAAAGAAGGATTATAAATCATAGAGCTTATTTTTTCCAACATATAACTAACAATAGTAAAATCAACAGTTGCTCTGATTAGTCCATCATCTTTAGCATTTTCTAAAATTTCTCGAGTTAAAGCAACTTTGAAAAGTCTGTACTTTTCAACTTTTTCCCATTCTTTCGGATAGGACCGTTCAGCCTCTTCAATAACAATTAAAGGAAGTTTAAAATCATGTGAAGAAAAGATAATGGCCTGTAATTTTTCATCTAATAGTTCTGCTTTGTCTAATTGTTTCAGCGTATGTTGTTTATCACTTTCTAATACTGCATCAAAATAAGCAGAAATAATGTCATTTTTACTATGGAAATAAACATAGATTGTTTTCTTGCTTATAGACAGCATTCGACTAATTTCGTCTAGTGTGAATCTTCTAAGCCCATACTTCTCAATAAGGTGTGATGCAGTTTCTAATATACGTTCTTTCAATTAATATTATCTCCCTTGCAATAATTTAGCTGTTTATATCAAACAATTATGAGGCAGATTGGCGTTGATGAATAGAAAAAGTTAAGACAATGCCAAAAAGCGCAATAATACTCGTTAGAATAAGTGCAAATTCAGTTTGAATGCCCCAGATTAAACCGGTCAATACCGAACCAATAAAAGAACCTAAATATTGAAAACTATTAAATATGCCATTTGCAGTACCACGACGATTCTCATCAATATCGTGATTTGCTTCATTCTGAGAAAGTGTTGCAATGCATAAATAACTTATCATAAATAGCGAACATCCAATTAGCAGCATGTAGAATGTATTATAAAAGCAACAGAATATACCTATTAAACAAATAATAGAAGAGATTCTTAGCAGGTGTAGACTATATCCCTTTTGTGCTAATGGCACAATCCATTTCATTACAATTAATGCAACAATAACAGCAGGCATAAATATTTTCCACATTCCATTTAGTCCTGTTATATGAACAAGATTCATAGGAATAACGTAGAAAACTGCTGTCATCATGTAATTATTAATAAACGATATAAAATTTAGAGAGAGAAACATTTTGCTTTTAAGCAATGATTTTATATAAGTAAAAGGTGCATCCAATAAATTGGTTTTTTTTACATTTTTTTCTTTTAAAAATAAAAAAATCATCATCCAGCTTAATGTAATAATAATGGCACAAATTAAAAACATATCATTCACTGATATAAAGACATGGATAATTGGACCAATAATAAAAGACAATGCAGCTGCAACAGCAATACTAGTGCTTAAAAAACTCATTGCTTTTATACGGTTATCACTGTTTATATCATTTGAAACCCACGAGAATACAACAGCAATAATGGCGCCGCTACCTTGAAGTGCTCTAGCTAAGATAAATAGATACATATTATGAACAACATAAGCCATTAATAATCCCAAAATAACTAAAAACAAACCTACTAGAATGACTTTTTTATTTCCAACATGATCGCTCCAGATTCCAAAAGGTATTTGGAAAATTGCTTGACCGAGCCCAAATATCCCTAGTGCTATACCAGCCAATAAAGGGGAGTAGTGTGTGAGTGTTTGACTATAAACAGAAAGAAATGGCATTACCATTGTCATAGCAACTTGTCGAATACTAACACCTAATCCAAGAATCATAATAAACATCCACTGGGTTTTTGAAAGTGATTCTTCTACACGATTGTTAGAAAGTGCAGACTTCATAAAATTCTTTCCTCTTCGTCTACCATTTTTGATTTAAATTTAGAACGTATTTCATATGGTAAATCCTCAAATAGTATATGGTCTGATTTTATAAGTTTACATGCTGTTTCTAAATCAATAATGGTTTTTACCTTTGAATGTCCAACAAACCCAGACTCTGCAGCCTTATTTTTTTCTATTTGTTCAAACGTTCCTGGTTTTAGTATGATGATATTTGCCGGTTTAATAATAGATTGTAATCCTTTGTAATAGGAGTAGCGATTTTTAGATAAAACCTCAACAAAATGGTTAATAAAATCTTTGACTGGTTCCTTTCTTATATTGAATAGTTCAATAGCCAAGCAGTGATGAGCCAACAATTGATCATCATTCCAACCAAAAAAGACAAATCTTTCTCCTGTTAATCCATATTTTTCTAAAGTTTTGTTCACGGCATAGGCGATTTCAAGTTCATTTAATTTTTCACCGGCTATATTAATCATTGTCGTAGTTCTACCTAGAACTTTAATTTGTGGAGGACACAAACTAACTAACTCAACAATATCCTCATTTGTAAATCGATAAAGTCCATTCGGTGCTGTAATGATTACTTCATAAGGTTTATAAAGCTGAGCATCTTTTAAACTATATATTTCACCATTTTCTAAATCTCTGAATTCAAAGAAATAAAGGTCTATATTTAAAGTCATTCCATTATCTTGTTTATTATTAGTAAAAGCATATGCTCCTTCTGTTCCAGCATAAAAATCAGCAACCCATACATTATCTATTAGGTAGTTTATCTTAGACTGAAATTCACTTTTCATAACACCGGTAGAAAGCATAAATCCAAAATCAGGCCATAAGTTATTTAAATTAATATCTCCATTTTCATCTAAACAAAAGCTAACTTCCTTATTATATTTAACCCAATCTTTACTATGAAATTTTATAAAATGTAAAAGGTGAAGTGAAAAACTGGTAATCCCTACAATTCCATTAATTTTATTATTAATAGCATATTTAGTAATTTGTAGTAATTTATCATCAAAATTATTTATATTATTTAGATGTTCTGGTACTACATTTTGAGAGGATAGGAATTTATTTTCTTTTGCAGCAATGCCGGAAATATAACCAACAGGAATGTTATGAATATATTTAGTAAAGGATGGTCCTACAAATGCAATAAAATTATTAGTTAGTATTCTTTTTTTAGTATTCGCAAGATAAGATATATAGTTTCTAATGGCACCTTCATTCCAATTTTTAATACTTGTTTTTGTATGTGGAATTAATTTTGGAGTTCCAGAGGAACCACTTGTTCTTGCCCAATAGATAATTGGTTCTTTTGTTAAAATGTTCATTTTATTTTGAGATTCTTCCAAGTAACTATGATAGTTTGAATAACAGTGAACTGGAACAGACTCCCTGTATTGATCAACAAACTTTAATTTATCAAAATGATATTTTTCACCAATATAAGTATCTTTATTTTTTAATAAGATGTTCTTCAAAATTCTTTCCTGAAGTTCTGTACCGTAAAAAACACGAGTATTAAAACGACTAAGTTTAAATTTAGAATAACTTTTAAATAAGTAATTTTTTAACATATTGACCCTCCTAAAAGAAACTTAGGAAACTTAATTATTATAATTAGTTTCCATCTGATGATACAATTATTGTTATAAAATGTCAATTGTTAATTGGTTAGTTGTTAAAATTGGTTAGCTATTTTTTAAACAAGGGTAAGTGCTATATTGGAGGAATTGCATGGATGGTAACTGCGCATCACTTGAAGTTTCTCGAATAAAATATAGGGTGATGCACTTAGACACCACCCCGATTTTATACTTAACTTTTTCTCTTAATTTTCCTCTTCCAACACAGGTAGTATAATGCGAACTGTAGTACCCTCATTAAGCTGGCTTTTTACATTAATGGATCCTCCATGAAGCTCGACTAATTTTTTTGTAATTGCCATTCCTAATCCCGTTCCATTATCTGAACTAGTTGTATCCGTACCACGGTAGTAGCGGTTGAACAACTTGGCAAGCGTTTCATTATCCATTCCTTTTCCATTATCTTTAATCGTAATCACGACTAGATGCTGTTCGATAAGAGTAACCGATACCGTAATCGTTGTCTGAGCTGGATTATATTTCATTGCATTAGCAATCAAATTATCAATTATCCGTTGAAACCATTTAGGATCAATGGAAGCTTCGACTGTTTGATGATAAGGATGAAAGATAAATTCTTTATCATCGCTTGTTGGATCATTGATATAGTGAATGACGATTCGTCGAATAAACTCGTTCATGTCTACTTTTTCTTTTGCGATAGGCAAAGCTTCATTTTTAAGTTGATACGTTATCGTTAAATCTTCAAGCAATTCTTTCATGTACGTTGATTTTTCTGCTATCGTACTAGAAAATGCTTTCACTTCCTCTTCTCTCCAACTATATTGTTTCGATTTGAGCATTTCTGCATATCCGCTTATGGTAGCTAGCGGTGTTTTTAAGTCATGAGATAAACCGCTTATCCATTCTTCCCGAGTCTGCGTTATTTTTAAGCTCTGTTGTTTGTTTTTTTGTAGTGTTTCCGTTAATTGGGAAAGTGTCACAATTAAATCTTTATATAACCGGTATTTTCTTTTCAGTTTGCCATTCTTTTTTAGCATGACAGGACGCTGATGTTGATCAAGGGGTTCTTGATAATTCCCATCGCCAAGGTTTTTAATCCAATTCATCATGGTAAGAAGAGGAATGCCAAATTTAGATGCATACCAGATTGTTCCCGAAATAAGCAGGATGAGCCCTAGAACAAATATAATAAATGTTGTACTTTTAACAGTTTTAAACAAATCTTCTTCAAAGTTAGAATAACTGTTAGAAGGATTTATACCTAATAGAATGGTTTGATCTGTTTGTTTATCATAGTATGAAAAAAACGTTTTATCCTCTTTATTGGACAATTTTTGTAATTGTTTAATAGAGTATTTTTTTGGTTGTTTTTCTGTCCCAGACTCATCTTTTACTTCTCCATCCGCATTAATCAATTGCACCCAGCTATTGTTTTCATTCATTTGTTGAATAGTTGAATGGGAGAGATTTAGTTGATGATGGTTCCAGTCAACTTCTGACTTGACTATTGGTAGGAGAATTGCACCGCTGTTTTCCTGCCCCAAAAAAAGAAGGAGAGGCTTCTCTGTATACTCGTGAATTTCCCAATAAGTATAGGTTACATCTGAATGCTCATCTTGCAGCATTAAAGAAGCTAGTACACTTTTACTCAAGTGATTAGGAAGTTGCATTGGAGCATTATAAGTACCGATAACATCTCTATTTAATGTTAAAACAACAAGCCAGCTATTTTGTTTCTTTGCCATTTTTTTTAATTCGCTGCTAAAAACCACTTTATTATTTTTAACATCAATTTTCCCATCGAAAAATAAACTATCCGCTTTTGATAAATCATTTTTGGCTTCTAAATTCATAGTAGAGAACCCGATGACTACCGAAAAAGTAATAAATACAATCAGGACAAGAGTAAACATAAAAATCAATTGTAAAAAAAACTGTACAATAAATCGTTTATGAACGTTCATGGTGATGATTCCCGCCATTTGCAACAAATTTATACCCAAGTCCCCGTATTGTCACGATATATTGGGGATTGCTAGGATCTTCTTCAATTTTTTCACGGAGCTTTCTAATGTGAACCATGATCGTGTTATCCTCTCCTAGAAAATCCTCTCCCCATACCTGTTCATAAAGCTGACTTTTACTAAAAAGCTGGTTAGGATGTTTACAGAAGAACAGCAGCAATTGATAAACTTGTGCTGGCAATGTAATGCTCTGACCATTAACGGAAACCTCACCTGAAACGGTATTTACCTTAATTTGGCCATAGTGGTACATTGTATTTGCAGCTTTTGGCATCTTTTCTGCATGTCTGCGCAAATGTGCTTTTACCCGTGCGACCACCTCAAGCGGGTTGAAGGGCTTCGTAATATAATCATCTGCTCCTAAAGCAAATCCTGAAAGTTTGTCTAGATCAGTGGAACGTGCTGTTAAAAAGAAGATCGTTGCATTGGTTATTTCCCTGATAAGGGGACAAATGTCGAAGCCGCTTCGATCTGGCAGCATCACATCTAAAAAGATTAAATCATATTGATTCATTTTGCATAAGGAGAGAGCACGCTCAGCTTCTGTTGCTGTGTCTATTTGTTTAAATCCTTCTTTTTGCAAAATAATCGTTAGCATTTGTAAGATAGCTTGTTCGTCATCAACAATTAATAGTTTGGCATTTTCCATAAGAAATTCTCCTAAATAATTAATATAAAAGTATCATAACATTCCTTTACTCAAAAAATAGAAATTAAGGAAAAATTAAGCTTTGCTTTCTATAGGAGTAAGGTAGAAACGTTATTCTAACTGTAGTACAAAAAAGAGGTGGGAGAATGAAAAAGTTTTTTAGGATAATCTCTACGATTGCAGCAATTATCATGCTGAGTAGACATGCAGGAATGCCGTTTGTATCTGAGTATTATTGGTGGATAGTGGCTATATTTCTGATTGGTCTAATTGGTCAAATTACATGGAGTATAGTAGATAAACAGAAGAAGCGAAGTTTAGATGAAGGAAGGAGAACGTAAGGATGTACGTTATTGGAAAAAGAGAATTTTTTAGCTTATTTAAGGGAATAAAGTCTATCATTATATTGATTATTTTATTGGCTACTTCCTATTATTCAGCAAAGTTTGCTAATTTAATTAAAAGTGGGATCGAGTTGCCAGCAAGTGAAGCAGAAGACATTCATACAGTCGGCCTCATGTTTCTTATCTTAATATTTGGCCAATTGTTTGTCATGAGTCTTTCACACGATAGCATGAACAGAGAGATTCATGAGCGAACAGTCCGATTTTTAGTAACGAGAACGTCGCGAACTTCCATTGTGATGGGAAAGTTTTTGGGGATTTGGATATTTTGGTTTGTATGTGTTTTAACTTCTTTTTTAATTATCAGCATTTTTGCGAAGAAGTTCGATGTTTTTCTTTTTTTACAAACAATGAGTTTATTAGCTTATCAAATAGCTTTTGCTATTTTGCTTTCTGTGCTTATTTCAAAGCCTGGAATTACGATGTTTCTTGGGATTGTGGTTGGACTTGTTTTCCCTATTTTAGGTTTTTGGATTACTTTAACATCGAATGTTTATGTAAGCTGGATAAAATATATTACTCCCTTTTACTATTTGGATCTAAATAATTATACTTTTCTAGTTGTACTAATATTTTCAGGAATACTTCTTATCATTGCCAATCAAATTTTTAAAAGGAGAGAGTGCTGATGAGTGTTGTAGTAGAAGTAAAACAATTAAGCAAATCTTATGGAGCTCATCCTGTTGTAAAAGGGATCGACCTTACGATAAATAAAGGAGAAATCTTTGGTTTCTTAGGACGAAATGGTGCGGGGAAATCTACTTTTATCAATATGTTGACAGGAATCATTCAACCAAGTTCCGGATCTTATATATTATTAGGTGAAAAAGGCCAAAATGATCGAGTAAAGCAGAAGATTGGTGTGATGCCCGATTATTCTACTTTTTATGCTTCTTCTACCGCTATGGAACATTTACGTTTCCTTTCTGCTCTTTCAGGTAATGCGGCATCAAAAGGAAGATGTTTGGAAGTATTAGAGGCAGTTGGTTTATCAGCACATGCAAATAAAAAAACGGGGAAATTTTCCTTTGGAATGAAAAAGAAACTGGGGATTGCACAGGCTCTTATTCATGATCCAGAATTAATATTTCTAGATGAACCTACCTCTGGAATGGATGTCGAATCTGCTATTCAAATTTATCGGCTGATTTTTGACCTTCAAAAAAGGGGAAAGACAATTTTTATGACTTCCCATAATCTTGATGAAGTAGAGAAGCTTTGTTCTAGAATCGCCATTATGAAAGAAGGAAAAATTGTTAAAATGGGAACAATGGATCAGCTTCGAGCCTTCTATCGATCTAATATTATCGCAAAGCTGAAATTTTCTCCTATACCAAAATCAGAACAGACTAATTTATTTCAATGGCTTGAAAACACAGGGACAGATTTAGAAATAAGAGATACCAATTTAACTATTACTGTAAACGACGAGAAAAAAATTGCAGAAATTATTCGAGCGTTCACACAGTGCAAAGTAGACATCTATCGAGTAGAAGTAGAGGAACCATCTTTAGAAGAAATATTTTTGGATTAGTTTTAGCGTAGTGCTGCTCGAGTTTGGTCGATAAAAGAAGGGATGAACTTTACTAGTTTAGTAGAGGTCATCCCTTTTTATTTAATATGTATTATTTCAAACTACTATATAACTCTTTTAAAGACTCTTTTGTTATTGTTACTGGGTTGTTCAACATATTAGGAGCAAAGCTGCCTTCAACAAGTTTGTCTAAATCTTCTTCTGTTTTGACGCCTGCATTTTCTAACGTCATTTTTAATCCCATTTCTTTTTTCATTTCGTCAATACGGTCTGCTAATGCTTCCGCATTTTTAAATCCAAGACGTTGACTAAAAGCATTTAAACGCTCTGATTCACTTTCCAATTGGCTGTTCAATTTCCAAAAAGAAGGAAGGGTCATCGCACATGCCTCGCCATGTGGAACGCCAAAATCTTGGGTTAGTGGATAGGAACAAGCGTGTGCAGCAGCTGTTTGTTTTATATATGTATTATTTCAAACTACTATATAATTCTTTTAAAGACTCTTTCGTTATTGTTACGGGGTTGTTCAACAATTAGCCTGCACTACTTTATGCTGAGTACGTATTTTGTTTTTGAATCACAATCCAGCGATTATAAAGGTCAATTAAAAATCCAATTCCAAACATAAATAACATCGTGCCTATACCAAGACCAGTTACATGGTGTTGAAAGAGAATAATAATAATGCTGATGGATATCGGAATTGACGTACAAAAGATTGTTCCTAATGTATAATTGTCCATTAGCTTCCCAAACGCCTTCAACAAATAGTCAGACGGCAAATAAACTGAGCTTGATTGAAAGTAAATGCATACAGCGACTGCAATAAGGTTAAACCCTATTAATAAATATAAACAAAGAATCCATATATTCTCCGGTACATACACAATGTGATGTAAGTACACAAACAAATCAATAAATATTCCAAAAACGAAGGTGAGAGCCATACTTTTGATAATTGTCACCACGGTAAATTTTATTTTCATTAAATAACTAAGTAAAAACGAACAGAAATTCAAAATAATAATGCAGACACCAATGGAAAACGGTAATATGGATACAAGGTTTTGCCCAGCAGCTGCCCAGGGGGCATTTCCTAGGTTAGCCATTATCATAAAGCTATTTCCTAAAGCATTTAACGTAATAGAACAAATAAACCATATTAAGTTCACAGGTAGACTTCTCATTATGACCTCCGATATTTCAAGGTATTTTATATCTATCATAGATTGGTATACTGCCTATCTAATTTTTCGTGACCATCTCATAAATACTCCTCCTCATTTTGAAATTTAACCACCGATATAGTTCTTTACTAATTGGATAGTTTGTGTTTATTCCATTGTTGAGCCTATTATTTTTCAAAGTTTAACAAACCTATTAGCTAATTATATTTGAACATAAACAACGCTAGTATTAGACAGAGTGTATAATATTTTGGAATTTTTTTCTGCATGTTGAGTGACAGACTTCCTTCATTATTTATTTACTTTAGGGTTCGAAGGAGCTGCTTAAATTGATTGAAATTTCCTGAACGTTGTAAATCCACATTTTCCTGACGCTATACCAATTAATTAACTGAATAAAGTGATAATTTAAACAAAAGGTTTTGTGCATTTATGTAGAAGCTTTAATCGAAATTTGTCGAATATTATTATTGAACATTCTACTTGCCAAAACTAATGGTATTAGTTATATTAAAACTAATACCATTAGTTTTTATTTAGGAGGGAAAATAAATGAGATTAATAAAGCGAAATTTTTTGTATCAACTATCTTTTTTACCTCATGTATTTCCAGTTAATTGTTATCTTGTTGAGGAGGAAAAAGAGCTTACATTAATTGATGCAGCATTGCCTTTTAGCTATAAGAAAATATTAAAGACAGCAGAGAATCTAAAAAAGCCGATTACGAAAATTGTTTTAACACATGCACATGATGACCACGTTGGTTCTTTGGATGCTTTAAAGGAGCACCTTCCTAATGCAAAGGTGTATATCTCGGAAAGAGATGCCCGTATTTTGAATGGAGATTATTCTATTGATAAGGAGGAAGAACCGTATCCATTAAAAGGAGGGCTGCCGAAAAATGTTAAAACGAAACCTGATGTTTTACTAAAAGACGGCGATCGAATTGGTTCGCTGACTTGCATTAAAATGCCAGGCCATACTCCTGGCAGCATGGCTTTTTTGGACAGCAGGGACAATAGTTTAATTGCTGGAGATGCTTTTCAAACAAAAGGCGGCTTCGCCATCTCTGGACAAAGAAAATTATTATTTCCTTTCCCAGCAATGGCAACATGGAATAAGGAAGAAGCAGTGAATAGTGCAAAAAAGATATTGCCATATAATATCACTCTTTTAGCAGTAGGGCATGGAGATTTATTGGAAAATCCACAAAATCAACTCGAAAAAATAATAAATGGTTAAGTAAAGGAGAAGTATTTTATGTCACCAAGGGTAGGAATCGCAATAGAGGATATTATCAGAGCAGCTGTAGAAATAGCAGATAATCAAGGATTGCAGGAAGTGACGATGGCGAATTTAGCAAAACGACTCAAAATAAAGTCACCGTCTCTTTATAATCATATCAACGGATTGCCGGAATTGTTAAATCGTTTAACACTTCTTGGGGCAGAAATTATTTATTCGGACTTAAAGCAGGCTGCGAATGGATTAGAAAAGGAAGAAGCTATTCATTCTTTAAGTAAGGCATATATCGCTTTTTCGAGAAAGCATCCTGGATTATATGAGTTAACGATACAGGCCCCTAGTCCAGAGCAGGTAGAAATTATTGAAGTGTCAGATAAAATAATTGCCCTTCTAGTCGATATTTTACGTCCTTATGATCTAGATGAAGAGGCATCCCTTCATGCCATTCGTGGATTTAGGAGCATCCTTCATGGTTTTGCATCAATCGAACTCAAAAAAGGGTTTGGCATGCCACTGGATATTGATAAAAGCTTTAAACTTTTAATTGATACTTTTTTGGCAGGTATTGAAAAAATGAAAGAATAAAATTTATGGTGCCTGTTGCCACGCAAAAATTTTTAAAAAAATAGGAGGAATAAGTAAATGAATTTTATTATTTTTACTCTTCTTTTTACAATCGTTTGTGGGACTTTAGATAGCAAAGTTAGAAGAAAGGGGATGAAATAATTATGTTTGCTGGACATTTTGGAATCGCTGCAGCTGTTAAAGCAAAAAATCCTGATATACCACTTTGGGCGTTAATGACAAGCACTCAGTTGCTTGATATAGCTTTTGTACCTTTATTGTTGACAGGTTCAGAAAAGATAGAAACGGTAGGAGATGGAGGATACGGAGCAGGTATTTTTACAATTGATTATTCTCAATCTCTTGTTAGTGCCATCATCCTTGCCATTATTACGGGATTTATTGCTTTAAAGTTTTTAGGGAAAAAACAAGCATTTATTATCGGATCCGTTGTTTTTAGTCATTGGATATTAGATTTATTCGTACATCGTTCAGATTTAAGCATCCTTCCAGGCAATATCGGAAATATTCCACAAGTAGGCTTAGGACTTTGGCAATGGCCGGTTTTAACGATGTTATTGGAGTTGGCATTAGTGGTGATTGGTGGAATTATGTATTCTCGCTCTTTGTTAAAGGGAAAGAATAAACCAAATAAAAAATTGGTTGTTTTTACAAGTAGTTTAGTGAGTGTATTATTGGTTTTATCCTTAGTCTTAGATTTTATGGCTTAAGGAAAATTAAATAGTTGCAGATTTACTTAGGCGGGGTAGCTCAATTGGCTGCGCTTCTTTTTTTGAAACGATAGCGGGAAAAAGAGGTATAAATGTAGAAAATAAAGTGAATGCGATAGCAAAAAATAGAGTTTTTGCACAGTCACCTTCTTATTCTATCTGGTTCGATTTTTCAATTCGTAAACTTAAGATGAACTGTTCTATTTTCGATGAACCTGTTATGATGTAAATTACTGATGCAAACCGCTGACAAATGATTTTGTTTGCGGAATATTGTTTGACTACATTCTAATTTGAATACACAATGTTTCTATTACTAACTTATATTACAAAACAAATAATGGAGGGATCTAACTTGAACGAATCTAATGAAAAAGGAAAAAAGAAAATAAGTCTTCAAGAAGCAATGAAGCAACAGCTGGCAAACAAAAAACAAAATGCACAAAATGGCAAAGCGAATTTGAATGGCAATCAAAAAATGCAAAAGTTGAATAGCCAACAAACAAAAAAGCCAAATAATCAAAGAAAACGAACGGGTGTGTAATGAACGGTCAAAATAGAAAAGATATTAAACCAGGCATAACAGTAGAAATTGTGCTGAAAGCAGATCAAAAAACTGGAAAACGAACAACGGGAGTAGTGAAGGATATCTTGACGAATTCTCAATTCCACCCCCATGGGATAAAAGTTAGACTAACGGATGGAAAAGTTGGGAGAGTGCAGTTGATTTGTGAGCAATAGATTCGGGAAGTGCAATGGCATCGCTCAAATTTTCTCAAAAAAATAAACAGCATTAAGGAAAACGGATGAACTTTACTAATTAAGTAGAATTCATCCCTTTTATTTTGGTGAATAGTGACTGTTCTCTATTCTAATCCAAATTCATAATAGAATGATTCACCTCGATAAATTGTTTTTCTATAGGTGTTAACTGATGATTTTTACGCGTAATGAAGTATATGTCTATATATCGATAAGCGGAAGGAACGTCTAAATAACGATCGATATGATAGCGATTTACTAATCTTTTAGAAGCTAAAGAAATGCCCATTCCCATTGAAGCAAATTGCACAATCGTTTCTAGATCTCCGACTTCAATGATTTCACCATGCTCTATGTTCAAATTTGAAAAAATTTGGCGCAAAATGGAGAGATACAAGCAATTATCTGATAGTACAAGTAGGTTTTTTCCACTTATATAATCTTCTAACCTTGTATTTTCCCCTATTTCATCTCCAATTAAAGCGATTTCTTCAACCCCAGCTTTTCTATATTTAATTTGTGGGTTGTCCAGTGCTCCAATCGTATAAGCAATATCAATATTTCCAAGAAGAATTTGTACTTCTATCTCATCTGTTGATCCTGTTTTTAAAGTGACAGATAAATCAGGGTATGACTTTTTAAGTTTATTTAAAGCACCCGAAAATTGTGTTCCACCAATGGATATCATCGAGCCAATACGTAGTTTTTCATCCTGTTTTTCCATCTTATTTTCAGTTTCTTCCCAAAGAAATAATATTTTTTTAAATTGCTTATATAATTTTTCTCCTTCTTTAGTTAACTCTACTCCTTTGGCATGTCTAATAAATAGTTCTTGATTATAATAAGCTTCTATCTTTTTTATTTTTGCCGTCATATTGGATTGAAGATGGTTCAGTTTAACCGCAGCCGCTGAAATACTTTTACATTCAGCAACTGAAACAAAGGCTTTCATATTTTCTATATCCATTTTTATTCCATCTCCCATCAAAAAAAGTGATGCCAGTATCATTTAATAACATTATAAATGATATATATTCTTCATTATACTTAGTTTATGTTGAATAGGAGGGAAAAGATGGAACGTAAAATTATAAATGTAGGGATTATTGGTGGTTCATTGAATAATCAGTGGGCTAGTCATACGCATATTCCCATACTTAAAGAACATCCATATTATCGGATTATAGCGATAGGAACATCAAACATGACATCGGCAAAAGAAAGTGCAGCAACGCTTAACGCTCCTTTAGCATGTACAGACCATCAGGTATTAGCAAAATCCAAAGAGGTTGATTTGGTTGTCGTTAGTGTAAAAGTACCTTTTCATTATGAAGCCTCAATCGCAGCCATCGAGCAAAAGAAGCATTTTTATTGTGAATGGCCACTTGCTATAAATACAAGACAAGCAAAAGAATTGGCAGCTTTAGCAGATCAAGCGAATATTCATCATGCTATTGGATTGCAGGCGCGGCAATCTCCTGAAGTGATTTATTTAAAACAAGCGATCAAACAGGGGGGAATTGGCAAGGTATTATCTTGTACGATGCAAGTAGCTACCCAAGGAAAAGGGGGGATAACGGATCAAAAAAGCGCCTATCTTTTAAAAAAAGAAAATGGAGCAAGTCTGCTTACCATTAATGGCGGACATTCACTTGACGTTCTCTGCTATATATTAAGTGACTTTAAAGAAGTAACTGCAACAATGAATAACAATTATCCAGAAGCAATCATAAAGGAAACAGGTAAAAAGATCACTAAAGATACAGCAGATCAAATATTAATAAATGGCACACTTGTTGACGGTACGTCTACATCCGTTCATATTCAAGCTGGTGTTTATCCTGCATTTAGTTTAGAAATTCGAGGAGAAAAAGGGGTTTTTCGTTTAGTACAAAATCATTCTTACGGACATGTGCAATTTGGTAATCTTAAAATTGAAAAAATCATGCACCCGAACTATTCTTCTTTAAGTACAGGAACGAATGATATTTATATTGAAGAAGTAAAGCAATCTTCAGAAGAAGATAAAACCCCAAAAGGATATATTGAAAAAGCGTATAATCAATTTGCCCAAGACATCTTAGAGAATAAACGTCAAATTCCAAATTTTCATGACGCTGTGAAATTGCATCAATTGTTAGATGCTATTCAAGAATCAGCAGAGACAGGTAAAAAAGTAGTTCTAAAAGAGTAGTAACTTTATTGAAATGGAAAATGGTCAAAAGGCTCCCTCATCTAAGTTATTTTGAGGTGGAGTCTTTTTATTCTAAAGCTTACCTTGAAAATTACTAACTAAAAGCAGCTATTATACTGTGTTCACTAATGGAAAAAATAAAAATCACTTGCAAATAGTAATGATTACGTTTTAAAATATAAAAGTGTGATTTAAATCGTAATTATTTCGATTTAATATAAAAAGTTTCAAGCTTAGTAATTGCCAAGTAAATATAACAATCTTAGAAAAGTATCAGAACATATAAAAGAAGGAGGATTATAATGAATAAAAAAATACCAGTAACTGTATTAAGTGGCTATTTAGGTTCGGGAAAAACAACCTTATTAAATCACATTCTAGGTAATAAGGAAGGAAAAAAAGTAGCTGTCATTGTCAACGATATGAGTGAAGTAAATGTTGATGCCGCTCTTATTAAACAAGGTGGATTTTCAAGAACGGAAGAGAAGTTGGTGGAAATGCAAAATGGCTGCATTTGCTGTACATTGCGGGATGATTTGATGAAAGAAGTGGAAAAGCTTGTTGCATTAGGCAATATTGATTACATCCTCATTGAATCCTCAGGGATAAGTGAGCCGATTCCAGTTGCGCAAACTTTTACATATATAGATGAAACGCTGAATATTGATTTATCCAGCATTTGCAGATTAGATACGATGGTAACTGTTGTTGATGCCAACCGTTTTTGGAAGGATTTTGCGTCAGGAGAAACGCTTCTTGACAGAAAGCAGGCTGCAGATGAAACAGATACTAGAGAAATAGTAGATCTGTTAATCGATCAAATCGAATTTGCCAATGTTATTTTACTAAATAAAGTCGATTTAGTTGGAGAAGAAGCTACAAAAGAATTAAAGGGATTGATACAAAAATTAAATCCAGATGCACAAATAATCGAAACAGATCATGCTCGTGTGTCTTTAGACCAAGTGATGGATACGAACCTTTTTGATTTTGAAAAAGCGAGTGAAGGAGCGGGATGGATAAAGGAATTAAATGAAGAACATACACCTGAAACAGAGGAGTATGGCATTTCTTCTTTTGTTTACCGCAATAATCGCCCATTTCATCCAGAACGGTTAATGAAGTGGTTAGAGAATTGGCCGGAGGATATTGTAAGAGCGAAAGGATTCTTTTGGCTTGCTTCTCGAAATGATATGGTTGGCTTATTATCGCAAGCTGGTCCCTCGATTATGATACAAGCTGCTGGAAATTGGATCGCTGCTTACCCGCAGTCAGAAATAGATCAAATTTTAACAGAAGAACCAGATCTAGTTGCAAAATGGGATCCAACATACGGCGACCGAATGACAGAATTAGTTTTAATCGGTATTGAAATGAATCAGGAAGAATTAATACAATCACTTGATGCATGTATTTTAAAAGAAGAAGAAATGGAGTCTGATTGGACATTGTTGAACGATCCGATTCCACCTTTTACAGTGGCACAGTAAAAAAATTAGGAGCGATAAAAATGAGAGTAACGATAACACTAGCATGTACGGAAACAGGAGATCGTAATTATATCACTACAAAAAATAAACGAACAAATCCAGATAGAATTGAATTAAAAAAATATTGTCCCCGTTTAAAGCGTCACACCCTTCATCGTGAAACAAAATAAGCAGAAGTTTAAATTGAAATGAAGGGGAAATGTTGCAATGAAATTTTTTCGATTGAGAACAGTTTTAATTGTTTTAGTGGCAGTTGTTTTTATGGCCGGGTGTGGGAAAAATAGTGAAACTACAAATGGAAAAACATCGAATTCTGAAAAAATAAAAGTCATAACCACTTTTTATCCGATGTATGAATTTACAAAAAATGTCGCAGGAGACCAAGCGGATGTTGAATTATTAATTCCATCAAGCACTGAACCACATGAATGGGAACCATCTCCAAAAGATGTGGCAAATATTCAAAATGCGGATCTATTTATTTACAATAGTGAATATATGGAAACATGGGTGCCTCAGGTGAAAGATACCTTAAGCGGCAAGAAAGTAAAATTTGTAGAAGCAAGTAAAGGAATTACTTTGGTAGAAGGGGTAGAAGAGGAAGAAGAACATCATGAGGATGGAACGGAAGAAGAGGAGCATCATGAAGGAGAGCATGAGCATCATCACGAAATGGATCCCCATGTATGGCTTAGCCCTGCTTTAGCACAAAAAGAGGTGCAAACGATTACGGATACATTAATAAGTGCTGATCCAGATAATAAAGCTGCCTATGAAAAAAATAGTAAAGCGTACCTTGCAAAGTTAACTCAATTAGATAATGATTACCGCACAGAATTAAAAGGTGTTAAGAAGAAAGAATTAATCACTCAGCATGCTGCATTTGGATATTTAGCAAAAGAGTACGGATTAATCCAAGTACCAATTGCTGGTCTATCACCTGAGCAAGAGCCAAATGCACAAAAACTTGCAGAGCTAAAAGATTTTGCGAAGGAACATGATGTTAAGGTTATTTATTTTGAAGAAATTACTTCGCCAAAATTAGCGAAAACCCTTGCCTCGGAAATTGGTGCAAAAACCGAAGTTCTTAGTACACTAGAAGGTTTAAGCGAAAAAGATCAAGCGAAGGGGCTTGATTATATTCAAGTCATGGAGGCTAATTTAGAGAAATTAGTACAGTCCCAATAAGAAAGAGCCAATTAATATTAACAAAGCAATGCACAAAAGATTTCACATGCGAAATCTTTTGTGTATTTTTTGTTTTAAGATAAGAAAGCATAATATTTTTGAAGTTAGATGGGTGTCTAGTTACAGCGCTTAGCCCCTGTGAAAAATAACCCCATGCCTCTAAAAGTAAAAAGCACTTTTTGAGTCATGTGAACATTTTTCTTCGGGGCTGAGCAAGGCGCTTGCATTTTTCTTATAATAAGCCTTTAGCTGCCAAGAGTGTAGTTTAATGTAAAATGAGCAGCTATTAATTACTGACACTTTGACTAATGTAAGTAAACGAAATATACATTATATTTTAATAAATCAGATAATTATTTTATGTTATCACGAGGCTCATATTTTCGTGAATAGCAAAACGGAACTAGCAAAAAAAATCATTGAAGCTGCTCCAAGCAATATGACAAAGGTATTGTATGTGAAAAAATCGCAAACTACTTTGATGAAAATGTTCTTATGACAGGATTAACTTACAACGGACATACTGTCTCTACACAAATTGGGAATGCAACTCTTGATGTATATAAAGAAGAGAAAATCATTGAAAATGCTGAAGAGATTGGACAAATCCTTGCAAAACGACTTGATCAACTTTGCAAGTATGATTCAGTAGGTGAAGTACGTCATATTGGACTCTTTGCTGCAGTGGAACTTGTAAAAGACAAGACGACTGGAGAACTGGTTATTTCTTACGGAATGGATTATGGCAAAGCTAAAGTCGGACTAATGAAGAATTTTGTTGGCTTGTTAGGAGAACACGGATTCTATACGTATTCACATGAATCCAGCGTCATTATTGCTCCTCCATTGATTATTTCGGAACAAGAAATAAATGAAGCAATGGATATTTTTGAGAAAGAGTACTTATTTACAGACAAAGCGTTAATTTCGAATTAAGATAAGATAAATTACAGCCTCATTTCTACATATCTAGAAAAATATATTTTTTTCAAAGAAGAGATGGGGCTGAATGAATAAAATATAGAAAGAGAGGGAGTAAAAGAATGGAAAATTTCTTTTATAAGCAGCCTGTACCTATTGACTTTGGAGTTGGGAAAATAAAAAAAATATCAGAGATTCTAAAACAAATGAATGTTGAAAGAGGAATACTAATTAGTGCTCCTTCTATGGTGCGAAGCGGAATTGCACAAGAGATTATGGATAGTTCAGAAGGGAAAATTGTTGCTGTTTTTTCTGATATCCAACCAAATCCAACCGTTAAAAATACGGATGACTGTGCAGAGGCCATTCGTGAAAAACAATGTGATTTTGCCATTGCACTTGGGGGCGGAAGCGTTATGGACTGTGCAAAGGTGGCATGCTTTGTAGCAAAAACGCCATATGGAACCGCAGATTACTTTTCAAAGAAACGACCAGTTGACGAGCCTGGCATTCCATTTATCGCAATTCCAACAACCTCAGGAACGGCAAGCGAAGTTACAACTGTTTCTGTATTGACAGATACAGAAAATGATGTAAAAGCACCGATTGCCAGCGATTACTTCTATCCAGTATATGCACTTATAGATCCTGAATTAACGGTTACTTGTCCTCCTTCTGTTACTGCAATAAGTGGAATTGATGTTTTGGCACATTCATTAGAAGCATACTATGGTAAAAAGCATCAGCCCTTTACAGATATGGCAGCAGAAAGAGCTGCATCCCTTGTCTTTCAGTACTTATTAAAAGCCTATCATGAACCAGAAAATATGGAGGCTAGAGCAAAAATGAGTGAGGCATCTGTTACAGCTGGCATGGCTTTTAATTTAACACAAACAGCCGCTGCACATGCTTGTTCTTATCCACTAACTCAAGATTTTGGAGTACCACATGGTGAGGCATGTGCTATGACATTGCCTTCCTTCTGGAGAATTAACAGCAATGGACCAGAAGCTGAACGACTTAACGCTTTCAGCCAACGACTTGGTTTTAAAAATGCGGAAGAATTGGCAGATAAAATAGATGAAATGAAAAAAGAAATGGGCTTAAAAATGACATTGGAAGACGCTGGGGTCCTTACAGAAGAACAATTAAACAGTCTTGTGGAAAACAGCTTTGCACCTAATATGCAAAACAACCCTGTCACGATGACAAAGGAATCTTTAAAAGAAGTGTATTTGCAGTTAAGAAGTGTAAGTACAATATAAATAGCAGTCCTATTTATTAAAATAAATAAGAGACGGGGCTGTCCAATTAGTCGATTTTTCGGCTATTGGCTGCCACTTTTTATGTTCAAGAATACTGATATATCAACATTCTTGATTTTCAATTTTCAATGGATTTTCCCCTTTGGGACAGCCCCGTCTCTTTTATTAATGTAGGTAAACATTACTTAGTAATAATTTTATATAATTTTTGTCGGTATTTGAAAAAACTTATAAATAAACAAGTTCAAATTATTTCTTTTTTGCATTCTGCAAATAAACACGTCACTACACGAAAAAACAAAATCAGTCTTTGTCAAAAGAAAGCCTTGCATAAGCATCATGTAGATGAATCGATTCTTCGTTTCGGCATTCGATGTCAAAAGATTTTACCCAATCTAATTCATATAAGTCGGCAGCAATAAGACGAATGAAGTCTTCAACAAAACGAGGGTTTTCATAGGCTTGCTCTGTTACCTTCTTTTCATCAGGTCTTTTAAGGACAGGGTGAAGCATAGAACTTGCATTTGATTCTGCCACGTTAAGCAATTCTTTTTTTATATCCGATGGCCATGGAGTAGAAGGATGTAATTCTACCTTAATTTTTACGATGCCTCTTTGGTTATGGGCACTATATTCGCTAATTTCCTTTGAGCAAGGACATAAAGTAGTGACAGCAGCTTCAAGTCCAATAAATGATTTCCAGCCTTTTTCTTGATCATAGCTAGTTTCCAAAGAAACGGAAGAATGCATAAATCCCTTTTTACTTGTCACAGGAGCTTTTCTTTCATAATACCAAGGAAAGGAAACGGAAAGAGAAGATTTATGTTGGCTCATTCTTTCCGCGATTTCCTTCGTAAATGCTTGAAGGAAATCCATGTCAAGGATCCAGCCGTGTTCATAGTATTCTTGCAATAATTCTGTAAGTCTGCTCATGTTAATTCCCTTGCGATCACGAACAAGATTAGTAGTAATAGTAAAGGTTCCTATTGTTGTTTGCAGATTAGGTTCCATAGAAGAAGTAATGTTGATAGGATGAGAAACATTAGATATCCCAACATGATCAATTTCGAAAAAATAGTCTTTTGGCGTGTTCTGCAGATCTGTCATATTTTCTTTTTCTTCTGGTTTTGTTCTATTTTTTATTGGATCCACCGAACCGAAATGGCGGTGGCGTTCCAACTTATTAGGTAACTGAATAGTCGTTTTCATCATTATTGCTCCTTTGTAAATCGTAATCATTACAGTTTATTATAAGGGCGATAGGATAAAAATCAATGTTTAAGTAACTTAAATGTTGCAAATAATTATATATTTAATTATAATTAAAAATTGATAATATTAATTAATGGGTTCTGTTAAAGTAGTTAATATTTTTTGATGAATAAATCGTAATAATTACGATTTAAGAAAGGTATTAGTAATTTTAACAGAATTGTTATAGTCTGAAAAAATCTAAGGAGGAAAAAACATGAGAGTTACCATTACATTAGCATGTACAGAAACAGGAGATAGAAATTACATTACAACGAAAAATAAAAGAAACAACCCAGATCGTATTGAACTGATGAAGTATTGCCCGCGTTTGAAAAAACGTACTTTGCACCGTGAGACGAAATAAGATTAGGGAAAGGTTTCTTTTAGTATGAATTATAAATCGTAATCATTTCGCTTTGGTTAAATAACAGAATTTATAAGTTCAAGTTAGATGAGTGTCTAGCTCCGACGTACAGGATGTACTAGTGCCGGCGTCGCCACAGAACGTGGCGCATTTAGCCGGCCAGCACCTAGCCCCTGGAAAGATAACCTCTTGTCTCTAAAAGTAAAAAGCACTTTTTGAGCCAAGAGAACATTTTTCTTCGGGACTGGTCAAGGCGCTTCCGCTTTTCTTAATATTAAAGGAGGTAAAGGATAGTGGCAAAAAAATCAAAAGTAGTAAAAGAAAAGAAACGTCAAGAAATGGTAGAGAAATATGCGGCACTTCGAATGGAGCTTAAAGAAAAAGGGGACTACGAAGCACTTAGAAAACTACCAAGAGATTCGTCGCCGACGCGCCTAAAGAACAGATGTGAAGTGACGGGTAGACCAAGAGGATTTTTAAGAAAGTTCAAAATGTCTCGGATTGCCTTTAGAGAATATGCTCATAAGGGGCAAATTCCAGGAGTAAAAAAGTCGAGCTGGTAAAACGTATTCTAGGGTCAGCTGCTAAATGAAGGAATTTGGCGGCTGAAGTTTATGTCAGAAAATCTGGAGGTTTGGAGCATGAATTCAATAAATCCAATTTTAATTGAATTTTTACTTCGAAGTGCTGTTAAGAACTTGCCGGCTAAAAAGAGAGAAATTTATCAATATATTGAAAGTAGAGAAAATGAATTAGAGGAAGTCGCGTTAAATGAGACGCATTTTATTCAGCTCATGAATGAAAAATCGCCTTTTAAAGAAGCAGCAGTCCATTTTTCAGTTGATATTTTAGCCATTATAGATGCGATGAATGAGGCACAAGCTGAAATTGATCGAGTGATAAAGGAAAGGTGCAATCGAATGAAATGGATTGATTGTACGGAATTGCAGAGAAGTAAGCATAAATTAAAGGATAATAAATTGTCATTTATATTTGTTTCGTAGCCAGATTATCAATCGGTATGGATAGTTTGGATGTAGTATTTTTATGCTTTTAGATTCTTTTAATAGAAAAGGGTGGATCAAATGAAAAAGATTCCAGTGACAGTTTTAAGCGGTTATTTAGGAGCTGGTAAAACAACTTTAATGAATTATATTTTACATAATCGTGAAGGTCTTAAGGTTGCCGTTATTGTGAATGATATGAGCGAAGTAAATATTGACAGCGAATTAGTTCAAAAGCAAGGCGGTTTTTCTCGAACAGAAGAAAAGCTGGTCGAAATGTCGAATGGCTGCATTTGCTGTACTTTACGGGAAGATTTGCTGGTAGAAGTGGAAAGGCTGGCAAAACTGGGGGATATTGATTACATCTTAATTGAATCATCCGGCATTAGTGAGCCAGTTCCTGTAGCTCAAACATTCTCTTATATTGATGAAGAACTGGGGATTGACTTAACAAAATTTTGCAAATTGGATACGATGGTGACAGTAGTCGATGCGAACCGTTTTTGGCATGATTTTGAGTCAGGCGATTCTTTGCTGGATCGCAAGGAAGCAGTTGGAGAAGACGATATTCGCAATATTGCTGATTTATTAATTGATCAAATTGAATTTTGCGATGTGTTAGTTTTAAATAAATGCGATTTAGTCGCAGCGGAGGATCTAACAAAGCTGGAAAAAGTGATAAGAACCTTGCAGCCTTCAGCAAAGATCATTCGTACAGTTAATAGTGTTGTTGATCCTAAAGAAATATTAAATACAAACTTATTTGATTTTGATAAAGCAAGTGAATCAGCAGGCTGGCTGAAAGAGCTGAATATTGGACCGGCTGACCATACGCCAGAAACGGAGGAATACGGCATCTCTTCGTTTGTTTATTATAATAAAAGACCTTTTCATTCAGAGCGCTTCAATAATTGGTGCAACTCTATGCCTTTGCAAATTGTTCGAGCGAAAGGGATTGTCTGGTGTGCAAGCCGCAACAATTTAGCATTGCTGTTATCTCAGGCGGGGCCTTCTGTTAACATTGAGCCGATTTCTTATTGGGTTGCTTCACTTCCAGAAGCTCAACAAAAAGAACTAATCCGAAATAATCCTCAACTTCAAGAAACTTGGGATGAAGAATACGGGGACCGCCATACAAAACTTGTGTTTATTGGAATCGACTTGGATGTGGATTTTATTAAAAAGGAATTAGATGATTGTTTGCTTACAGCTGATGAGTTTAATGAGGAATGGAGCAAATTAAAAGATCCTTTTGATTGGCAGATATCTGCCCAATAAGAAGTGAAATGTATTTTTGAGAGGGAGCATCGGAAGTATACAAATCGAAATAATTCCTAATATTGAAGTGGATAGATGTTGCTTTGCAATAAAGCTTGATAAAAAATATCGTTTGAACACACATTTTTACGGTAGTTAAAAAGAATCCATTTTGAAAAAAACTTGATCAAAATGGATTCTTACCTAGAAGTTTTAAGTTTCTATTCTAAAAAAGTTTGCTCATTTCCTACCTGTATAACTCCATAATAGTGCCCGTTTGCTGAATATATAATATCTTGGAGACCTAGCTCATTGAGAATAGAGTATATTATGTTATAATTGTTATAACAGTTATAACAAAGGGGCGTGAAATTTGTGGAGCAAATTGAAAGAAAAGTTACAAAGATAGGAAATAGTATTGGAATCACACTACCTCCTGAGTTATTAAAGCAAGTAGGGTTAGCTCAAGGAGATGACGTACAAGTCGAAGTACAAGATGGAAAGATCATTTTACAAAAGAAAGAAAAACTACATCTTCCAGACGGAGTAGATGCTGAATTTATGGAGCTTCTTAACGATGTAATAAAAGAGCATGACAAAGCATTTAAAGGGTTAGTTGATAGATGATGGACAAAATCGTTTATTTAACGACCAATCAAGTAATCGCGATCAATACGGTGCAAATTCGTCTATTCTCACCAAAAGAACAAATAGGTGTAAAAGATCCAGGCCTACTTGACTCTGCGATTAACCGACCAAAGCAATCAGTATTTGGTCGGGATGCTTATCCATCTATATATGAAAAAGCAGCAGCATTATTTGAATCAATCGCTAAAAATCATGCTTTCCACAATGCGAACAAAAGAACATCTCTTGCCGCACTCATTGTGTTTTTGAAAATAAATCATTACAGATGGACAATGGGAATAGATGAGGAACAAGACTTTACAGTCGATGTTGTAAATCATAAATATACATTTGAAAAAATTGTCTCAACGATTAAAGAACATACAGAAAAGCTATAAGATCAAAAAAGAACCATTTCTTCTTATAAAAATTAGCTCAGTTGCTCAGAATTATTATGAGCAATTAAGCCATTATTCATTTATTGCGCCCGTTTCTTGAATAATCTAAAGTGGTTTAACAATCTTTTTTATAAAATATAAGGGTTGTATTTTCGTTCAATTTCTTATTAACACCTGTTCTGATGTAGCCCATTTTTTCATACAGATAAAAATTACGTTCTTCTTCTAAAATTGTAGCTAATTCCCAACTAGTAGATATGTTTAAAGAATTCACGGAATTTCTTATTTGCTGCATCTTCTTGTAGATGATAGAGTGTAGTTTTTATTCCTTCTTTTAGTGTGCGACAGTTCTCCAGCGAAGTTTATCGCGAATTCGACATAAAAAAGCCTGTGGACAAAGTCTATAAAATAGATTTTGTCTACAGGCAGGTGCTTCCGCTTTTCTAATTATGTTCCTGTTCTAATTTATCACTAGTTTTTTCAATTTCCGTTTTCACTTTTTCTGATAATTCTTTGCCTAAAATTGCTTCATACCGTGTTAGTAAATTTTTAGATGCTTGACGAACGATTGGTTCTAATTCTTTTCCTTTTTCGGTTGGAAATATTTCTACTGTTTTCCCTTTCCCTTTTCTTTCCACTAATTGTTTTCCTTCTAATTTGTCAATAAAACGAGTAGTAGTAGAAGCAGTAATAGATAACTTTTCCGCTAATTCCTTTTGAGAAATACCTGGATTTCCGTTAACGAGTCGAATAATATATCCATACATTGGGGTTAATCCGGTCGAAGCAAATTCTTCTTCCGCCATTTTTGTGATAGCTCGGCTTAATCGGTTAGCAGTAAAAAATAGGCAATTGTGAAGAAAGTGTTCATCCATTATACATGCGCCTCCATGGGAGTTTTTATGAAAAGGGGCCGGAGCTTCGCCAACTTTATTGGAAAAAAACGAGTGATGGTGCTCTGTAGTTGGTTTTTATCCTTATTAAGATTGGAGTGGCTTCGCTCACGCCGCCTTTATTAGGTTAGAATCTGCCCTCATTTCCTGTTAGATGGTAAATACGAGGGGCGATTTTCCATAAAAGTTTTGTTTGTACAACAAAAAATGTAAAGTAATTTCTTCGTTTTGTCAATTAATACAAGAAAAGAGTTACACATTCAATGATTGCTGTTCTCGTACTTTTGAAATTTTTAAAGCCATTAATGCTGCTATTAAACAAACGAGTCCAGCAGCAACAAATGGTACGGTATAACTGCCAAGTACTTCTCTTAATAATCCAGCGCTGTATGCAGCAGTTGAAGCACCAATTTGATGGGCGACAACAATCCAGCCAAAGATCATGCCTGCTTTTTCTTTACCGAACTCTTGTGATGCAAGTTTAACGGTTGGAGGAACAGTCGCAATCCAATCAAGACCGTAAAAGACGGAGAAAATAATCAGCATCATGTGATTGCTATTAAGAGCAAATGGTAAAAACAGCAGAGAGATTCCACGTAATCCGTAATACCAGAATAACAGTTTGCGACTATCGTACCTGTCTGACAGCCAACCGGAAAATGTTGTTCCAATCAAGTCGAAAATGCCCATAAAAGCAAGCAGCCCTGCAGCGGTTACTTGTGCTATCCCGTGATCATGGCCTGCAGCAATAAGATGGGTGCCAATCAAGCCGTTTGTCGAGAAGCCACAGAAAAAGAATGTAGCTGATAAAATCCAAAAAGTAGTGTTTTTAACTGCAAAACGCAAGGCGTTTATTGGTGCAAGAAAAGAGTTTCCTTTTAATACAGTTGGTTTTGCCAGTTCATTAGCTCCATAAGCTGGGACACCTATATCATACGGATGGTTGCGCATCCAGATGGCAACAAGCAAAAGGACTAATAAAATAACTGCTACTGCTGTAAAAACAGAATACTTCCATCCGGCAACCTCAATAATTTTTGCAAGCAATGGCAGAAATAATAATTGTCCGGTAGCAGCACTTGCTGTCAATAATCCTATGACAAAGCCTTGCCGTTTAACAAACCAGTTATTGCTAATCGTTACGCCAAGTACATTTGCCATCATTCCTGTCGCAAGACCTGAAACAAATCCCCATAATAGTTGAAATTGCCATAAAGATGTCATCAACGGTGTAAGAGAAAGACTGATTGCTAAAATGGCTAAAGAAATCACGATCACTCTTCTTATCCCAAATCGTTGCAATAATGATGCTGAAAATGGTCCTACCAACCCGTATAAAAAGATTCCAAATGATATAACGCTGGAAATTCCGCCGCGGCTCCATCCGAACTCTTCTTCAAAAGGAAGAATAAGAATACTTGGCATCGAACGAATACCTGCCGATATTAATAAGGTAATAAACGTAATAGCCACAACAACCCATCCGTAATAAAACTTCGTTGATTTTATGCTTGTATCCATTTGGTTGGCACTCCAATTTCTTAGATAAATTTTGGTTGTGTATAAAAAATATAAGAAGTAAATATTTCTATTTTGTATGTACAACTAAATATATTTTAAGATGCAAAGAATGTCAAGATTTAAATAGTGATTGTGTGACTCGAAATTTGTTGGATTTTTTATTGGAACTTTCGACTTTCGTAAAATATTTGTTTTCAATCTAGCTTACTTCCTTTATAATCCATAATGTCTAAAAAAATAATTTTCTCGTATAATAACAGGAATAGTGCCTGTAAGTTTCTAACGGATAACCGTAAATTATCTGGCTACGAGTAAGCGAGCATATGGCATTTACTAACTTAGTTTTAGATCAAGAAGAACAGTTGCTTACTTTTGTAGGAAAGGATTGTTCTCTTTTTTATGGCTGTTTTCTCAAAGTTTGTTGTTTTTTACGTAAAAAAATGGGAGAGGAAATACTCAGCAGACTGAATACACGTGACTCCTGTGGGAATGCGAGAAAGACGAGACCCCAA